>CAZZDB010000084.1:0-15859 GCA_964652485.1 uncultured Oleiharenicola sp.
TCATGCGCTCGTGGATGGTGTCGCGCACGGCCAGGGCGGTGGCCACCCACCAGTCCCGTGGCGTGGCCGACCCGGTATGGCGGGCGAGGGTCGAGACCAGATGCCGCTCGATGAGCGAACGGAGAATCACCTCGGGAGAGTCTGGATGCGGGCGCCCGGCACTCTTGGGTGGTTTGGCGGCTTTGGCTTTGGCTTTCGAAGGCATATGGGGACCTGAATCACAAGCCGTGCCAAGCGGGCACGCAAGGCGGGATTACCCGGATAAAACTTAGTTCACCTGTTTGGAACCTGCGAGGAATTCAGCGCCGCGCCAGAGCCGCGGCCAACCCTTGGGTCGCCGGGTGCCGGGGCGGAACGGCTACCGTTGAAAACGTCGGGCCAATTCCCCGTGACTGAGTTCGAAGTGCGTCGGCCGGCCCGCCGGGCTGGTGTGCGGCTGGGTGCAGGCGAACAACTGCGCCATCAGGGCCAGCGCCTCCGATTCGGTGACCGTCGGCGGCAGCCGCACCGCCTTCTGGGCGGACAGCCGCGCCAGTTCCTCGTCTGCCAGGGCGGGCTTCTTCTCGTCGAGCCGGCCCTCGCGCATCAGGCCGATGATGTCGCGCAGGAACATCTCCGCATCTGCCGGCTCGAGCCAGGCCGGGACCGCCTCGATCCGGAAGAAATTCCGGCCGAACTCCCCGACCTCGAGCCCGTGCCGGTGGAGAAATCTCAGCCGGTCGGTGAGGAGCGCGCTGGCAATCGCGTCCAATTCCACGGGCAGCGCGAACAGCAGGCGCTGGCTTGCCACCTCGCCCCGGGCAAACTGGGCCTGCAACCGCTCGAACCACACCCGTTCGTGCGCGGCCCGCCGGTCGACCACGACCACGCCGCCCGGCGCCTCGAACAGGGCGTAGTCCCCGTGCGCGGTGGCCAGAAAACGCCAGCCCGCCAGAGGGGCTGGGTTCTCCAGCCTGGATCCCGGGTTCCGGATAGCCGGGATCGCGGCTGCCATCACGGCGGCCGGCTGGTGGGGCGCGACCGCCGGGCGGGCCGGAAACGCCGTGAACGGCCTGAACGGCTGTGCCATCACGCCGGAGGACGGCACGGGCGGCGCGGTCGGGTCACCGGGCAGATGCTCCACCGGGACGGTCGGCCGGCCTCCCGCGGCCCCGGCCGGCGACGCAGCGGAGGGCGCGCCGAATTCCCGCAGACGCTGCAGCACCGCGCGGACGACAAAGCCGCGCACGGCGCCCTCGCTGCGGAAACGCACCTCGCGTTTCGCCGGATGCACGTTCACGTCCACCGCCGCGGGGTCGAGGTCGAGAAAGAGCACGGCCACGGGAAAGCGGCCCTTCGCCAGCGAGGTCGCATAGGATTCGATCAAGGCGTAGTTGAGTGTTCGGCTGTCAACGGGCCGGCGGTTGACGAACATCAGCATCTCGTGCCGTGTCGCGCGGCTGACCCCGGGCGGGCCGATCAGGCCGGTGAGCCTGAGACCGGTCTCCGCCATTTCCACCGGCAGCAGGTCGGCCGCCATCTGCCTGCCGAAAATCTCCCCCACCCGCTCCTCGAGCGTCGTGCAGACCGGAGACTGGAACAGGACGCGGCCGTCCTCGACGAGCGTAAACGCCGTCGCCGGACAGGCCAGCGCGTAAAGCCGCACCGTCTGGATGATGTGGGCCGACTCCGTGGCATCCGTCTTGAGGAACTTGCGGCGCGCCGGCACGGAATTGAAGAGGTGCGACACCGTGATGCGCGTGCCGGGTGCAAGCCCGCACTCGCGCACATGGACGAGCTTGCCACCGTTGACCACCACCTCCGTCCCGGCCGGCGCGTCGGCCGGGCGGGTCTGCAATTGGAAGTGGGAGACGCTCGCGATCGACGGCACGGCCTCGCCGCGAAAACCGAAGGTGCCGAGGCGGTCAAGGTCGGCCGTCTCCACGAGTTTGCTCGTGGCGTGGCGCTCGAGTGAGAGCAGCGCGTCGTCCTTCGACATTCCGCCGCCGTTGTCCTCGACCCGGATCAGGGCGCGGCCGCCGCTGCGGAATTCGACCTCGATGCGCGTGGCGCCGGCGTCGAGGCTGTTTTCGACGAGTTCCTTTACCACGGCGGCCGGACGCTCGATCACCTCGCCGGCGGCGATCTGGTTGGCGACCCGGTCGGAAAGGATGCGAATGGCGGGCATGGACGGAGGGAACTACTGATCCACACTGATGGACACCAATTCCCCGCAGCGGTCACTCAGCCGAGTGTTTTCTGCCAACGCTTGAACTGCCGCGCAACCTGCGCCGGGCCGGGCATGCCCGTGCCGGCGCGGCGTGCCATGGCGTGACCGAGATGGAAGACCGACCGCCAGTCGGGCTTGAAGGCCGGATGCACCGTCTTGACCTCCGCAAGGGTCAGCCCGTCGAGCGCGATGCGCTTCCGCTCCGCCAGCTTTACTACGGCCCCGACGGCATGGTGCGCCTCGCGGAACGAGACACCCTTGCGCACGAGGTAATCCGCGAGGTCGGTCGCGAGCAGCACCGGGTCCGCCACCGCGGTGGCGCACGCCGTCCGGTTCACCTTCAAGCCGGCGAGCGTGCCCGCCAGCACCTGCAGGCAGAGCGCGGTCTGGTCGTGGCTGTCGAAGACCGGTGGCTTGTCCTCCTGCAGGTCGCGATTGTAGGTAAGCGGCAGGCCCTTCACCAGCACGAGCAGGGTGTGCAGGTTGCCTTGCAGCCGCGCCGACTTGCCGCGAAGCAGTTCCAGCGAATCGGGGTTCTTCTTCTGCGGCATCAGGCTCGAACCCGTGCAGAAGGCGTCGGGCAGGTCGACAAACCCGAATTCCCGGCTGGCCCATAGGATCATGTCCTCCGCGAGGCGGGAAAAGTGCACGCCAGTCAGGGCGCAGGCCGTGGCGAACTCGATGAACACGTCGCGGTCGCTCACCGCGTCCATGCTGTTCTGCGTGACCCGCGGCCGGCCGGCGGCGTCGGTGAATCCGAGCTGCTTCGCCGTGAATTCGCGGTCGATGCGCAGCGTCGTGCCCGCGATGGCGCCCGAACCCAGCGGACACCAGTTGGCGTGGTCGGCCACCTCGGCGAAACGCTCCGCATCGCGCTCCAGCATCTCGAGGTAGGCGAAAAGATGATGGGCCAGAAACACCGGCTGCGCCCGCTGCAGGTGCGTGTAACCGGGGATGAGAACATCGGCATATTGCCCGGCGACCTTGAGCACGGCGCGCTGGACGTCGGTCAGCTGGGCGATGAGGTCCGCGCAGGCGGCCTTGAAGTAAAGCCGCATGTCCGTCGCGACCTGGTCATTGCGGCTGCGGGCTGTATGCAGCTTGGCGGCGGCGGGCACGCGCCGCGTCAGCGCCTGCTCGATATTCATGTGCACGTCCTCCAGCCCGGTCCGCCACTTGAACCGGCCGCGCGCGATCTCGCGTCCGATGGCATCGAGCCCGCGGTGGATGGCCGCGCGGTCCCGGCGCGTAATCAGTCCGACCTTGGCGAGCATGGCTGAATGGGCCTTGCTGCCCAGGATGTCGAACGGGGCGAGGCGGCAGTCGAACGAGACCGATTCACTGAAACGCTGCATCAGCCCGGCGGGACCGGCTGAGAAACGTCCACCCCAGGTCGCTTGCGCCTTTTTTGCCATAGCGGCCAAGCAACGGTCCGCCACCGGTCTTGGCAACGCGGAAATGGGCGCCACGGGGCCCGCCGGGCGTGACCGGACGAGTGCGGAGACTCCGCTATCCCCGTGTTTCCGGTCTGCCTGGGGTAATTCCGGTTGCCTGCAATCCCGGCTGTTCCATCGTGACCTAACGATGATGTCGCGACTGAAACTGTGCTTGTTCCTCGGGCTGGGTGCTGCGGCTGCGCTGCGGGCGGATCCCGCGCCCATTCTCACCGGCTGGGACCACATCAGCGTCGAACCGATGAAGACCTCCATCTACCTTGGGAACGTCACCCTGACGCCGGGCGTGTTCGAACGGAAGGGTTCAACGTTGGCCGCCACCTACGAGGCCCGCGTGTTTCCGTGGTTCTTCTGGAGCGAGACCGGCCGGATCGTCATCACGCTGAAGGACGCGGATCTGGCCAACCTGGCCAAGGGTGAGAAGGCTGAGTTCACCGGCGACGCCGTGAACCAGAAAAGCAAACCACGCAAGGTGACGGGCTACGCCCGGCCCGTCGATGCGACGACGGGCCAGTTCAAGGTCCGCATCTTGGCGAACGGGGTGGAACTGGTCTTTGACGGCAACTACCGGTTTGGCAGCGGCAAATAGCCGCAAACCAGCCCCCGCGATATTCCCCCGGTCCAGAGCCGGATACTGCCTACTCCCGCCAGTGGAAGGTCACGGGGCGCGCGATGGACGGATGCAGGCTGTGGTGCACCGGACAGTTGAGCGCGGCCTTCTCCAGCACGCCCTGCGGGTCCTGCGACTTGGCGAACGGCAGCCAGATTTGCGTCACGATCCGCTCGATGCGCCGGGGCGCGTCCAGCGACATCTCCTTGGTCACTTCCCAGCGCACGCCTGGGATGTCGAAGCCGAGCTTGGTCTTCGCCACGATGGCCATGGTGGTGACCATGCACGAGGCGAACGACGCCACCGTCAGGTCGGTCGGCGAGAACGCCTGACCGCGGCCGTGGTTGTCCTTGGGTGCGTCGGTTTCAATGACCTGGCCCGATGGGCCATGGGTCAGCTGGCAGTTGAGTTCGCCTTGGTAGGTGCCGGTGCTTTTGACCATGGGAGGATGAAGGGGAAATCAGGAGGCAAGCCGTTTCAGGCGGGCGGCGATGTCAGCGCGGAGACGGTCGACGCGCGCGAGCGTGAATCTTTCTGCCGAAAGCCTGACGTCCCGCACGAGCGGAGTGAGGTCCATCGCCCAGGTGATCGCGGTCACCTGGTCAGTGGCATGCGAGGTGTGGAAGGTTGCATTGGCCAGACGGCGGCCGGCCGCAGCCAGGTCGTAGCGCTTGCCGCCGGCGATCTGCGACCGGAACACCCCCACCAATCTGGCCGCCAGCCGGGGGTTCGCCGAGTTGTCGAGCAGCAGCTTGTCGGCGTCGACCAGCCAGTCGAGATCGCGCCAGACTTCGCAGCCATAGACCTGCTTCGGACGTTGCGCGTTCGGGAGCGAACGCAAGGCCTCCAGGCTGCGCAGGAAGACGGCGACGTGGGTGTCGTGTTTGTCCGCCGGGCTGTGCAGGTAAACCGTGTGCGCCTGGGTCGCCTGGACGATCGCGCGCAGATCGTCGCGCACGCCGGCGGCCCGGGCACTCTTCACCACGGTGCTGGGATGGGCCAGCTGGATGACCACTGAATAATTGCCCAGCTTCGCGGCCTTGCGCTGCTCCGCCTGGCGCACGGCCTTCATGCGCTCGTCCGAATAATTGGCGAATTGGCCGGCGCGCGGGCTGCCCGAGCCGTCGGTCACGACCACGCCCGTGAACCACCGCGACTGCGAGGCGTGGCACTCCGCGATCCCGTGATAGGCCATGATCTCAATGTCGTCCTGGTGCGCGGCGATGCAGAGGTGGGTCGTCCGGGCCAGCGCCACGGACGGCGGACGGCCATCCGGCACATAGACATCGGCGGCGGGCGAAGAAAATTTCATCGGGGCATCCTCAGGCTCAACCACTCGATCCTCTCCGCCCGGCCGCCGGACGCAAACTCAACCAACGCGGCCGACAACCGCACATCGCCGGCGGCGACCTCAAAGCGCCGCGGCATCCCGTCAAGAAAACGGCCGATGACGGGTTCGATCTCGCGGCCGAGCACGGACTCGTGCGGCCCGGTCATGCCGACGTCGCACATGAAGGCGGTCTGCTTCCGTAGCAGGGAGGCGTCGGCGGTGGCAACATGGGTGTGCGTGCCGAGCACGGCGGTAACCCGGCCATCGAGATGCCAGCCGAGTGCCTGCTTCTCCGAGGTGGCCTCGGCGTGGATCTCCGCCAGCGCCCCATCGAACCGCCCGGCAAGTTTTTGCAGCATGGCGTCGGCACAAAGAAAGGGACAGTCGGCCTTGGCACCCATGAAACTGCGCCCGAGCACCGTGAAAACAAGCAACCGGAAACCGTTTCTTTCAATGATGAGATGATCACGCCCCGGGCAGGCGACGGGCAGGTTGGCGGGACGGCACACGCGGTCGAAGCCGGTGATCTCGTGTTCAAAGCCCTTCTGGTCCCACACGTGGTCGCCGAGCGTGATGGCGTCGACCCCGGCCTCGAGGAGCGACTGGCAGATGGAACCCGTGATGCCGGCCCCGGCCGCGGCGTTCTCGCCATTGGCGACGACAAAATCGATCCCCCGCGCGGCCCGCAATTTCGGCACCACCGCACCGACGATCTCCCGCCCGGGCTTGCCGACGATGTCGCCGATGAAGAGGAGCTTCATTTACTGGGGCGCAAGGTAGCTGGCGCCCGCGGTGTTCCCCAGCGCAGCCGGGCTCAGACGGGTGGCCTTGCCCGATTCAGTGTCGAGCAGGTAGAGGCTGCTGGTGTTCGCGGCGCGAAAGCTGCAGACCACATGGCGGCCGTCGGCCAGCCAGGTGGCCTCGATGGCGTCCATCGGCGCCTTGGAGACTATCTTGCTGGCCTTGGAGGCCATGTCGTAGACCGCGATCTGGTAGCCGCGGCCCACCTTCGCGGTGAAGACGATCTTGTTCGGGTCGGCCACGCTCCAATCGGGCTCGGCGCAATAGCCGGAAATGTTCGTGTTGAGACGCGTCATACCGCCGCCGCCAGCGGACATCACGTAAAGCTGCGGCGCCCCGGCGGCATCGGAGGTGAGCACAAGGCGCGAGCCGTCCGGTGACCATGCGGGCGAGGCTTCGACGGACTGGTTGACGGTGAGTCGGTGGATCTGGCGGCCCTCCGCGTTGCCCACGTAAACCTCGGGGTTGCCTTCGCCCGAAAGAACCATGGCGACACGGCGGCCATCGGGGCTGTAGCGGCCGCCACTGTTGGTACCCTTGAAGCTCGCGAACAGCGAAATGCGGCGGTTGTTCAGCTCGAGCACGTAGATGTCGGGGAAACTCGTGCGATAGCTCGTGAAAATGATCCTTGAACCGTCGGGCGACCAGCGCGGTCCGACGATTTGCTTGCCGTCGGAAGTCCACTTCAGCATTTCGCCGAAGAACAGGTCGGAAGTGTAGATCTCGGATTTGCCCGTGCGTTCGTTGACGAAGGCGAGTTTGCCCGCGAAGAAACCGCGGAGGCCGCTGGTGCGGTTCACCGCGACGTCCGCGGCGCGCAGCAGCGCGTTGCGCAGGCTGGTACCGGTGACGGTCTCGCTGGACACGGGACTGACCCCGAGGCCCTTGGTGATGCTGACCGTGACCTGGTTCGAGCCGGCCGGGGTAAAATTGAACGTGTAGGCGCCGCCGCTGGCGACTAGCTTGTAGCGACCGTGGGTGTTCAAGGCGGTGAGGGCGAGGTTCTGCAGCTCGGACGAGGACGAGCTGACCGAGACCGGTATGACACTGGTGTCACCCTGGACATTCACGGTGCCGATTTCGCGATCGGCGAAGAGCGGCGTCACCAGGGCGAGGCCAAGGAGGAAACGAAAGGCGTTCTGCATGAGAGTGGGTCTGAGATTAATGGCAAAAGTTCGCGGCCGGTTTTTGTTTTACTCCCGGCGCCCTACTCACAAGGTCAAAGCGCCCCGTTTTCCAAGCCATTTTCGCACACTTTCATGACCGCCGACTCCATCAAGGAAGCCCTCAAGCAGGTAAAGTATCCCGGGTTCAGCCGGGATATTGTTTCATTCGGGCTCGTGCGCTCGGCGGCGTTTGCCGACGGCACCGCCAAGGTCTCCGTCGCCATCACCACGTCCGATCCGAAGGTGCCGCTCCAGCTCAAGACCGACATCGAGCAGTGCCTCCGCGCCCAGCCCGGAGTCAAGGACGTCATCATCGAGCTCGCCGTTTCCGCCGCCAAGGCCGCGCCGCAGCCCGGCCAGGCGACGATGGGCGGAGGGCAGACGCCCGCCGGCCTGAAGCACTCGGTGGCAATCGCCTCCGGCAAGGGCGGCGTCGGCAAATCGACCTTCGCCGTCAACCTGGCCTGCGCCCTTGCCCAGGTGTTGGAGCAGCGCGGCCGGCCGGGCCGCGTCGGCCTGATGGATTGCGACATCTACGGCCCGTCGGTACCGCTGATGATGGGGATCACGGGGCGGCCGGAGATCGAGGACGAGCACCTGGTGCCGCTCGAACGCCACGGCGTGAAGGTGATGTCCATGGGTTTCCTCGTAGATGACAACACGCCGGTCGTCTGGCGCGGACCGATGATCATGAAAACGATCCAGCAATTCGTCCAGAATGTGAAATGGGGCGAGCTGGACGTACTGCTGGTCGACCTCCCGCCCGGGACGGGTGACGCGCAGCTTTCACTGGTCCAGACGCTGCCCCTGGACGGAGCGCTGCTGGTCACGACCCCGCAGATCGCCGCCACCAATGTGGCCCGCAAGGGCGGCCTGATGTTCCAGAAGGTCAATGTCCCGCTCCTCGGCGTGGCCGAGAACATGAGCTGGTTCGAGGACGCCGCCGGCAACAAGTTGCCGCTCTTCGGCGAGGGCGGCGGTGCCCTGACGGCCGAGGCCCTCGGCACCAGCCTGCTCGGTCAGGTGCCGCTCTTCCCGGAAATCCGCGCCGGCGGCGACTCCGGCATGCCCGTGGTGGTCAGCATGCCCGAGGGCAAGCCAGCCCGGGTCTTCCGGGAAATCGCGCAGACCTTGCTATTGAAATTAAAGGTCTGAGCGGCTGGTTGACACGGATGCCGCGAGTTATCTAGGGTGATTTCCGCATGACACTGCAGCCGGGCCTAAAACTGCCGACCCTGAGCGTCGGAACCATTTCCAACTGTCGCTAAGTCGGCGCGTTCGACCGCTATGACGACCATCACCCAGGAAACCAACGGCGGCAGCCGCGAATTCGTCAAGCAGTCCAGTCTCTATCAGGAGTTCCTGGCCGAACGGGAGGAAATCCTGAAGCACAAGTGGATCGAGTCCGAGCGGCTGGGCTATGACATCGGTTTCGAGCGCGCCCTGCTCGACTGGATCCGCAAGCACCGCGACAGCTGGCGCGCGGCGCGCCGCGCACAACTGGCCACCAGCACCAGCACGCCACCAATGCCGCCCCCGGCGGAGCCCAAGAAGTAAGCCAAAGCAAAAGGCCGGTCCGCGAGGAACCGGCCTTAAAGATTTTCCGGAGGCGGGGTGGCTTGCCCCCCGGGGGATCTTACTTGATCTCCTTGTGGAGCGTGTGGCGCTTGAGGAAGGGGTTATACTTCTTCTTCTCGATGCGCTCGGTCACGGTCTTCTTATTGCGCTTGGTAAGGTAGCGCGAGGGCGGCTTGCCTTCTTTGCGGGCTTCGGTGCATTCCAAGGTGACGGTTTCTTGCATGGCTTTAAATGGGTTGTAAGGGCCGAGAGCAAAGCCGCGCCCCCACCACGTGCAACCTAAAAGTTTTGCGGGGCGACGGTCCAGGCCAACACCGGGACGGCCGGGTGCCGCAACGGTGCGGCGTTACCACCTTCCTTCGCCGCTCCCTGCTTCAGTTCAAGCACTTACCTTCTTTTCCGTCAGCGACATCATCACGCCGCGCCGGAAAAGCGTCACCTGCCCCGAACTCGAGGAAACGACCAGTGCGATGCAGTCCGCCGCGACGGAGATGGCCGCCGCCGCCGCATGCCGCGAGCCGAGCCCGCTGGGCAGCGTGTGATTGTAATCGGCGGCCTGGATGAGCGAGCCGGCCGACTCCACGACGCCGTCGCCGCGGATGACGAACGCACCGTCGATGGATGAGAATTCCTTGATGGTTTCGTCCATGAAGGGATTGAGGATGTTGCGGTCCTCCTCCTTGTAGCCGTAAAATGGATTGAGCACGAGCGGCTTGGTCAGCTGGCTGACCTTGTCGCTGTCACCCACCACGAAAAGGCAGCCGACCGGCCGGCCTTCGCGGCCCTCAACCGCCAGCTCCGTGGCGACGGCGATCACGCGCTCGAGCACCTCGGGCTTCACGTCCGCCGGCAGCAGGTCGGCGTGGCCCGTCAGCAAGGTCGAGAATTCCTTCTCCACATCCACGACCACGATGGTGTCGAACTGGTTGCTGCCCGCCATGCCACCCACGCAGCACACGCGGTCACTGAAGATGATCAGCCCGCGCGTCAGGCCGACGAGCACTGCGCTGCGCAGTTGGGCCATGCGCTGGTTGGAAAAGGAGCGGACCTGGATCGTCTCGCCGAAGCGCGCGGGATGGTCCTCGGCGTCGGTCAGGCTGCGGGTGACGAGGATGGTCTTGAGCGAGGTCTTCCAGCGCGGCGACTCGAAGCCGCCGGAGAACGTGTCGCCAAACACCATCAGCGCCGTGCAACCGCTGCCGCGCGCGATCTTCTCCGCCTCGCGCAGCACCACGCGATTGACGCGGCTCTGGGTCGCCGGCACGGGCTTGGAGGCGATGCCGCCAAAGCCCGCGAAAAGCCGGTCGTAGAGCGTGTCGAGGTCGGGGGCCTGCACGAGGCTGTCGATGAAGTCCTGCTCCTTGAGCAACCGGGCGAGCGCCGCCAGCACCTGCAGGTAGTCGCGCGCCTTCTCGTCGGCGATGAGCATGAGGACCAGCTTCACCGGCTCGTTCTCCATCGCGCCGTCGTAGCGGATGCCGTAGTGGCTGCGTCCCACGGCGAGGATGTAACGCCGGCCCATCTTCACCCGCACGTGCGGCATGGCCACCCCGAGGCCGAGGTAGGTGGTCATCGTGCTTTCGCGGCGCAGCAGGCCCTTCAGCAGCGCCTCGCGGTTGAGGTCGGGAAAGCGGTCGACGGTCTGGTTGAGCAATTCCGCCAGGGCACCCTCCATGTCGGCGCTGCCGAGATCAAGGATGCGTCCGCGGGAGATGTATCGGTCTAGCCGCATGGGTTAAAAGAAGTCCAAATCACAAAGGCCAAACGCCGGATAGATTTCGGTTCAGAGAATCTCCCATCGAAATTCGCGCCTCGGGCTTTGGGAGTCTTGGCCTGGAGCGTTGGGGATTTCGCCGTCCTCACTTCTCCCACTCGAGCGCGCCTTTCTTCACCTCATAGAAGAGGCCGAGCACGAGCACGAACAGGAAGAACAGCATGGGCGAGAGGATGGCGATATGGTTCGCCAGGAAATCCCGGTAGACGAACGTCCACGGGATGAGAAACACCACCTCGATGTCGAAGAGAATGAAGAGCATCGCCGTGACGTAGAACTTCACGGAGAAGCGCGTGTGCGTGCTGCCGTCGCTCGGCACGCCGCACTCGTAGGCGGTGTCCTTGATCGCGTTCTTCTTGAACCGCTGGCCGGCCAGCGTGCTCAAGGCGATTACCATGGCCGTGATCGAGCCGGCGAGCACGACCTGGACGAAGATGGGTAGATAGGCGGCGTAAGACATCTCCTGATAGAGTTTCCAGCCCGCGCCCCGGTTCAAGTGGAAACTTTGACCATTGCCCGGCCCGCCCGTCCGGTTTGCCGGAGATGGGCGGGGAGCGGACCTCACCGCGGTCACGCAGGTAAGCTCACGGCTGGCCCGAGTGGCGCCAGAGCACGTGCGCGGTGTCCGTCGAGCCGACGTTGAGTTGCTGGGCGAAGTCGAGCATGCGGGCCTCGTCCTCGGAGATGGGCTCGAAACCGGTCTTCTTGCGGGCGGCATTCAGCTTCTCGAACATGAGGCTGTCGAGGATCACCGGGTCGGCGCTCATCCAGATCTTCTTTTCGGACACCGTGTAGAGGGAATTGAAATAGGGTCCGCCGATGAACTGGTAGAGCTGCAGGCTGGCAATGTTGAGCACCCAGCCCTCGCGCAGTTCGGGGATGGCGGACATCTCGGCCACGGCGGCGGGCGCGGTCGCGGGGCTCTTGAAGAAGCGGAAGGTGTTGCTGGCGTTCCACAGGGTGGCGTTGACCAGCGCCCCGTTGACGCCGAGCACGGGGTGGTCGGTGTAGACGGGCAGGTTGATCCAGAAATCCGCGTCAAGGAACAGCGGCGTCGCGAGGAAGCTCTTGCGGTCCTCCTCCGTGGTGGTGTTGGCCTTGCCCGCGGCGGCGGCCTCGACGGCGCGGTCGTTGGTGATGGGATCAAAACGCGAGGGCAGCGGACTGTCGTAGAACCAGGTCGGGTCGTAGAATTTGCCTGACTCGAGCACATAGACCGGGTGGCCGGGGAACGGCACCGTGCCGCTCGAGAACGACGGCAGGTAGCCGGTCAGTCGCAGCCGCAGCGGGTTGAGGCCCACGAGGAAGATGTTCTCGGTCGCAAAGCCGCGTTTTTCCAGCGCGACAATCAGCCCGCGCACGAGCCCGAAAGGCGTGGCGAGGCCCGGACCGGAGTCGGCGTAGATCTTCAGGCCGACCTTCTTCTTCGGGCCCGGCACCAGCTTGCGGCCGGAAGAGTTCTCGAAGTCCTGCAGCAGCTGCTCGACGGCGTAACGGTAGTCGGCGTCGCTGAAGTCGACGAGGCGGTGTTCCCACACCGGGGCGGTCGGGGCGGCCTTGGGGGCGGCGAGCGCGGCGAGGCCGCAGGTCAGGGCGAAAAGAACGGTGCTGGGGATGAGGAGTGAACGCATGTGGTGGGTGCGCGGGTCGTCCGGCGGGAGAGTGCGCAACGTGACAGACCGCAACCGCGGATAAAAGTTTATTCTCACGACGGATTTTGTGCTCGGCGGGCCCGCCCGTCCGGCCCTACAGCTAGTGTCCGTGCCCGTCATCAAAGCCAGCAGCCTCCGCGACCTCAAGAACCGCGTGAACATCCACGACGTCGTCGTGCGCGTGGTGGCCTTGAAGAAGGCCGGCGGCAACCGTTTCAAGGGCCTGTGTCCGTTCCATGCCGAGAAGACCCCGTCCTTCAACGTCTCGACGGACAAGGGTTTCTTCAAGTGCTTCGGCTGCGGCAAGGCGGGCGACGTCATCAACTTCGTGATGGAGACCGAGGGCCTGCAGTTCACCGAGGCGGTGGAGGCCATCGCCCAGCGCTTCGCGGTGACGCTCGAATACGAGGAGGGCTCCGGCGGGCCGTCGAAGGAGACCCGCTCGCTCCGCCAGGAGATCTTCGACATTCACGACCTCGCCGCGGACTACTACCGGCAGGCGTTCCTCGCGCCGACCCCGCACGGCACCTTCATCCGCGATTACTGGGTGAAGAACCGCCGGTTCACGCTGGAGCTGGCGGACGAGTTCAAGATCGGCTTCGCGCCGCCGGAGGACAACGGCCTCGCCGCCACGTTGCTCAAGCGGAAGTTCTCCGAGGAGGCGTTGCGGCAGTGCGGGCTGTTCTTCACGCGTGACGGCACCGTGCTGACCCTCGGAGGGCTGCGGCCGCGGTTCCGCGGGCGGCTGATGATCCCCATCCGCGACCACCAGGGACGCGTCGTGGCGTTCACGGCCCGCCAGCTCGAGCTGACGCCGGCGGATGACCCGGCACACGAGGCGAAATACGTCAACTCGCCTGAGACGCCGATCTTCACCAAGAGCAACCTGCTCTTCAACCTCGATCGCGCCCGCAGCCACGCCGCCGAGGGCCACCCGTTCGTGCTCGTCGAGGGCCAGCTCGACTCGATGCGCTGCTGGAGCGCCGGACTCAAGACCGCCATCGCACCGCAGGGCACCTCGATCACCGAAGGCCAGCTGCTGCTGCTGCGCCGCTACCATCCGCAGGTGGAATGCTTTTTTGACAGCGACGCCGCCGGGCAGAAGGCCGCGCTGCGCTTCCTTCCCATGGCCCTGAAGGCCGGCCTGGAGGTACGCTTCCTGATGCTGGCCGGCGCGGAAAAACTGGACCCGGACCTGTTGTTCCTCGAACGGGGGCTCGCCGCCTATGACGAGGTGAAACGCGGGGCGCTCACCGCGATGCAGTTCGCCAAGCAGGCCTTCCTGCCCAAACCCGCCGCGGCCTCGTTCAACGAGCGCATGGGCGCCGTGCGCGGCATGGTCGAGATCGCGGCGCAGGCCGACACCCAGGTCGCGCGCGAGGATTACCTGCAGCAAATCTCGCTACTCCTCGGCGTGAGTCCCGATGCGATCCGCAGCGAGGTGGCGATCGTCGAGAAGCGGAAGTTCACCCAAGGTCGGGAAGCCCCGGGCCCCGTCGGCAAAGCCACGGCCGATTCGCACACCAAAGGCTACGAGGAACACCTGCTTTATGTCTGTCTCCACCACGAGCAACTGATGCAGGAGCTCAGCACCAAATTGCCGCACGAGTGGATAGACACCGGCAGCATCGCCGGGCGGCTGCTCGACCGCATGCTGGCAGAGGTCTCGCACAATGGATGGAACGGCCGTGAATCCCTTGATCAACTCCTTGAGGCGGAGGAAGAAAAGGCACTTGCCGCCAGCATGTTGTTCCAGGCCTCGGGTGACGAGGATTGGAACAAAATAGCCAACGAGGGTCTCTGGCATTTGCAGAAGCGATTCTTGGAGCCAAAGAAGCAACAAATAGAACTTGAAATAGCCTCGAAAGGCGCGATAGGTGACGCGGCCTTACCGTCCCTCTTGAAACAACGCGCCGATATCACCCGCCAGCTCCTGAATCCACCGAAGCTTTCGCTGGCTTCCTGAAGCAGCTGGAACCCTTCTTTGCGTTGTAGCCCCTCCGGGATACCTTACCAACGTTATGCCGAGCCATTCCAAGCACGCCAAGCCTGCCAAACCCGCCCACCACGAAAAGGCGCCCGCGAAACCGCACGCGGTTGACAGGGCTTCCGACAAACACCCCCCCGCCCCGGCGGCGAAAAATGGCGAGGCCGCCAAGCCGGCGACCAACGGCAAGCATCCCGAGCCGACGAAGAACAGCGCGCCGCTCGCCGCGACCGCCGACGCCGCCAAGGAATTCAAGGAGAAGGCGCTCGAGAATCTTTCCGGCGACCTGAACGAAAAGATCCGCTATCTTATCCGCCTCTCCAAGGAGCAGGGTTACCTCACCTACGCCGACATCAACGAGGCCCTGCCCGAGTCCGTCGACAATCCCGAGGACATCGAGAACGTCATTTCCATCCTGCAGAACCTCGAGATCGACATCCTCGATCCCGACGAGGTCGACAATTACAAGCAGCGCCAGGAGGAGGCCGAGGAGGAGGAGTCGCGCACGTCGAACAACGACATCCTCGACGACCCGGTCCGCATGTACCTCAAGCAGATGGGCCAGGTCCCGCTGCTGACCCGCGAGCAGGAGGTCGAGATCTCCAAGCGCATCGAGACGGCCGAGATCAACGCACTCGCCGCCCTCTTCGCCCTCGGGCCCGTCGGCAAGCACCTCGCCGACCTCGGCGAGAAGCTGCTCCTGCGCACCGAGCGCTTCGACCGCCTCGTCATCGACAAGAAGATCGAGAGCCGCGAGGCCTACTTCAAGAACCTGCAGAAGCTGGTCGAGGTCACCCGCAGCAACGACGCCATCGCCACCGAGGCGTGGGGCGACGCGCTCAAGGCGCGCGACGAGAAGGCGCGCAAGAACGCGATGATCCGCTTCAAGAAGCGCGACAACGTCCTCCGCGCGAGCTACGTCAAATATTTCTTCAAGCTGAAGGTCTACGAGGACTTCCTCCTCGAGCTCCGCCCGAAGATCCACGAGGTCGAGAAGTGCTTCCACGACCTCCACCGGGCCAAGCACCCGAAGTCCAAGAAGGATGTCGCCATCGACGTCCGCGCCATCAACTCCCGGCTGAAGGCCCTCGAGCTCGAGATGCGCATCACGCCGCCGGCGCTGATGGAGACCCTGAAGACCGCCCGCGGCTTCATCCGCGAAGCCCACAAGGCCAAGACCGAGATGGTCGAGGCCAACCTGCGCCTCGTCATCTCCATCGCCAAGAAATACACCAACCGCGGCCTCTCCTTCCTCGACCTCATCCAGGAGGGCAACATGGGCCTGATGAAGGCCGTCG
>CAZZDB010000085.1:0-6293 GCA_964652485.1 uncultured Oleiharenicola sp.
GGGAGAATCAGAAATCATTCGCCCACGGATGCCCCCGCAATGGAGGCATCAGCGGGCGTTATCCGATGGATCTCAGGTGGGCGGAATGGTTGAGACGCTGAGGCGGAAGAAGATGTTGGGCGCAGTGGTCTGGGAGAAGGTCACTTGGCGGGTATCCATGCCGCCGGAGACTCCAACGGACGAGTCAGCGAGATTCGTCCAGTTGGCCAGGTCGGTGGAATATTGCACCGTGTAGGTTACGTCGGTGACCGCAGTCGGACGGACATAGGTGTAAACCCAGTTGCCGCCGGAGGAAGTGACCGCCGGAAGGCCGGTGGTGATGTTCTGCTTCGGCTCGAGCCCGAGGGCGTATTTCAAAAGGTTGGTCAGGCCATCCTGGCCGTAGACCGCGTTGGGACCGCTGACACCGGGATTCCCGAGCTCGCCACTGGTGAACTTGGCGGACTGCCAGGCGGCGAAGGTGCCGCCGATCGACAACACCGCGGCGTTGCTGGTCGCGAAGTTGACCGCGTTCGTGATCACCACGGTGTAGCTGGCGGCATCGGCCGGCTGCACATTCGTCAGGCTGTAGGTGGAATTCGTGGCGCCGGGGATGGCCACCCCACCCTTGAACCACTGGTAAGCGACGGTCAGGCCGGGGGTGACCGTGACGCTGAACGTCACATTGGCGCCGACCGACACGGACTGGCTCTTCGGATCGCACGTGATAACAGGTGCGACTGTGCCCACGAGGCGGTGCAGGGCGAGGGGGAACGGCTCGATGGGCTGCGCATAAGTGCCCAGGACGTAGATTTCGCCGGTGAGCCCGAACGCGACCTTGGTGCCATTGCCGAGGTAGGAACGGTAGGCAATCTGGGTCGCCAGCGCGGTGTCGACCGAGCCATCGGCGTTGAGCCGCACGATGCCGGGCGCCGGCACCCCGCTGAAGGAGTCGAAGAGGCCCGTGATCCAGGTCTTGCCGTCCGGCGCGACCGTGAGGCCACTCACTTGCGGCGAACGGCCCGCCGGCGTGCTCAGCGCGGGGCCGGTACCGACACTGAAGCCCGCGTCGAAAGCACCCGTGTTGGTCAGGCGGGCGACGCCGGGGGCGGGGTTGCCGCCGAGGCTGCTGAAGGAACCGTAGACGATCACGCTCCCGTCGGCTTGCGGCACCACGCCGGAGAACGGCGGGCTGCCGGCCGTGGTCAGGCTGAACTGCACCGGGCCGTCGGTCTGGTTTTGCGGGTCAACCAGCGAAATGGTGTAACCGGAACTCGTGGCCACCGGAGCAGAAGGCGCCGTGAAGCTGGAATCGAGCGTGCCGTCCGTGTTAATCCGGAGCACAGTGTAATTGAGCGTCGTGGCTCCGGCGGGATAGGGACCGTTTGGAGTGGTCGCGACCGCGAGGGCGCGGCCATCCGGATAGTGGCCGACGACCTCAAAATAGCCCTGCACGATGCTGGTGATCCTGTTTGAGTTCGCCGGATTGCGGTAGATGGTGCCAAACGCCGTCGAGCTCAGTCCGGCATAGGTTCCGTCGATCGACCCGCTGAGGGTGAGGCGCTGCAGCAGCGGGCCCGCATTCAACAGCGTGCCTGTGGTGGTATCCCAAGTGAGCTGGCGACCGTCGGGCAGCGGATGGAGGGCGCCAGGGTTGACCGAGGGATCGAGCGTGAAGGTGCCATCGACCGAGCCGTCCGAACTGAAGCGGGAAACCCCGTTCGTCAGAAGCACCTGGGCCACGGCACTCAGGCCGGAGTAGCTTCCCAGATTGGTGGCGGCGAGGATCTGGCCGGTGCCGAGCAAGGCGGCGCCCTGGATGCTGTAGAGATTGGCCACCCCGCTCAAGTTGAAGGGATCCAGCGAGCCATCGCTGTTGAGCAGCGCCATGCCGTGGCGGGCCGTGGTGTTGACGGTGTCAAAATTACCCCAGATCAGGACCTTGCCGTCAGGCCGGATCGCAAAGTCACCCGGATACACCTCCGTCTGGAAAGCTGGTGGCGTGAAGGTGCCATCGACCGCACCGCCAGGCGTGAGTTTGAAGGGTCCGCCGACGCCCGCGCCGTTGACGGTTGTGCCGTATTCCGGCGGCACGAGCACGCTGCCGTCGGCCAGGGTGTCCATCCAGAAGGACTCCAGGGAGAAGGCCGGCCGCGTGTAGCTGCCGTCCAGCGTGCCATCAGCGTTGAACCGGGTTATGCTGTCCGAAACGATCGTGAACTGGTCGTTGGGCAGCACGTTCAGCAGGCGCGGCCGCAGGCCGTTCGCGCCGATGACCGCACCCACGGCCTGCAGATTGAAGGTGCCATCCAGGGTGCCGTTGCTGTTAAGCCGGACGACCGCCCGGACGACACCACCGACCTGGATCTTTGCACCGGCCACGAGGATCTTGCCGGCATTTGCTCCCTGGGTCTGCAGACCGAGCCCGCGAACCTGGCGACCGGGGGTGCTCAGAGTGAAGCTACCATTTGGCGAGAACGAGCCGTCCAGCGTGCCGTCGGAATTGAGCCGGGCAACACCCGGGTAGTTGGTGCCGTTCACGCTACTGAAGTAGCCCCCGACAAGAATCTTGTTGTTGGTGTCTACCAAGATCGTGGCGAAGACCTCGTTGACCGAGGCGCCGCCATCAAAGGTCGGAACGGTGAAGCCGCCGTCCAGCGAGCCGTCGGTATTCAACCGGATAAGATTCGTGAGACCGCTGTTGGGCCACTGGTTCGAGGGCGCCACGAGCAGCTTGCCGTCGGGCTGCAGCGTCATGTAACGCGGGATGCCCGAGATCACCGGCGAGTTGTAGCCGGGGTCGCGGGTGCCATCGAGATTGAACCGGAAGATCCGGTAGAGCGGCACGCCGGATTCGTAGTTCTCGCTGCTGGCCAGGCCACCGACCAGTACCTGACCGTTGGCCATCGGCACCACCGCCCAGGCGTCGGTGAGGAAGGAACCGGTGTTGAAGGAACTGTCCAGAGTGCCGTTGGCATTCAGGCGGATGACGGCGCCGATGCGCTGGTTGTTGGCACTCGTGACGGAGGCACCGTTGTTGAAGGTCGCGTAGATCTTGCCGCTGCCCGACACCTGGTCGGCGGTGATCCGGCCGGGGAGAGCCGCGCGCCGGAACTGCGGCCGCGTAAACCCGGGGTCGATCGTCTCGACGCCCGCGCCGACGGCGAGCGAAACCGTGAGCGTCGCCGCCGTGCTGGTGGTCGAGCCGTCGGCATTGCTGGCCACCGTCCGGAACAGCCAGCCGTTCATGCCGATGTTGACGCCGCTCACGTTCAGGGTGGACGTACTCGCGCCGGAGAAGGCGCCGCCGTCGGTCACCGTCGTCCAGGTGGCGCCGTTGTCGGTCGAGCGCTGCCATTGATAGCCGGTGGCGTTACCCGAGGTCACCTGGAAGATCGCGCTGCCGCCCGCCGTCACGCTCTGCGCCGTGGTGAACGTGCCGATCGTGGGCCCGGGCGTACTGCCGACGATCTGCAGGTTGTCGAGGAGGAAGCGGTCCGCGAGCGCCTTGTGGGAGGCCGACGCCACCGCATCCATCTCGATGTCGACCGTGTCGACCGTCGTCCAGCCGCTCAGCGTGTAGCCATTGACATTGATGGAGCGGTGGTCGGCGACGGTGTATGAGGCCGATCCGTCGATCGCGTTGATGGTGGCGGACCAGGTCGCGCTGTTGTAATTGACACTTAGCACCAGCCGGTAGCCGACGCCCGGCAGTAGGGTGACGGGGGTGGACGGGGTGAAGTAATTGTAATTGTTGTCGGCGATGCTGACCGTGTTGTCCGGGTTGACGCGGACAAACGAGTGGAAGGCGAACGTGTTGTCGTCGCTGGCATCGACCGCGTCGTAGAAATAGAACGCCAGCGCCTGCTGGTTGTCGCCGCCGTTGCGCTGGATGAGGAAATCAACCGAGACCGTTCGGACCGGCGTGGCCGATCCGATGAGGTTGGCCGGAATCTCGGTGGACGGACCGGAGTACACGGTGGCCGAGAAGAACGTATCGCTCACCGGCAGCGGCAGGTTTGTACCCGCGCCGCCGAAATAGGCCGCCTGGCCGGTGCCGAGCGCCGATGTGGCCAGGATGCCCTGGATCGGATCGCCGGCGATGCCACCGAGCGTGACCGAGCTGCTGTAGGTGTAGCCGGTGAACCCGGAGAACGGATTCGTCACGAGCTGGCCGGCGCCACTGGTGTAGTCCTCGAAGTTGATCAAGATGGGCAGGGGATTGCTTGCCGGGTTGAGCGCCGCGGCGGCGCTGGTGACGCTGCCGGCGGAATTGGTGACCGTCACCGTGTAGCTGCCCACATCAGCCGCGGTCATGTAGCCGATTGTATAGTCCGCGTTCCGGCCGTTGGTGATCGCCACGCCATCCTTGAACCACTGGTAATCCATCGGGCCGGTGCCGCTGGCCGCAACATGGAGGGTCACAGTGTCCCCGAGAGCGTGCGAAGCCGATAGGGGCTGCGTGGTGACGGCCGGGGCCGTGCCGTAGCCTGCCTGCTGGATAAAGAGATCGCCGGCGTCGGTGCCGCCGGAAACGGCCAGTGCGCCGCCGGCCAGTTGCACCGGAGCGGGCAGAGTCCCCAATATCCCCGTTTGGAGCCACAGGGTGCCATCGCCCTTGATATAGGTGCTGTAGACCCCGCCGATCGCCGCCGCCGCCACGACGTTCGTGTCCACCTGCACAGCCGGGCCACTGAAGCTCGACCATCCGGCGCCACGCGTCCAAAGCGTGCCATCGCTCCTGACATAAAGGTTGTGGCTGGAATTCGCCACCGCGAACGCGATGCCGGTATCCAACTGCAACGGGGTCGACTGGTATATGGTCCAAGAAGCATAAGGGGTGTCATTCCAGCCGTTCCATGGCTGCCCCTGGCCCCAGAGCGTGTGGTCGCCCTTTACATACAGGATATGCCAGCCCGCCGCCGAGACCGACAGCACGTTGCTGTCCACCTGCACCGGACCGGTGCCGTCGCCAAAATGGATGAACCCGTCCTGATTATGCAGTTCCTGGCCCCACAGCGTCCCGTCGGTCTTCAGCCAGACGGCATAACTCAGCCCCGCCTGTCCCGAGGCGACCCCGCTCGCCAGCTGGACCGAGGTGTTGTCCGCCTTCAACTGCCAGAGGGTGCCGTCGCCCTTCAGGTACAGCCTGACCCAATCATAAGCGCCGACAGAAACCGCGACGACTCCGCTCACGCCGGGGACTTGTCCACCGGGTTGGGACCAGAGCGTGCCATCGCTCTTCACGTAGAGTGCCGTGGTGGCGCCCAGGCTCGCCGTCACCACGTCGCTGGTCAGCAGCGCCCGCGCCGGATTCACGGTGCCATCGCCGAGTTCGCCGGAGCCGTCCGTGCCCACGCCCCAGAGCGTGCCGTCGGTCTTGATGAACATATCGTAACCAAAATTGGCTGATGTCGCGGCCACGCCGCTGGTGATTTGCGCGGGCGTGCTGCGGTTGATCGTCGTGCCGTCGCCCAGCTGGCCATTGGTATTCTGCCCCATGCCCCACAGCGTCCCATCTGTCTTGAGGAACAAGCTGAAGTTGCCCCGGGTGTCGATCGCGCTGACACCGCTGGCCACCTGCACCGGCGTGCTGCGATCCGTGGTCGTGCCGTCGCCCAGCTGGCCGTTGGTGTTTTGTCCCGTGGTCCAGAGCGTGCCGTCGGTCTTGAGGATCATGGAGTGGCTGGAGCCGAGCGCCACCTTGGCCACGCCGGCGGCCACCTGCACCGGCGTGCTGCGGTTGGTCGTCGTGCCGTCGCCCAGCTGGCCATTGGTATTTTGCCCCATCGCCCAGAGTGTTCCGTCCGTCTTGAGGAACAGACTGCTGGGCTGGCTCGCGTAGCCTGTGAACGCGGCCGCAACCCCCGTGGCCACCTGCACCGGCGTGCTGCGATCCGTGGTCGTGCCGTCGCCCAGCTGGCCCACGTTGTTCAGGCCCACGGCCCACAACGTTCCGTCCGTCTTGACATACAAAGTGTAGTAACCCCAGGTCGTGAGGGAGGCGACCCCGCTGTCCATCTGCTCGAAGGTGTTGCGCCCGGTCGTGGTGCCGTCGCCCAGCTGGCCGCTCCCGTTTTGCCCCGTGGCCCAGAGGGTGCCGTCGGTCTTGACGATGGCGGTGTTGCCATTGACGGCGGATATCGACGCCACGCCCGTGGCCACCTGCACCGGCGTGCTGCGGCTGGTGGTGGTGCCATCACCGAGCTCGCCGGAGGCATTGCTGCCCACACCCCAGAGGGTGCCGTCGGTCTTGAGAAAGAAGGTGTCATTGCCACCCGCCGCCATCTTGGCCACGCCGCTCGCGATCTGCA
>CAZZDB010000085.1:6393-15844 GCA_964652485.1 uncultured Oleiharenicola sp.
AAGAAGGTGTCATTGCCACCCGCCGCCATCTTGGCCACGCCGCTCGCGATCTGCACCGGCGTGCTGCGGTCGGTCGTGGTCCCATCGCCGAGCTGGCCGGCACCATTGTAGCCCGTGCCCCAGAGCGTCCCGTCCGATTTGAGATACAGCGTATGACTATAGCCGGTCGTCACGGAGGTCACCCCGCTGCCCACGGCCACGGGCGCGGTCCGGAAGCCAACTCCCGGCAGCAACGTGCCCGGGCCCCAGAGCAGGCCCGCGGTCGGGGCCAGCACATTCAACGGCGCGCTTGTGGTGGTGATAGAACCGGAGGCGCCGGTGACGCCAGCCCGGAAGAGCCAACCGTTCATGCCCGAGTTGACACCGGTCACCGTGAGGGTCGAGGTCATGGCACCGGAGAATGCACCGCCATCGGTCACCGTCGTCCAGGTCGCCCCGCCATCCGTCGAGCGCTGCCATTGATAGCCGGTCGCGCCGGTGGCGCTGACCGTGAAGATCGCGTTGTTGCCGGCGAACACG
This sequence comes from uncultured Oleiharenicola sp., assembly GCA_964652485.1. Taxonomy (GTDB): domain Bacteria; phylum Verrucomicrobiota; class Verrucomicrobiia; order Opitutales; family Opitutaceae; genus Lacunisphaera. The sequence goes on from CAZZDB010000085.1 coordinate 6,913, forward strand.
TTCTGCCACGAGGTCACGGCGGTGATATCGGGCACCCCGTTGATCGCCAGGCTGGCCGCCTTGCTGGTGACCGGACTGCCGGTGACGCCGGTGACCACCACATCGTAGCTGCCCACATCGCCGGCGGAAACATTGGTGACGTTGAGCACGGAGTAAGTGGCCCCGTTGATGTGGCCACCGTCGGACAGCGGCACCCCACCCTTGCGCCACTGATAGGTGAACGGCGCGGTGCCGTTCGCCTGGACGAAGAATGTCGCGGTCGTGCCCAGGTTGGTCGTGACGGACGCAGGGTCGGCGGCAACCGTCGGGGCCGCCGGGGCAGCGCTGAACCGGGCGAAGGCCAGCGGCGTCCCATAATTGGCGCTGACCGGATTATTGTAGACGTAGACACTGCCGTCGTCGCTGAGGAAAATCCGCGAGCCGGAACCAAAACCACCCGTGATGCCCAGCAAGCCGAAGGTGGAATCGATGGTGCCGTCAGCGTTGAGACGGACCGAGTAGGGCGTCGGGGTGCCGGTGAAGTCGCCCACCAGGATGAACCTGCCGTCTTCCTGGAGGATCACCTGCCCGACCGCGCCGTTGATGGCGGCCGGCGCGGTGAACGAACCGTCAATCGTGCCGCTGGACGACACCAGCACCGCGCAATTAACCGACGCGCCGTTGTAGCTCGTGAATGAACCGGCGATGAGCAGGCGTCCGTCGGGCAGGCCGACGATGGAATTGACGGTCGAGCCGGCGCTGATGCCGGAACCGGCGCTGAACGAACCGTCCCTCGACCCATCGGCGTTCAGCCGCACCAGACCGTTGACGGTCACGCCATTGTAGCTGCTGAAGCTGCCCCCGATGACGAGTTTCCCGTCGGGCTGCTCGAGGACGGCGCTGATCGACGCAACATTGAAGCCCGAGCCCAGGTTAAGGGACTGGTCGAGTGAACCGTCCTCATTCAGCCGGGCAATCCCGCCGACCGGCTGGCCATTGTAGGTGTAGCCGTTGGAGAGGCTGTAGAGCAGCGTGCGCCCACCGGACAGTGCGTAAAGCGGCGGGAAGTAAGTGCTCGGACCAGAGCCAGGGTTGAACGAACTGTCGAATGAACCGTCGGCATTGATGCGGGCCATCCGGTACGAGTACTGGCCATTGTAACCCGAGATATCGCCGACGGCGAGGAACTTGCCGTCGGCCTGCCGCACCACGCGATAAAGGCCGAACGTGGAGATGCCGTTGGGGTTGTAGCCACTGCCCTGCGGGAACGAACCGTCGATGGTGCCATCATGGTTCAGCCGCACCGCCTCACCTGCCACGGGGTTCGCGCCCGCCGCGTGGACTCCGCCGAACACCGCGCTTTGGTTACCCATGGCAAAGGCGCTGCCCGTGAATGCCGGGCGCCAGAGCACCGGGGCCGGGGACACCGCCGTGGTGCCGTCGGGCGCGATGACGCCGAAACCCACCCGCAGTTGATTGAGCAGGGCCGAGAACGAGCCGAAGAGCGCGATGCTGCCGTCCGCCTGCGGGAAAATGAACGCGGGATGGGTCGTGCCAAAGCCGACGGTGCCACCGGTCGGGTAAAGTTTATCGACCAACCCGCCGGAGGTCAGCCGCACCACCGAGTCGGTGGAGGAACCGCCGGCCGTGTTGAATGTGCCCGCGAGAATGATCTTACCGTTGCTGTCCATTGCCGCGCCGTAGACGTTGCCATTGAATGAAACCGGGGCGAAGGTGTCGTTCGTGCCGTCACTCTTGATGATGGCGGCCCGGTTGCGCGGCGCCCCTGCGACTGTGGAGAAACCCCCGCCGATCAGGTAGGCCCCGCTCGCCATCCGCGTCATGGTGAAAACCTGGCCGTTGGCCCCGGCGGAGCCGCCGAACGCGGTGTCGAGCGTCAACCCGGTGGCGTCGACCCGGGCGATATTGGCGTGGCTGGGGGACGCGTTGTTCACGTTGGTGAACGACCCCGCGAATACGATGGAACCGGAAGGCTCGGCGACGATGGAGTTGAGGCGGTTTCCGTTGGTCACGATGTTCACGCTGAACGAACCGTCGAGCGTGCCATCCGTGTTCAGGCGGGTGAGAACATTGGTACCCGTCGTGGTCGCCTCGGCCCCGCCATTGAACGTGTTCTGTCGGGCCACCAGCACCCTGCCGTCGGCCTGCACCGCCAGGGCGGTGACCGCGGCGCTGGGCGGCGTGTCCTGCTCCCGCCAGGTGAGATCCAGCGCGCCGGAGGGATTCAGTCGGAAGAGCCCGGGCACCCGATTCCCGTTCACCGCGGTGAAATCACCGCCCACGTAGATCGAGCCATCCGAGGCGAGAGCCAGCGCGTCGACATAGTAGTTGATCGCGGGCGGCGTCCAGGTGGCATCGAGCGAGAAGTCGGCATTCAACCGGGCCAGGAAGCTGCGCGGCGTGGAATCCCACTGCACAAACTCGCCGCCGACCATCCACTGGCCGTTCGGCAGGGCCAACGCCGCGTAAACGCGGGGGGTGTGCCCGAGCAGCGGCGAGCCGCTGAAGGTGGGATCGAGGGCGAGCAGGCCCGGGTAGCTCGTCGGGGCGACCGAGACGATGCTGGGGGCGGAGATCACCGAACCGCCGACGCCGTTGAGCACGACATCATAGGTGCCGGCATCGCTCCGCTGGGCGGACGGAATCGAATAGCTCGAGCCCGTGGCCCCGACGATATCAAAGCCGTTGTGCCGCCACTGGTAGGTGATATCGCCCACGTCCGTCGCGGTGACGCTCAGGTTGATCGCTCCGCCGGTGTTCACGCTTTGGGTCACGGGCTGCATGCTGATCACCGGGGCGACCGACACCGTGAGGACGGCGGGGGCGGACATGGCGCTGCCGCCGCCAGTCACCAAAACCGAGTAGCTGCCCGCATCGGTTGTCTGTACGTTGGTGAGCATCAGCGCGGCGGTCGCGGAGCCGCTGACGCTCCCGCCATCTGTCAGGCCGACACCGTTCTTCTGCCACTGGTAGGAAAGCCCGGTGCCGGACGCGATCACCGCGAAAGACGCATTCCCGCCCACGTTCACCGCCTGGTCCTGCGGGGACAGGTTGATCACCGGCGCGCTCAGCGAGGTGATGGGCACACCCTTGCGGATGATCTGGTTGTAGTTCTCCGCGATGTAGAGGTTGTTTGAGGCATCCACCGCGATGCCGGCCGGGCCGGAGAATTGGGTGTTGCCGTCCGCGCCGTTGTTGAAGCCGCGGTTGTAGGCCTGGCCGCCGATCGTGGTGACGAACCCGTTCGCACTGATCTTGCGGATGACATCGGCGCCATTGTCCGTCACGAGCACGTTGCCGAGCGAATCGACCGCGACACCCACGGGAAACTGGAACGTTGCGTTCAGGGCCCCACCGTCGTCGGTCCCATAAATTCCTCCCACGCCGGCATACGTCGTCACCGCAAAGTTGGACGTGTCGACCTTGCGGATCAGGGCGTTGTTGCTGTCCGCCACATAGAGGTAAGTGCCGGCCGCATTGATGGCGAGACCCTGCGGTCCGAAGAAGCGGGCCGATCCTGTGGTGCCGTTGGCCGAACCCTGGTTATTCGAGGAGCCGGCCGTAAGGAGCAACGACCCGCCGGAGTTATACTTGTGGACCGTATGGTCGAGGCTGGTCGTGTAAACATTGCCCGAGACATTATCCACCACCACGTCGGTTGGCGAATTGACGACGACAAACGTGGATACCACCCCGGTCGAGACGACGATCTTCCGGATCTTGCCGTTGTTGGTGTCGGCGACATAGATGATGCTGCCGTCGGCTTTCACCGCGACGCCCTTCGGGCCGTTGAACCGGGCGACGGTCGCGGGACCCGAGGGGGCCTCGGTGCTGCCGGAGGTATAGGCCGCGCCGGCAATGGTGGAAACACTCCCGTCGGAGGCCGCGATCTTGCGGATCGTGTGACTCTGCGGGCTGGCCACATAGATATTCCCGGCGGAGTCGATGGCCACGCCGTTCGGATTGTCGAATCGCGCAGCCGAGTTGCTGCCGTCTGTGGTGGCAAATACGCCCGGGGAACCGGCGAGCGTGGTGTAATTGTAGGCCGGATTGCTGTCGACGGTCAGCACGGCGCCGGAACTGGTCGTGCTGGTGACCGAGTTGGTCACGATGACCGTGTAGGTGCCGGCGTTGGCCGCGGTCGCGTTCGTGATCGTCAGCGTGTCGCTCGTCGCGCCGCTGGCGTTGCCGTCGGTCACGTTCGCGCCGTTCTTCTGCCACTGATAGGTGAACGGCGTGGTGCCACTGGCATCGACGGAGAACGAGGTGCTGAGGCCGACGTTGACGGTCTGCGACTCAGGCTGGGAGTTGATGACCGGTGCGACTCCCGTGGCGCTGACCGTCACCGGGATCGGTGAGCCGCTCAAGGAGGTGGTCCCGGCGGCATTGGTCACATCGACATAGTAGTTTCCGGCATCGCTCGCCTGGATGTTGTCCAGCGTAAGGGAGGATCCGGTCGCGCCAGAGATCGCGCCGCTGCCCTGTTTGTACCACTGATAGGTCACAGCCCCGGCATCCGAGGTGGTGACGGCGAGCGTGAGCGTGTGGCCCTGCGCCGTATTGGTGTAGGCGGCGCCGGGCGTCAGGACGGTCACAACCGGGGCCGCGAGGGCGGCGAGCGGCTCCGAGCGCATTATGGTGGCGTTGCCGTTGGCCGTGTAGAGCCGGCCGCCGAAAAGCTCGACCCGGTTCGGACCGTTGGCCGTGCCGATCGGCGTGCTCAACCAGTTCACGCCGTCGGACGAGGTGATCACTGCCGCCTGCGAGATGGTGACTGAGTTGCTGAGATTGGCCACGGCCTGGGTCGCGTAATAGCGGCCGTTCAGCACGTTGATGCTCGTCAGGCTGGTCTGAATAGACCCGTCGCCGGCCCACGACCAGTTGATGCCATCGGGCGAACGGTAGATGACCCCGCCGGTGCCGACGGCGGTGAAAACGCCCTGATAAAACACGACACCCTTGAAGGTTTCGGAGGTGCTAACGCTGCGCTGGGTCCAGGTGGCTGCATCCGACGAGGTGACAATGTAGCTGGCGGGGGAGCCCGAGTTGTTGCTGCCGCCCACCACGACATACGTTCCGTTGCCGTAGGCGACGCTGTTCATCTGCATGCCGCCCAAGGGAAGAGTAATCGTGGACCAACTGGCGGATGCGCCCGTGGTCGAGGTGAAGATCTTGCTGCTGGAACCTACGGCGATGTAGGTTCCGTTCAGAAGTGCGATCGAGTTAACGTTCGCACCCGAAATGCCGGTGACCTGGGTCCAGGTGGCGCCGCCGTCCGTCGACGTCAGGAGCGTGGAATTGTTCCCCGACGCATAGTAATGCGTGGCATCCACCCGCATGATATCCGTGATGTTGTTGGCCGTCCCGGGGACCGTGACGGACGCGAAGCTCTGTCCGTCGGAGGACCGGATGATCACCGCGCCACCGTTTGAGTTGTTACCGCCGCCGGCGTAGAGGTAGCCGTCCATCGCCCGGATGGCGAGCAGGGGCCGGTTGGGCTGGAGGGTCGTCGCGGTCTGGAGCGCGATGGCGCGGGAGAAGTTGACGTTGTCGGAGGAAGTCACGATCACGCCGCCCTGCCCGAGCACGAAGACCTTCCCCACCCCGGCATTCACCCCGGCGAAGGAAACCGCCTCGCCCGAGTTGACCATGTTCCAGGTCGCCCCGTTGTCCGACGAGGTCATGATGTTCGTATTGGGGAAGGCCGTATTAGCGCTGGTCGGTGCAGCCGTGATGCCGGTGCAGGTACCGTTCGCGAGCGCGATGTTGAGGGTGCTGTCATTCGACGTCGCGACGTTCCGGCTGAGGACGATCGATGTGCCGCTCCCGCTTACCGAATAGAGTGACGTGATGGCCGAGGCGCCCTGAAGGGCAGTCCGGACCTTGCCCGCCCACGTGGAGGCCGTGTCATTCAACGCCACCGCGACATTCAGGGTCAGCGGGCTTCCCGTGATACCCGCGCCCGTGACGGTGACCGAGGCGTTACCCGCCAATGTGATCGTGCCGGCGGCCGTGGCCGTCTCGACCTGGCTGGTCGCGGTTCCAACGGCGAGAAACTGTCCCTGGCTGTAGGCGATGCCGCCGGTTGCGCCAGCGCCTGGACCGGGGCCCACGGTCCACGAATTGCCGCCATCCGCGGACATGAGCTCCTGCGTGCCGCTGGAAAGGAGTGCGATCAGCATGTTTCCATTCCGGGCGACGCCGGTGAAATTCGCACCCGACAGGTTGGAGCTGTAAGCCTGAGACCAGTTGATGCCGTCGGGCGAGGTGTAGACCAGGGAGTTGGAGGTGGAGTTGTCAAAGACCAGCCCGACAAACTGGCTGCCAGTATAGAGAATCTTGAGATTTAGATAGTTGGGGTTGTTGAAACTCTCGCTCCATGATTCACCGTCGGCAGAAGTGGCAACCAGGCCGGAATTGCCCACGGCGACAAAGATCCCGCTGCCGTAGGCAATCGCGTTGAACCCGGCGGCGTCCCGGAAGACCCGTCGCCAGGTCACGCCATCATCAGTCGAAACGTAAATGAAACCATCCGCGCTAACCCCGGCGATCTTGCCCGAACCATTGACGGCCACGTCCACGAACTGGCCGACGCCGGGGATGCTTCCGTAGGTCCAGCTCGCGCCATCGGTCGAGGTCAGGTGAGTGCCGCCATTGCCGGTGACGAGGTGATTGCCATCCGGCAGCGCCAGGTATTTGTAGAGCGTGTTGCCCATCGGCTTGGGGGTGACCCACTCCCAGCCGAGCCCGGCGATGGTGTCGTGCGGATTGGCGATGAGCGCGGCGAGGGTCTCTTTCGTGAAGCCGGTCACGATGCCGCCGAGAGTGGTGTCGGGGATCGAGGCGACGTCAAAGCCGGTGGCGCTGAAGGTTGGCAGCAGGCTCCGGGCCGACCAGGAGGGACCGAAGAGCGGCTGGGCAAAGAAGCCCTTGCCGTTGAGGTCGATTGTCTCGGTCAGCGACTGCTCCACCTTGTCGAGCAGCTGGCGGAACTGGGCCTCCTGGGGCAGGTTCTTCGGGTCCAGCATGAACAGGCGCTGGACCCCGGCGGGACGGGCGCGGAGAGCTACCGAGGCCTGCCGATAGGTCGAGATCAAGTCCAGCAACGAGGCTTGGGCGGCCGTGCGCTCACCATTGTCGACCGTCGGCGCCTTCAGGAAATCCGGATTGTCGGCGAGAACCTTCTGGATCGTGACCATGTTGCCCTGCATCGCCTGGTTGATGCCGTCGAGGTTGAGATCGAGATTCTGACCCGCGCCCAGGTGCGCGAGGAATTCCGCGGCGTCGAGGCAGACGCGCGACATCAGGATGTCCGCGTAGTCGATGTTCAGCGCCATGGGCATCTTCGTCTCGGCCGGGCTCAGCGTGATCAGAAAATTGGTGTTCGTCACCGCCGTGAAGTTGGCCCGGGCACCCACGCTTTCCGGGATGAGCGTGCCCTGCCAGAAGGCCTCGATCGTCGTGAAATTGTAGTTGGCCGGCAGGGTGACGCCGTTGCCACCATGAGGCAGCGAAGCACTCCAGTTATAGACGTCGCGTCCGGTGGGCGTGACGCCGAGGCCGGTGAGAAATGCCTGCGTCGCCGTCTCGGTCTGGTTCGTGAGATCGAACAGCCGCGTGTAGCCTAGCAGCGCGTTGGCCGTCTGGTTGGTCGGGTCGTCAGCGACGGCCGCGGCGAATTGCGCGTGGGCCGTCGGCATGTCATGCGCGACCAGGGCGGCGCGGCCGGCGGCAATCTCGGAGGTGGCGTCGGCCAGGGCGGCATTGGCGATCAACAGGGCGAAAGCGAGAAGGACTTTTTTCATTGGCTGAGCGTGGGCTGGGCGTTGCTTGCTAAAGTTTTTTCGCGACCGGTGAGGCCGCCGGGGGACGAGGCGGCCGCCGTCATCAAACGGCCGGCATTGGGACCGGTGAGCGGAAGTCTGAGGGTCGCCGCGGGCCGGGTGAATGGCTGGGCGTCGCCGTCGGCGACAACGGCATCATCGAGTTCGAGCATCCCGTTGCGCAGCAGCCTGGCCGTGGGCGCGGTGATCTCGCGGCGGGGCGAACCGGCGAGATGGAGCCGCACGTCGCGCAGCACCAGCTCGTCACGACCGCCCAGCGCGAGCAGTTGGTGTCCGATCTGCGCGCCCTGCGCGGCCCAGGCCATGTCGGTATGGATGTCCAAGTCCACCTGGGAAAGCACCACGAGGGGCCGCCACGCCACGCGCAGGAATCCTTGCTTGCGGTATTCCATGTTGACGCTCCCGATCTTCAGCTGTCCGGTGCAATAGCCGGTCTTGTCATCGAAGAATTTGCAGGCGACTCCCTTCATCGCCGGCCCCCCGCCCGGCACCAATGCGACGGATACGGCCGCTTCTTCTGCGCCCAGTCGGGCTATGCACGCCAAAAGCAAAAAGGCGGCAATCAGCAAGGATACACGTGGGGGTATCATCTCAGGAGGCGTGGAAAAAATGCCGGTTATGCGGTGGATTTAACTATCGCGACGTGGAAGTGACTCAGGCCGATTACCGGGGCTGGAGCCGTCGCGGAAACCGTGTCACTGGAGTCAGTCGAATGACAGCATCACAGGCATAGCTCGCTACTTTAGTCCTATTGTATGCAATTGCCCCGTAATGCATGTCGTCTGTAATTAAGGCGCACATGCAGATGCAGGGCCAGCCCCAAATGTTCATAAACTGTAAAAATCAAGCGGGATTTTCAAAGCCCTGACCGGAGACCCATTCCCTGACCGGACTGCAATCGAAATGCCGTCCGGCGCAGGAAACCATCACGGGCAGGGTTCCGGCCCTGCCCAACTTCTCCTTTCGTATCCCGTCGGGCGAAGTTCCAGCCGCGGGTCAGCGGGTGACGACCAGACGGAAGAATACGTTCGGAGCCGAGGCCATGGCGTAGGTCGCCTGGCGAGTGTCCATGCCGCCCGAAACGCCCA
>CAZZDB010000086.1:0-15728 GCA_964652485.1 uncultured Oleiharenicola sp.
CACCTCCACGCTGGCCGGTAATCGTCTCGCGACCGAATTGCGCGACGTCGGCAACGCTGTGACCGTCGTGACCAGCCAGTTCCTCAAGGACATTGGTGCGACGGACAACAAGACGCTGCTCCAGTACACGACCAACACCGAGGTCGGCGGCTTTCTCGGCAACTTTGCCGGTTCGGGCGACTCATCGCACCTTGATGAGTCGAGCAAGTTCACGAATCCGAACAACAACACGCGTATCCGCGGCCTGACATCGGCCGACAACACGCGCGACTACTTCCTGACCGACATCCCGTGGGAAGGTTACAACATCGATGGCGTCGACCTGCAGCGCGGTCCCAATTCGATCCTGTTCGGCCAGGGCAGCCCGGCCGGCATCATCAACACCCGCACGAAGTCGGCCGCCTTCAAGGACTCGAACGAAGTTTCGTTCCGCGTTGGCAGCTGGGGCAGCACCCGTGAGTCGATCGATATCAACCGCGTGTTGCTGAAGAACGAACTCGCGATCCGCGTGTCCGCCGTGCGCAACGACGAAGAGTACAAACAAAATCCCGCCTATGCTCTCCAGAAGCGGATTTATGGCGCCATCCGTTATGAGCCGGGCTTCCTGAAGAAGGGTTCGGCCCGCACGGTTTTGAAGGCGAACATCGAGTTTGGTGACATCGGCTCCAACAACCCGCGGCAGCTGGCGCCCACCGACGCCATCACGCCTTGGTTCTACACGGGATCAACCCCTGGCCAGAACATTGCTGGCCAAGCGTTCAACTTCCCGAACATGAACAAGATGACGGTGAGTCCGCAGCAGAATCAGGACGACAACACCGGTGTGGCGAACCATGGCTACAACCGCCCCTCGCACAACGGACCGGGTGGTACCTATAATGGGCAGACCTACAGTGGCAATCCCAACGAATACTACCAGCCGTGGGTCAACGGCAGTATGCTCGGTGTCTTCGGCAGCCCGGATTACCAGTTCCAATATAACGATGCGACCCAGGGAATCGCCAACAACTGGGAGCCGCAGGGCTACCGCGGCATGGATTCCACCGGAAACAATGGCGTCCGCAACACCTCGATCACGATCTATCAGCGGCCTGGCAGTGTGTCGACGTACTCGAACTTCGCCAAGCAGGCCCGTCTCACCTACAACGGATTGCCGACTTGGGCGTATGGCCTCTACAAGGACAAGTCGCTCACCGACCCCTCGGTCTTCGATTTCTACAACCAGCTGTTTGACGGTCCGACCAAGCACGAACACCAGAATTTCCGCGCCTACAACATGAGTCTGGCCCAGACGTTCTTCCACGATCAGGTGGGCTTCGAGGCCACCTACAACAATGAATGGTACAAGAGCGGCAAGGTGCAGCTTCTCACGGACGACAGCCTCAATATCGACTACAACCGCGTCTACTCCAATGGCACGCCCCAAGGGAAGAACGGCATACCGTTCGAGGACGGCACGCCCAATCCGAATCTCGGCAAACCCTATGTCGGTGGTACCAACATCTACGGCAACAACAACCAGAACAACAATCGCGAATCCTCGCGCTTGACCGTGTTTGCCGATCATGACTTCAACGAGAAACACTCGAACTGGTTCACCCGGCTCCTTGGCCGGCACGTCATCACCGGATTGGCCAGCCACGACAAGCTGAAGACCGACGACCGCGAGTTCTCCCGCTACAGTCTCCTCGACCCGGCCTATGAACAGACGACTAACGCCAGCTTGACGAATTCTCCGCAAAATCCGTGGACCAACAACACGCCATTCACGATGATCTACTTGGGGAACTCGCTCTCCAGCGCCGCCTCGGCGGCCGGTGCGAATATCCCGAATCCTCAGGTAAATCCCGCGATCAAGAGTGGCCAGGTCTATAACTTCGACGCGACGTGGAAGCCCTCCCTCAATCCGGCGGATCCTACCTACGTGAACCCGGGCGCATACTGGCACAACGACTACTATCCGCAGGTCAATCCGATCGGCGCCGCGCTGGCCCCGGACGGGCTTTACCGCGATGGCAATGGCAATGTGCTTTCCATCCCCAACCGGCCGGGTGACAGCACCCAATCGGAGAACCCGCAAAACTATGTCGGTTGGAGGCCGTATAACATCAACGTCATCGACTCGCTGACGTCGAAGGCCAACCAAGACCTCAATACCCACGACGCCCGCTTGACCAAGTCAACGGTGTCGTCCGAGGCGTTTGACTGGCAGGCGCACTTCTGGGATAACGCGGTCATCGGCACGTTCGGCGTCCGCAAGGACTTGGCGAAAGCCTGGTCGTATTCGCTCAACACCCAGAACGGTGATCCCAATAACTTCTATCGGATCAACCTGAGCCCCACCGCCTACAAGCTGAATACCACGCCTGATAACTCGCTCCAGGTTACCTCGCATGCGTGGACCATCGTGGCCCACTTGAATCAACTGCCTGTGTTGAAGAAGCTCCCGGTCCAGGTGACGTTCTTCTATAACCACTCGACCGACTTCCAGCCGGCGGCCCAGCGCGTCGACGTCTATGGTGTGCCGTTGTCCGCGCCCTCTGGCGTGACCAAGGACGTGGGCATCCTGCTCGAGACCAACGACGGTCGCTATAGCTTCAAGGTCAACAAATACGACACGGAAAGCACGGGCGCCAGCAGCTCCGCCCTCGGCGGCGGATGGTTCATCGGCTCGTCCCAGGCGTGGGCGGCCAACTGGGTCAACCGTTTCGAGTTCAACTGGACGGGTGATACCGTCGCGAACGCGGTTGCGGTCAACGACCCGACCAACTCCGAGTATAACTACGGCCCTGCTCCGGGTGAAAGCTTGGCGGACGCCCAAGCCCGCGAGGCGAGCGTAATCGCCGCTTGGCGCGCATGGCAGAAGAGCGTCGACCCGCGCTTCTATACGGCTTGGGGCATCAACCTCAATGACCACACGAAGTCAGTCGGCGCCACGGTGCCGTCCGGCTTTGCCGTCACCGAGGATAGCTCGTCGCAGGGCTATGAACTCGAGTTCAACGCGTCCCCGACCCGCAATTGGCGCCTGACGCTCAACGCCAGCAAAACCACGGCCCAACGCAAGAACATCGGCGGTACGAACCTGTCGGCGTTCATGGCGGCCTACACGAAGGCGCTCAGCAATGGCGCCAAGGGCAGCGTGGGTGACCTCCGTATCTGGTGGGGTGGTGCCGGCAACGAGACCACGCTTCAGGAATGGAACGGCAATATCGGCTCGGAATACAACCAACGCAAACTGCAGGAAGGCACCGATGTGCCCGAACTGCGCAAGTGGCGCTGGAACGCGATCTCCAACTACACCTTTGATCACGGCCGCCTCAAGGGCGTGAACGTCGGTGCCGGTGTGCGTTACGAGTCCAGTGAAGTCATCGGTTACAAGCCGATCGCCGGGGCCGATGCCGGGAGCATCAGCTTCGACATCAACAACCCATATCGGGGACCGTCTGACACGAACTTCGATCTGTGGATCGGCTACAGTCGACGGGTCTGGCGTAACATCGATTGGAACATCCAGCTGAACGTCCGTAACGTCGGTATCGGCAACGAGCTCGTGCCGGTGACGACCGAACCGGATGGTTCGGGTGCTACCTACAGAATAAGGGCACCCCAGACAATCAGCCTGTCGAATACGTTCAAGTTCTAGCGATAGCTGAATAGATTTGCGGCGCCCCCGTGGGATTCAATCCTCGGGGGCGCTTTCTTTTTGCCCGATCGAAGCAGGCTCATGCCACCTGTTGCATCTCCCTCCCCATCTCCGGTGGCCGGCTCGCGCCGGGTTAGGCTGCTTGGTGGCAGCCTTCTGGTGCTGGCCGCGCTGGCCGTGTACTGGAACAGCCTGGGAGCGCCGTTGGTCTTCGACGACATCCCCGCGGTTGAGCGCAATGCGACCATCCGGCGGCTTTGGCCGCTGGGGGCCGTGTTAAATCCGGCTGCCGATGGCTCGGGTGCTTCGGGCCGCCCGCTTGTGAATCTCTCCCTCGCTTTGAACTATGCGGTGGGTGGTCTGGAGGTGAGGGGTTTCCACTGGGCCAACCTCGTGCTGCACGCGCTGGCCGCGCTCACGCTTTGGGGCTTGCTCGGCCGCACCTGGCGGAACTTCGACGGTCATTCGCCGCCCGATTCAGGGGTCTATGCCTGGTGTGCCGCGCTGCTATGGACGGTGCATCCGTTGCTGACCGAGTCCGTGGTCTGCGTGGTACAGCGCAACGAAATCATGGGAAGCCTGTTTTATCTGCTGACGATGTACTGCTTTGTCCGTGGCTTGGACGCGGGATCTGCCTCCGCGCCAACGTCGCACCCGGGGTGGAGCCGTGCCGGTCCAGTCTGGTTGGCCTTTTCGGTTTTCGCGTGCCTGGCGGGCATGGCGAGCAAGGAGATCGTCGCCACGGCGCCACTGCTGGTCTTGCTCTACGATCGCACGTTTGCCGCCGGGACGTTCGGCGCGGCTTGGCGCTTGCGGCAACGATACTACCTGGCGCTCGCCGCCACGTGGCTCCTGCTCGCCTGGCTGGTTTGGCATAACCGGCAGCGCGGGGGCACCGCGGGGTTCGGTCTCAGCGTGACCCCCTGGGAATACCTGCTCACGCAATGTCGTGCCATCGTGCTCTATTTGAAGCTCTCCTTCTGGCCTCATCCCTTGGTGCTGGACTACGGCTGGCCCGTGACACGAACCCTCGGTGCGGTTTGGTGGCAGGCGCTGCTCGTGCTGACAATGCTGGCCACGACCGTGGTCGCCCTCGTGCGGAGGCCGGCCGTCGGATTTCTCGGGGCAAGCTTCTTCCTTATTCTCGCGCCGAGCTCGAGCTTCGTGCCGCTGATCAGTCAAACCATCGCCGAGCACCGGATGTATCTGCCGCTGGCGGTCGTGCTGGCATCGGTCGTCGCGGCCGGGAGGGCTTTCCTCGGACGCAATTCCGCGTGGGCGGTGGTCGCCGCCGCTCTCGCGCTGGGCGGGGTGACCGTGACGCGCAACGGGGATTACCACACAGAACTGGCGATTTGGTCCGATACCGTCGCCAAGTGCCCGGACAATGCCCGGGCGCATGGCAACCTTGGCCGGGCCTATCTTGAGCTCGGCCGCTGGGAGGAAGCGATCGCCGCCTGCCGGGAGGAACTGCGCATCGCGCCAGCCTATCGTGGCGACGGGCGGGTGAATATCGCCCGGGCGCTAACCGAACTCGGCCGTCCCGCCGAGGCGTTGCCCCTCTTTGAGGCAGGCCTGTTGCAGAAGCCCGATGCCTTCGATGTGCACAACAACTATGGCGTGGCACTGGCAGCCCTCGGCCGCTCGTCCGAAGCCGTCGCACAATACGAGGAGGCCCTCCGCCTGCAGCCGGATTTCGCCGATGCGCACAACAATCTCGCCAATGCCCTCGTAAAGCTCGGCCGGGTGGAAGAGGCCCTCGGCCAATACGAGACCGCGCTGCGGCTCCAGCCCCAGCTGGTCGACGCCGAGACGAACCTGGGCCGCACCCTGGCGGAGACCGGCCGCGCAGCGGAAGCATTGCCGCATTTCGAGAAAGCGCTCCGGGTGCATCCGGATTCGGCGGAGGCGCACGAAGACCTGGCGAACGCGCTCGCAGCGAGCGGCCGGCCGGCGGAAGCGCTGCCGCACTACGGGGAGGCGCTGCGGCTGCAGCCCGGTCGGGTCGACTCGCATTATGGCCTCGGCAACGTTCTCGCTTCGCAGGGGCAATTCGCCGCCGCGGCGGGACACTTCGAATCCGCCGTGCGACAGCAGCCGGACTTCGCGGCGGCGCAGCACAACCTGGCGGCAACACTCATGCGCCTCGGCCGGCCGGCGGAGGCGCTGCCGCACTTTGCGGCTACGGTGCGACTTCTGCCCGATTCGGCCGAGGCCCACCATGAGCTGTCGCTGGTGCTGGGGGAATTGCGCCGTTGGGAGGAGGCGATGCGCGAGGACCAGGAGGCCCTGCGGCTGGATCCCGGCCTGGCGGAGGTGAAACGACATCTTGAGTGGTTGCGTCAGCACGACTGACGGCGCGGATCAAGGCAGCTGGCGCAGGATTTCCCGGCAGTTTTGGGCGGTCGTCGGGTTGCCGCTGCGCTCGGCGATTTCCGCGCCGGCGGTGAGAAGCTGCCGGGCTTCATCGCGCCTTCCCACCGCCGCATAGGCCTGTCCGAGAAAGAGGAAACTCTGGGCGTTGTTGGGCTGCAGGCGGTGAAACGCCTCGAGCGGGCCCACTGCGTCGGCAAAGCGGGTCTGGATCAGGCACAGGATGCCGAGGCGAGCCTGCAGATCCGGGTGGTTCTGATCAATCGCCACCCCCTCGCGATAATGTTGTTCGGCGGAGGCCGGATCCTGCTGTTTCTCGGCGGCCATTCCCGCGCGCAGTTGCCAGTAAGCCATGAGCCGGCGGGCCTGCGGCATTTCCGGATGGGAGGCGTAGAGCGGCTGCAGGTACTGCCCGGCGGATTCCCAGCGTCCCGAGTCGATCTCGATCTGCGCCAACAGCGCCAGCGAAGCCGGGAAAGTGGGCCTCAGTTCCAGCGAGCGCTGGAGCGCCGCGACGGCCTCTCCAAGCTGCCGCACGGCCAGCAACGCGACCGCCAGGTTGTAATTCGCATTGGTGTCGTCCGGGTTGAGTCGCACGGCGGTTCGGAGTGCCGCGACGGCGGCCTCCCGCTCGCCGCAATCGCCCAGCGACACGCCCAAGGCATCGTAGAGTTCGAATTCCTCTCCGAGCCGGGCCAATCCCTGGCGCACAACCCGCACCGCCTCGGCCGGTTGTTTCAATTCGCGATAAACGCGGCCGAGGTCCACGTAATACAGGACGGTCGGTTTGGTCGCGCCGGCCTCACGCAGGCCGCGCTCGAGCACGTCCCGCGCCTTGGCCTGGTCGTTGAGTTCCAGATGCAGGGCTCCGAGCAAACTGTAGGCCATGAGCGCATCGGGCCGGAGCTGGATGGCGCGCTCGAAAAAGGATCTTCCGCGGTCGCCGTGGCGGGACTGGAATTCCACGGTGCCACGGATGCACAACTGCTCGTAGTCGAAGCACCAGGCGCCGAGTTCGTCGAGCCACGGGTCGTCGGCCGCGCGGAAGCGTGCCGTCTCACGGCCGAGCCAGCGTTGCCGGTCCGCGCCCTTGGTGTCGCCGTCGGCGGCCAGCATCTCGGCATAGAGGTTGTGGCCGGGTGAGAATTCAGGAGCCCCCTTGACGAGGATCTCGATCAGCTCCCGGGCCTGCGCCCGTCGGCCCTGCCCCAAGGCAACGCGGGCGAGTCCGAGGCGGGCATACGGATCGCCCGGCGCCAGCCCCAGCCGCCTCTGGTAGCCACGTTCGGCCTCCGCGGTCAGGCCGGTCTTGAACTGCAAGTCCGCCAGCTGCAGCCAGGCGGGCGAGTAATCCGGCGCGAGCTCGGTGGTTTGGGCCAGCAATCCGGCCTGGCCGGCGTAGTCGCTGGCGGTGCGCCGCAGGTCGGCGAGGTAATAGCACCAGCGCGCCTCCCGGGGTTGCGCAGCGCGCAGCAGCTGCCAGCAGACCTCGGCCTCGTGCGGGAAGCCGCTCGCATGATAGAGCCGGCCGAGCTCGGCCGCGCCCTCGAAGGCGGTGGCCGGATTTTTCGCCTTCAGCATAGCCGCGGCGAGATGGGTGGCGAACTGGGGCGGCAGGGTCCTGGCATCGGGCGACGCGGGCAGGCCAGCTTGGACGCGCCCGACGACCTCGCGGCAGCGCCAGCCAGCGGTGAGATACGTGCCGAGCACGCCGAGCAGTAGGATCGCCCCGGCCAATGCGACCGGCCTGCGCCAGCGACGCCGGACCTGACCGTGGGCCGGGAAGGGATCCGCGGGCTGCGTCGGCCGGTTCATTTTCTCCGCCACAGCGTGATGTTGCTCATCCGCTCGTAGGGCGGGAGCGCATGAAATCCGCCGGTTACAATCACCGGGATGCCGTTGCCATCGAGGTCGGCCACGGCGGCGGCGACCATCAGGATCGGCTCGTGGGCGATCACCACCGGGGTGAAGTTCTCATGGCCGTCATTCAGCCACGCCATCAGGGAAACGGTCGCCGGGTTGCTCCAGTCGGCGAAGCCGGCGACCGCGACCAGATCGATGAAACCGTCGCCGTTCAGATCGGCGGCACAGGGCGAGTAGGCACCGGGAAAGTCGCCGACGCGGTGAAACTTGAAATAACCGTTGCCCGTGTTTTCCAGCCATTGGATGCCGTGCCACGGGCGCGAGCCGGGTACGGCATAGTCAAAACCATCGCCGTTGGTGTAGATCAGGTCGGGCTTGCCGTCGCGGTTGACGTCCGCCACGGCCAGTCCGCTGCTCCCGTAGTCCTCGTTGGTCGAGCCCCAGACGACGGTGTCCTGAAACTGGCCGTGGCCGAGGTTGCGGAACCAGTGCACCTCCTCCCATTCCTGCGAGATCAACGCAGCGAAATCCAGGGCGCCGTCGCCGTCGAAATCCGCCACCGGGGTGTGGATGCAGCCGGACTGGGTGTTCACGATGTGGCTCTCGAACTTCCAGTCGCCCTTGTTCTCCATCCAGCGGGTTTCGCCCTGGGCGTAACCAAACTGGCCGACCACGAGGTCGAGCCGGCCGTCGGTATGACCGGTCAGGTTGGCGCCGCGCACGTCGGTCACGCGCGCGATATGGTCGATCAGGACGCGTTTGCGGAAATGCCGGTTGTCGAGGTTCTCGAGCACGACCACCGAGCCGATCCGGTCGTTGTTGGGCGTGATCTGGCCCATGCTGGCCACGAGCACGTCGAGGCGTCCCGTGCCGTAGACATCGGCGGTGGCCACGTGCGCCGGCGCGAGGATGTCCTCACCGATGATCTGCTCGGTGAAAACGCCGCGGGGCGACTGGCGGATCCAGCGCACGGTGTTTTTCCGCCCGTCGCAGTAGAGCACGTCGGGCAGGCCGTCCCCGTCGAGATCAACGATGGCGATGTGCGTGACGATCGGCCGGTCGATTTGATCAAGGCCGGCACCGATCGGGATGGGAACATACTCGAGGTGAGCCTGCTGGGCGGTCATGGGCGCCCGGGCTTTGGCAGCGGCGGGCGGCGGAACCGCCTCGCTCGCGGTCCTCCGCCAAAGGCGCACGCCGGCCAGCGCCGCCACGACGACGGCGCCGAGAACCCAGAGGACTGGAGCGAAAGGAGTCCGGTTTGTGCTCATGAATGGTCGCGCATTTCCGCCGGCAGCAGCTGCCGCGCGAGGGTACGCAGCCGGGGGTCGCCGATCTCCAGACCGAAACCACGACTCATCACCAGCAGGCGGTGAAGTGCGACGGTGGTCAGCGAGCGCAGGCGAGGCTCGTTCACCTCGTTGAGGCAGAGCCGCGCCTGTTCGCGAGCCTGGTCGAAACGCCGACCTTCGACCAAGGCGATGGCCAGGCTGACGCGCCGCTCCCAGGGCAGCGTCTGGTCTTCGCCTCGGCCCAGGCCGGCCGTCACGTCGTCGAGGGCGCGGCCGAAAGCCGGCCCGTCGCCGGCGACCTGTGCCGCCAGCGCCCGGGCGATCGCGGCGCCGAGATCGCCCGGAAAGGAGTTCTCCAAGGTATAGGCCACCGCCCGGGCCTGATCGACTTGTCCCATCTCGGCGAAATATTCGGCGAGGTGACTGAGCGCGGTCGCATTGTCCTGCACCTCGACCAGCTCGAAAATGGCGGCGGACTGGCCCTCGAAGCCGGTCACCTCGGGAAGGTGATAAGGCACCGGCCGCAGCCAGCGCGGTGGCAGCCACCGGTGCAGCGAGGTCATCAAGGTGTGATCCATCTGGATCGCGCCGAGGCGCGCGTATTCGTCGAGGAAATTATCCCAGGAAGGTAACACGATGTAGCTCAAGTTGCGGGCGCGGGCGACGGCTTGGGCCTCGTCGGGCGAGCTGGCGGCGGCGATTCTCATGGAGGCGAAGAATCCGTCCTTGTTCTCCCAATAGGGCGTGCCGAGTCCGGCCAGGCCACCGTGAAAATAGAACGAGGTGGCGAGATTGGGCGGCGCCAGCACGACCGCGCCGCCGGGACCCACCTGGCGCGAGAGCCATTGGGCCAGGTCCCGCTCGACCAGCGCCACCACATCGCCCTCGGTGACGGCTTCATGTCGGCTGGCATAGGCTTTCCTGCCGAGCAAGACGCCCCCCGGTGCCAGCACGACCAGGGAGGCCGCGATGCAGGCCCAGCGCCAAGCGGGGGACGCGGATGCCTGACGGGCCGCCACGGCGAGCACCACCAGCAGTGCCAGCAGTCCGGCATCGAACGCGTTCCACCAGCGAAGCTGCACGCACGCGAAGCCCAGCGACACGAGCACGGGGCCGAACCCGAGCGCGCACATCGTGCGGACCGACGTCTCGGTGCCGCGCTGCAGAAGCAGCCAGCCGGCCGGCACGAGCAGGAGCAGGGGCAGGCCGGTCGCGACAACCGTGGAGGTGAAGCCGTCGTGGGAAATCCAGGACCAAAGGTTGAGTCCCACCGGACTGCCGGGCAGGTCTGACAGCCGGCTGGCGCCGACGTCGGCGGTCAAGAAGTCACGGTTGCCGGTCAGGACCAGAACGACCGGAACCGAGGCGACCGCCAGCAAAGCCGGCACCGTGTTGGTCCAAAGGGTGCGGCCGCGCCACGGCGACGCACCTTGATGCCACCATGCCGTGAGACCAGCCAGCAGCTCACCGACCCCGAGCCAGGCGAGACCATGGAGTGGATGCACGGTTCGCGCCGGCAGACCGCCCCAGTATCCGGGAAAATATTCCACGAGGTGGGCGACGAGGCAGGTCAGGGCCCCGGCCAGCGCCCAATGCCGCCATGGCAGAGGCGCCACACCGGTCTTGGGTGTCCGTCGGGAATACCAGGCGGCGAAAAGTGCGCCCAGGGAAACGCCGGCCATGATCGGGATGGTCCGGGCCACGTCGAGCCACATGCCGATACCCCCGGCCACGCCACCGGCGCAAAACCAAGGCAGGGGCGATGAGTCCGTCGGTCGGCCGTCTCTCGCGGGCCGCGGGTTCAGGCCGGCCAGCAACAGCAGCAAGGTCCAAATCGTGCTGACCAGCACGAGGCTGTTGTCATCGGGCTGGCCTGGCAGGAAGGCGCCCGCGAACGGAAACATGGTCACCAGTGCAATGGAGAGCAAAACAGCCGGCAGGACGCCGAAGCGCCAGGCCGCGAACGCTGCCAAACCGAGCAGGAGCAAGGCCTGCAAGCAGGGTCCGGCGTAGCGCGCGGCGTATTCGACCGACTGTCCCGTCGGCCGCCCGGATACCCGGTGATCGATCACCGCCACCAGCCCCAGCCACCAGCGATAGGGCGAAGGCGTCAGCACGGTGCGGCCGGCGGGGGCATTGTCATAGTCTACATGCCGCACGCGCCATTCGCTCCGGGCGAGCATCTGCTGGGTCTGCGCGATCCATTGGTAACTGTCGTTGTTGTGTTCCGGCACGATCAATTGGCGCAAGCCGCCGGCGTAGCCCGTGGGCGAGGCCGGATCGACCACCGTCTCGGTCTCGACGAGATTCGTCACATAATCGACCCGGTAGAGGCGGGCGGCGGTCAGCCAGACAAGGAATCCCGCCGCGATCAGCGGTGCCGTGATCCAGAGATAGGAGGAAAGCCGGAAGGGGTGTCTCATGCGAACTCGAATCGATAAACCCTCATGCTGCCGGGGCTGGGGCGACTAGGCAAGTGCGATGGCATCCTTGACTCCGGGGCGGCCAGCCGGTGCTATCCCAAGGCACGGATGTTTACCCTTTCGAACCACGATAGAATGTCGGTGTGGCGATTTCCGGCCCCGGTCATGCTCTGGCTTTGCCTGGGTGCATGCCTGTGGTGCGTGGGCGCGGCGGAGCCGGCCGCCACGCGCGAACTGACCGAGGCGCCGCTGGCACCGCGCTCGGGGCCGCGCGGGGCGACGATGTTCAAGTTGCTCGCGCCTGAACAAACGGGCATCGTCAGCGACAATCCCTACGACGACCCCAAGATGTGGGGCGAGCACTACCAGGAGCTGACCCTCGGGGCGACAGGCTCCGGCGTGGCCATCGGCGACTATGACAACGACGGGCGGCCGGACATCTTCGTCGTCAGCAAGACCGGGGCTCCCTGCCGCCTGTTTCACAACCTCGGCAACTGGAAGTTCGAGGACGTGACGGAGAAGGCGGGCCTGCTCGGTGACACCGGCATGCTCGAGAAAGGCATGGGCTGGCTCAAACGCGCGAGCGGCCAGGACGAAGCGACGAAGAACAATCCGGAGGCGTGGCGGCAGGGCGCGGTGTTCGTGGACGTGAACAACGACGGCTGGCTGGACATCTTCGTCTGCCGGTTCAATGCGCCGAACCTGCTCTACATCAACCAGCGCGACGGCACGTTCAAGGAAGAGGCGGTGGCGCGAGGGCTGGGCGTGGTGGACGCCTGCGGGGTGGGGGCGTTTTGCGACTACGACCGGGATGGCTGGCTGGACGTGTACATCACGACCAGCATGCTCGACGCGAACCGGCGCCCGAACGGTCAGCGCGGATACTTGTTTCACAACAACGGCAACGGCACCTTCACGAACGTGACGGAGCGGGCGGGCATTGCGGGCGACATGCTTTCGCATTCGGCCACGTGGTGGGACTACGACGGCGACGGCTGGCCCGACCTCTACGTGTCCAATGATTTTGCTGGCACCGACCGCCTTTACCACAACAACCGCGACGGCACGTTCACGGATGTCGTGGGCAAGGTGTTTCCGCACATTTCGTACTCCTCGATGGGATCGGACGTCGGCGACATCAACAACGATGGCCGGGAAGATCTGTTCGTGGCCGACATGGCCGCCAGCACGCACGAAATGGACCACCGCGGCATGGCCTATTCGCGTGCGGTCACCAACTCGGAGGATGGCGGCGTGGGGGCCGTCCGGCAGTATTCCCACAATACGTTGTTTCTGAACACCGGCCTGGCGCGATGCCTCGAGGCGGCCTACCTCACCGGCCTGGCCGCGACGGATTGGACCTGGTCGGTGCGCTTCGAGGACCTCGACAACGACGGAAGACTCGACCTCTTCGTGACCAACGGCATGAACCGCGAGTTTCAAAACGCGGATCTCCGGGACCGCATGATCCTCGCCGAGAGTGCCGCCGAGCGGATGCGCGTGGTGAAGACGAGTCCGGCGCTCACGGAGGTCCATCTGGCCTATCGGAATCTGGGTGACTTGCGCTTCGAGGAAACCGGGGCCGCGTGGGGGCTGAACCAGCGCGGGGTGAGCTTCGGTGCGGCCTTCGGTGACCTGGACGGTGACGGCGACCTGGACCTGGTCTACGGGAATTTCGAGCACGGGGTCAGCGTGCTGCGCAACGACAGTGATTCCGGCCACCGCCTGGTCGTGGCGTTGCGCGGAACGCGGTCGAATCGTTTCGGGGTCGGGGCGACCGTACGGATCGAGACGGCCGCGGGAGTCCAGGTGCGCACCCTGACCGTGGCCCGCGGCTACCTCTCCGGCAGCGAACCGATCCTTCATTTCGGACTCGGCGACGACAGCGTGATCAACCGGCTGACGGTCAGCTGGCCGAGCGGCCTGACCCAGACGTTCACGCATCTGGCCGCGGATCGAAAGCTCACGATCACGGAACCGGACGCACCCGCCGCATTGCGTCCCTCTCCACCGGTTCCGGCGGGGCAGTTCACCGACGTCAGCGAATCCGCCAACTTCTCCCTCCCGGCCCGCGAAACCGCGTCGACGGAACGGAAATCGCAGCCGCTGCTCCCCGTCAGTTTCCGCGGGCGCAGTCCGGCCCTGGCCGTGGGTGACCTCAACGGCGACCATCGTGACGATGCGTTCGTGGGCGCCACCTCGGGCGATGCGGCCCGGCTGCTGCTCGGGGGCGACGGTCGGTTCACCACCGCCGATGCATCGGCTTTCACGGGCGTCGCCGGGGTCGATAGCGGGCCGGCTTTGATCTTCGATGCCAATGGGGACGGGGCCGACGATCTGCTGGTCACGCGTGGCGGCACGGGACTGCCGGCCAGCGCCGCCGATTATCAGCCGCAGCTCTACCTCAACGACGGGCACGGAAATTTTCACGCTGCCACCGAAGCTCTGCCACCCCTGCCGATCAGTGTGGGGGCCATTGCCGCCGCCGACTTCGATCGCGACGGCCGGCTGGATCTCTTCGTGGGCGGACGGGTGCTGCCCGGACAGTATCCGCTGCCGCCCCGCAGCGCGCTGCTCGTCAACCGGGGCGGCCGTTTTGAAGATGTGACCGATGCCATCGCGCCCGGTCTGCGCGAGGTGGGGATGGTCAGCGCGGCCCTATGGAGCGACGTTGATGGCGACGGCTGGCCCGATCTGCTGCTGGCCTTGGAGTGGGGCACGGTGAAATACTTCCACAACGAGCAGGGCCGGGGCTTTACCGACCGGACCGAGCAGGCCGGTTTCGCTGCCGCCGGCACCGGCTGGTGGACCTCGCTGGCCACCGCCGATTTCAACGGCGATGGGCGGCCGGACTTCGTCGTGGGCAACCTCGGTCTGAACACCCAGTATCACGCCACTCCCGAGCGCCCCGCGGTGCTGTATTACGGGAGCTTTGCCCCCGGCCGGCCGCCCCAGCTCATCGAGGCGTACTACGAGGGCGACAAACTCTATCCCTGGCGTACGCGGAAGGATCTCGGCGCCCAGATTCCCTCGGTGCTTCAGCGCTACCCGCGCAACAATCCCTACGCCCGCGCCACCCTCGACGACATCCTCGGCTCCGACAAGCTGGCGGCGGCCCGGCGGTTTGCGGCCACCGAGCTGCGCAGCGGAGTTTTTCTCAGCCAGCCCGACGGCAGCTACCGGTTCACCCCATTGCCCCGGCTGGCGCAGATCGCGCCCTTCCAAGGCCTGGTGGCCGGCGACTTCGACGGCGATGGCCGTGCCGATATCTTCGCGGTGCAAAATTCGTTCGAAATGATTCCCATGGTCGGCCGTTTCGACGGCGGACTCGGCCAGTTTTTGCGCGGCGACGGGCGCGGCGGTTTCACCGCCGTGCCACCTGCGGAAAGCGGGTTGATGGTGCCCGGCGACGCCAAGGCGCTGGCGGTGCTCGATCTCGACGGCGACGGCTGGCCAGACTTCCTCGTCACGCGAAATGATGCGACCACTATGGCCTGGCGGAACACCGGCGTGACCGGCCGGCATTCCCTGGCGGTCCGTTTGCGCGGTGCCGCCGGAAATCCCGAAGCCATCGGCGCACGCGTGGCGGTGGAACTCTCCGACGGTTCCACCCAGTCGGCCGAGATGGCGGCCGGCGGCGGCTATTTCTCGCAATCCGCGGCCGTGCTGTTTTTTGGTTACCCGGCCGCCAACGCGCCGCGCGGCCTCACGGTTCGCTGGCCGGATGGCACCTCCACCCGGCATGACGTGCCACCCCAGGGCGGGGTTATCACTCTAACTCACCCATGAATCGGATCCTACACTCCCAGGTTGGCACCACCGGTTGCCGGGTCACACTCGTGCTCGGATTTTTGGTCCTGGCACTGCTGCCGGCCGGCCTGGCCAAGCCGACGGCGGCGACGCCGGCCGAGATTTGCGATCCCAACGCGCCGATAAAACCCCAGCCCGAGAGCACGCGCCGGATGGTCGAGCGACTGGCCGGTATTTCGCGCGAGGTGGATCCGTTCGTCGTGCCGTATTTCGCCGGGAAGACGGCGGAATTGGTGCGGAAGCGATTCCCGGAAGCCAAGAACGTGGGCGAGCGCGCGACGATGCAGTGGCGCTACGCCATGGCCCTGTTGAATGACGGCCGTT
>CAZZDB010000087.1:0-15514 GCA_964652485.1 uncultured Oleiharenicola sp.
CGGGTGCTCGATCTGGTCGACCGAGGTGACGCGCTCGAGCTTGGAATACTTGAGAATCAGCTCCTGGGCGAACGTCTGGTGCAGGGTGATGTAGACGTATTTGTCGATGGCGGCCGCCACGAGAAAGCCCGTGTGGTCCTGATAATAGGATGGAAGGTCGGTGCCGCCGCCGCCGAGGGAAATACGCAAGGGTGAACGCGTGATGATCATGATGCGATGGGTGGGAAATGACCGTGAACTTGCGGGCGAAAGGCAAGCCGAGTCTGCCGCCTGCGCCGGGCATGAGCCGGCCTAGGGCCGGGGATAGCCACTCTTATGATAGACAGTCTCGACAATCTCGAGGGTGCGGATGCCCTCGTGCAATCCAGGGCTCGGCTCGCGGCCGGTGTGAATGTCCTCGCTGAAGGCCTGCATCTCAAGTTCCCAAGACGAGTCACCGGCCGGATACTCAAAGCTCGTGGTTTCGGGCGGCCCCATCTGCGGCAGCATCTTGTAATAGACGAGTCGCTCCGGGCCGTAACTGCCGCCAAGCCCGTCAAGGGCGAGCTTGCCGACCCGGCCATAGATCTCGAGGGAGAAGAGGTTCTTCCACTCGGTGCAGCTGACATGCAACCACGCGGTCTGGCCGGCCGTGGTGCGGAGGGAGAGAAAGGCGTTGTCGTCGACTTTCATGTCCCAGAACGAGGTGGTCGCGTGGCCGTCGATGGTGGCGAAGTCGCCGAAAAACCAACTCGCAAGGTCGATCAGATGCACGCCCTGGTCGATGAGTTCACCACCGCCGGACAATTTCGCGTCGGCACGCCACTCGCGGTCGTAGCCCGTGCGGCCGCCGTGGCCGTAACGGCCGCGCATGAACATGAGCGGGCCGAGCACACCGGAATCGATGATCGCGCGGGCCTTCTGCAGTGCGGGGTGATAGCGGTGATTGTAGCCGATGCGGACTTTC
Organism: uncultured Oleiharenicola sp.; assembly: GCA_964652485.1. Lineage (GTDB taxonomy): Bacteria > Verrucomicrobiota > Verrucomicrobiia > Opitutales > Opitutaceae > Lacunisphaera. The sequence goes on from CAZZDB010000087.1 coordinate 947, forward strand.
GCACCCGTTTTCGCCGCGGCGGTGTGGATTTGGCGGAGCTCGGCGGCGTTCAGCGCGCCGGGTTTTTCGACGAGCACGTGCTTGCCGGCACGGACGGCGTCGAGTGAGACAGGTGCCAGCGCGGCGTTGAGGGTTGAAACCATCACAGCGTCCACGGACCGATCCGCGAGAATCTCGCGGTAATCGGTGGTCGAGCGGCATCCCGGGGCGGCTTTCGCAAGCTCGGCGGCGCGCGTCAGGTCCAGGTCGCACGTCCAGGTCAGCGCCCCGGCGGGGAGACGGGCGGCGCGTTTGCGGCCGATGAGGCCGCAGCCGATGATGGCGAAACGCAACGGGTTTTGCAGCTTGTCAGGCATGGGGGCGCAGCCTTTCCCTTGTGGGAATGACGCTCAAGCCAGAACTCATCCAACGCGGCGCGCGCTTTGTCGCGGTCGGCGGCACCGTCATGGTGTTTTTCCTGGCGATGAACTGGCTGCTTGCGCGCTGGATGAGCGAGACGGCGGCCTTTCTGCTGGCGTATCCGCCGGCAGTGGGTCTGCATTTCGTGCTGAATAAATTCTGGACCTTTGGCTGTGCGCGCACCGATGCGGCGAAGCAGATCACCGAATACCTGATGGTGGTGGGCATCACGTTCGTGATCCAGTACGGCGTGTTTTACGTGATTTTCAGTTGGTGGAACTGGTCCCATCTGGTGGCGGCCGGAGTAGCCAACCTCATGCAGATGGCTGTGGGTTTTTCGCTGATGCAGGCGCATGTCTTTGCCGTGAAGGCCGGCAAGCAATGAGCCGGACGATCGAATCACGTCAGGACGCGACTGGAACGCTCGACGCTGTGGCGGAAACCGCCGCCGACGCACTGCTGGCGGCGGGATTTCTTTTCGCCATGGACGCGCTGGCGCATCTCAAGCTGACGCCCGCGGACCTCGGGATGGTGGCCGCGGGATGGATGGCGGCTTTGCTGGTCGGCCGCTGGATCGGGCGTGTCCGCGACTGGCTGCCGCTCGCGGTCGAGTTGGTCCTGCCTGCTGTCTGGCTGGGGCTATGCAACAGCCAGTTGAAGCAGGCTTGGAGTGCGCCCCAGGTCGTCTATGCAGTCCTGTTTGTCTGCGTCCTGCGGCGCGGTTGGCGCTGGTGGTTGGACCGGAGCGCAACCTTGGGAGTGAACCGTCGGGCCGAGTCGCTGCGGCTTCTGCTGGTGGGACTGGCGGCGGGTGGCACGGTGCTGCCCTTTTTCACCGACCTGCAGCTCGGGGGCGCGGATGCCAAATGGTATACGGGCGTCTTTTTTGATTTCGTCGGCCAGCTGCGCGCCGGTTTCTTCCCGGTGTTTGTCGGGCAAGGGGAGTTCTCGTTCAATGGTTCGGTCAACCTTTTCCGGTCAGCGCCGCTGTGCCTCTGGATCGGGGGCGTCTGGGATCTGCTGACGGCGCAATCTCTATCCCCAATTGCGATTCGCAATCTGGCAGTCATCACCGCGGCCATGGGCGCGGGATTTGGTATGTATGCCGTGCTGATCCGGTTGCGGTGCACCGTGCTGGCCGGTGTCGGTGGCGACGGTCTTCGCTGGGCGGCTGCGTTGATCGCGGTGCTCTACGTGCAATGTCCCAGCGTGCTGCACGCGCTCTACTACTATGAACTGCAGATGACCTTTACCGCCATGATCGCGCTGCCGTGGGTGTTTTACGGCAACGTCCGGACGTTGCACGGCACGGATGGCCGGGGCTACCTGCCGCTGGGCATCGGTCTTGCCGTGGTCTGGATGGCCCACGCTCCACTGGCGATGATCTGTATCCTGTGTACCGCCGTGTTGCAATTGGGCCGGTTTGTCTTCGAGCCCCGGGCGATCATCCAATGGAAGGCGGCGGCGGGTGGCGCCTTGCTCTTCGGCCTCCTCGGGGCCTACTATTTTCTCGGGATGAGCGAAGTGCCCACCGGCCTCGGGCTGGGCATGGGCACGGATGCGGTCTGCCTCGGCGGCATCGTCCTCGTGGTCTTTGGTGTGGTGCGGGTGTCCTGCCACGGGAAATGGAGCGGGGGTCTGGCTTGGTTGGTCGGCAGCGGTCTGATCGGCGCGAGCCTTCCCGTGTGGCTGGCCTGGGTGGGGGGCTGGAGCGTGCTCTTTGGACTTACGGTACTCATCCTCCGCCGGGTGGGGCGGCGCTGCGAAGGACCCCCAGCTGTCTGGTGGGCCGTGGCGACCATGCTCGGCGCGGCGGCCCTGGCCGGGTATTGGACCAGCTTCCAGAACCTGCCCCATGACGTGGAACCGGTGAAGGCGCTCGCCCGGAATGCGGCCAGCCGGTTCGAGCTTTTCCGGCCTTTGCCGGAACCTGAGGCCATGACTCCGCACAGTCCTTCGGCCCCGGGTCTCTCGCTCTGGCTGCTGGCAGCCTTGGTGCTTTTCGCGGCGCTCCGCCTGCGCGACCTCGCCCTGTCCTTGCTGGCCGCCGTGATCGTCTTGATGGTGGTTTTGGTCCTGGGCCTTCCGGGGATGAGTGACTTCATCGTGACTTTCTCTCCGCCGCAGGTCGCCAATCTGGTGAATCTGCCCATGCTCTACCGGATGGTGCCTCCGCTCGCGGCGCTGACCGCACTGGCCGGGTTCCTCAGTCTGGCCCGGCTCGGTGGCGCGCACACCGGGTGGCGGCGCTGGGGGCTGGCTGCGCTCGTGGCCGGAGCGCTCTGGAGTTCATGGGAGGCGCAAAAGCTGGTGCGCTACGGGCAAAGGAATCTGGCCTCACGGGCGGCAACCGAGGTGAGCTTTGTCCCGCAAAACTACGCGCTGGGCCGTTATTCCTACGCGATGCTCATCATGCCGACGGCCTACATCGACGGGAAACAGTTTCCCTGGCTGGAGTCGCGCCTGCTCAATCCGCTCGGCGACTTGATGGTCGGACCCGATCAACTGGCACGGCAGGCGGAGGAATTCAACAGCGACACCGTCGTCCTCACGAGCCAGGTGGACGAGAACAACGCGGGCTGGTTGCACGTCGCCCCGGAGTGGAAAGTGCAGCCGGGACAAACGCTGCTGCTGCGGTTGGAAATTCCCGAGGCCACGGACAGTTCCGGCTACCTGATTCTGCGAAGCGAGCATGCCTACCAGGAGTACCATCTGACCAAGAACTATCCCGGAACCGGATTCGGTATCACTCAGTTCGCCTCGCGCGTTCTTAGCGTAACCAACCCGGGCATCCACATCGAGCACTACAAAATGCTCCTGAAGGTGGACCCGGGCAACACCATGCCCCGAGACGGGAGGCCCTGGGCGAAGCTGCATGTTTCCCTCTACGATCCGGAGAGGGCACCGATCAAGATCGAGTCACTCATGCCTTATCGTGCCCGCGTGATTGCCACCCGGCCGGGATTTCTGGAAATACCGCGGCAGTGGCTGCCGGGTTACCGGGCGGACGTGGATGGCAGGCCGGTGGCGGTCGCTGAGTCACCCGGCGCATTCATGAAGGTTCCGATCAACGCCGGCACACAAACCGTCGAACTCCGCTACGTGGGGACGATCCGACTCTGGGCCGGCCTGCTGGTCAGCGGGGCCACCCTGGCGGGTCTGCTGGCTTGGCGGCTCACCGGCGGTTGGGAGCGGCAACCGGTACGGATTTTCAGCCAATGGATCGAAGCGAACAGAACCTGACCACCGTGCCTGCCGGCCGCGAGCCGTGGACCAAGCTCCTGCTCCTCGTCCTGGCAGTATCGGCGGCGCTGCGGGTATGGCTGGTGGTGCGCGGCGGGCAATTTTTCTGGGCAGACGAATCGCGTTATTATGCGGCCAGTGAATCGCTCGAACGCCTGGCAGCGGGCGACGTCGCCGGATTTCTCCACCGGCTGCTGGGAGGAGCTGATCATCTCTTTTTCAAGGTACTCGCGCTGGTGCCGGCCGGCATCATGCGGGCCGCGGGAGATCATCCCTTCATTCCAGGCCTGTTCTGCGCGGCCTTCTCGGTCGCCAACATCTATCTGGTTGGACGTATTGCCCGGGCCGCGGGAGCGGGCGGGCGCGAAGCCTTTTCCGCGGCCCTGCTGGCGGCCTGCGCGAACACCGGTTTCTATTATGCGCGGCATTTGCTCCCCTACGACGCCGCGATGACTTTTTGCCTGCTGTCCCTCCTGGTGGGTTGGAGCGGGGACGGCTGGCGGCGCTCGCTCGCCTGCGGTGTGCTGGCGGGATTCGCTTTTCTGACCTACAATGGCTACTGGCTTTTTGGCGGCACGGTCCTGATCGGTCATGTGCTGCAGGCCTGGCGTGAGCCGAAAAGGGCGAGAATCCGCGCGGCGGTGGCTGGACTGGGATTGATGCTGCCGATCGTGCTGCTGATCGGCCTGGCCAGATGGCTGGCCGGAGTCGACCTGGTTGCGTCTTTTTTGAGCTTTTCCAAGAACATCGATCAGGGTGATTTCGGGCGGGGCTGGAGACTGATGCTCGATTACTTCTGGTCCGCCGAGAAATTGAATATGATTTTGGGTCTGGCCGGCCTGCTGCTGGTTGCCTGCGGGGCGGCCACGTGCCGGCGCTGGACCAGCGGGATGCGGTGGCTGGCCGGGGCGCTATGCCTTGTGGCCGGCCTCCTGTTCTGTTCCGATGTCTTGCACAAGTTTGTAGTCTACGGTCGGACGGCCCGGCAGCTCGTGCCGCTCGTCTGCCTTGCGTCAGCCTTTGCCTTGGAGCGCCTCTGGCGGATGGGGAATGGAGCCCGGCGAGCGGCCACGACCGTGATCATTCTGGTGGTGGCGCAGGCTATCGTTAATTTTTCCCGACCATTGCAACAGCTCTTTCCACCGGAGTTCACCCGGCTGGCCAATCAAAAGATCCACGAACTGCAGAAGAAGGGGGAGGAACGCCAATTAGTTATCTTGTATGCCGATCACATACTGGGCAAACACAGCTTTTTTGAAGCGCTGCCGGATCACGATGTTATCATGGCAGCGGACAATCCCACGCTGTTTCCTCCTTATCTTTTCGAAGGCTTTCCGGAAGACCTGCGCACTTGGATGGAAAAGAACGATCTCAAGATGCAACTGATCGCCATCAATGAAGCACGTTTCAACCATCCGACCGATTTGCGTCTGCCCTATCCCGGAGTGGTGCAGTTGACGCTGCGCCTGCCGAAAGACAAACCCGGAACTCACGAGCCGCTGTTGGTGACAGGAAAAACCGGGGCCGGTGACTTGATTTACATCATCTACGATTTGCCGTCCGGTATCCGGCTTGGCTACGATCATTGGGGTGTGGGTGGTGCGATTTCCGACCCCGTGCAAGTGGACTACGACAAACCGGTGACAGTCATTCTGTCGGTGGGGGCGCTGCATGAAGACCGTAAAGGACCGCAGGAGGAAGGCGCGACCATGTCCGCCCCGGATCTGCGCCATTGGCTTTACGTAGAGGTAAACGGTCGAGTGATCTGGTCTCATCCGGCCGATTTTCACCCTGCCACCCCGGCGGCGATTTTTTTCGGTAAGAATTACATTGGCGGGTCAACCTGTGACACGACCTTTACGGGCACGCTCGTGAAGGTGGAATCACTGCTGGCGCCACCGGCCTTCAAGCCACAGGCGGTGGTGCATTAAACTTGGGCGGATCGGTCTGCGGGCCGTCCCGGAAAGATAAGTAGCCAGACAAGTCCGGTGACGAACAGCGCGATCCAGCTCCCGAGGTTGAGCCAGTAGATCAGCTCAAGCCACAGGGGGGGGATATACTTGATGGTGATGTCACTCTCCCCAGCCTGTACGGGAAACATGACCAGTCCGTCGGGCGAGCGCACGCCGGGGAAATACTGGCCGTTGACCCTCGCCCGGTAGTGGGGCAGCCAGGCCCGCGGTGTTTCGACGTAGGCGGGCACGGGCGAATGCACGGTCAAATGGTAAGGTGCCCACGAATTGACTACGACAGGAAGATCCTTGGGATCATATTGCCACAATTCATAGCGAGCGAAGTCGAAGTCTGTGTGGGCGGGGGTATGCTCCGGAGCGATATCGATTACGAGGGGAGTTTCGTGTGGATCGCGTGTGAACAGGGAGATTATTTTGGAGCTGCTCGGCAGGGTGCCGAAACCGCGCAGCGTATGGCGATTGGCGACACCGACACCCGAATCCGGTAGAATGTATTCGCGGTGAACATCACGGCCCAGGATCTGAAGCCAGCCGCGCTGGCCGGGTTCAAGGGGCTCGATCCAAAGCGCCAGGTGTTGTTGCGCGGGGAATGACAGCCGGGGTGCCAGATTGTAGAATGTGGTAAGGTTGTCGTTCACCGCCCGCCAGGTGCCGTGAGCCAGCAGGGCGGTCCCCGTCGGATCGGGCGTGCGCAGCCCGCCGTGGCGCACCGCGGCTTCCGCGTTCGAGGCGAGAAACGAAAAATCCCTTCGCAACAAACGGTGCTCCAAAACGGGATCCATGTAGCCATGACTGTAATAGGACGGCACCGCGGGGAAAGGATTGAAGGCATATCGGGTCAAGACCAGATTGTGCGGGGCATACGAGCTGCGCCAGTTGTCGGTGTGGTCGTTCGGGGCGATCAGCCGTTTCGTAAGATAATGCGATTCCCAGCCGGTCCACCCAGCGGCGGGCAGGAGCAAGCCCCAGAAACAGGCCGCCGGCAGCCATGATTTGCCGGCCGACTCGAGCAGGGCCAGACTGCCGACGCCCAAGGTCAGCACAAGAATCACCCCAATCCCTACCAATCGTTGAATGGGCCAAGCATTCAATACCTGCATCGCGGCCCCGGGGACGTGGTTCCACAAGAATGCATTTATCCACGGCACGGGCAACACCAGTGCACAGACCACGCCTGCGAGAAAAAGATGAACGCCAGCCGGCACCGTACGCCGCCAGACAAAGACCCCCAGGCCCAGCACGCCGAGCAGCAGGGCCGAATAACCGGGCTGGTAACTCTGAACGCTGGAAGTCAGCGGCAAAAGGACGGCCGGATAGTTCTCGCGATTGGAACTAATCGCTGCGCTGTTGAGCGGTTCACCGGAGCCGGGCGGACCAAGTGAGAGCACTGACGCAAACGGCAGCGACCCGAGGCATCCGAAGGCAACTGCAGCAATCACGACATTCTGCCACCGGACACCTCGCTTCAGCAGGAGGCGTGCCCCGCCGGCAATCGCGGCAAAAAAGCACATGCATAGTCCGATGGGCGGATGGCTGAGCCATAACGCGGCCAAACCGGCCGCTAGCAGCAGATAGTCGAGGGTCTGGTCCCGGCTGCAAATCCGCCAGAGGGCATACCCGGCCACTGGAAGGAGTGGAGTGGTCAGAAAGGTCATGTATTGGTCACCGATGGCCAATGGCGACAGCACGGCTGGGCTCGCGACATAAAGAAAGGCGATGGCCAAAGCGCTCCACGGTTGTCGGGGAACAACGGCCCGGAAGCAAAAGTAGGCCGAGAATGCTCCGGCCAGCGCGTTGAGCGCGAGCACGAGGTTGGCGACGGCGACATAGTCGAGGCTCCGGCCGCTGAGCCAGTCCACGAGCGCGCCGATGTGCTGAAACCAGGGCGCCATGCGCAGGGGTATGACCGCGCCATTGAATGCATATTCGGTCTGGCCGGCCCAGACCGGCAGGCCGGTGGCACGCACTTGGGTGATAAAATCGGCCAGCATGAGTTTATACCAATAGGCGTCACCCGCACCCGAAGGCCGTTCGATATAGAGGGGGTAATAGACCAGCGCGACCAAGCCGGCCAGAATCAGGCAGCGCAGTGCCTCCACGCCCGGCCGTTGAACGGGATCCGAGGCAGCCAGGCGGTGGATCACTGCGTTGCTGAGTGTCGCCAGCAAGACCAGCATCCCGCCGAACCAAAGGGCGGGCAATGCGGTGGGACTTTGCTTCGCCATGCATGCCAGTCCCAGAAACGCGATAGAACCCAAGCCCGCAGCGGTGGGCAGCCGGGGCAATGCCCGCACTGAATCTGGCCTGAATTCCCGTTGCAGTCCGCATACCCACAGGATTGTCGCCAGGATCAGGGCGAAGCAGGTGAGTCCGGTCGCAGGAATGGGGATTTGCGCTTGGTAGATCCGGCTGACCGCCAGCAGCCAGCCGGCCAAACCGGCGTGCCAGGCGAACAATCCCGGGCAGAACGCCCCGGATTGTTCCCATGTGGCGAATTTCCCGGCGAGATCCTTGAACAAACGCACAGGCGGCAGGGGTGGCTTAGAAATTGATCCGCTCCTCGAGCAGATAGCGCGGCCGGTGGCGGGATTCCTCATAGGTCCGCCACAAATATTCCCCGAGCACACCCAGGATTAGCAGTTGCAGTCCGGCGGTGATGAGCACGACGCACATCAGCGCGGGCCAGCCCAGCACGGGGCTGCCCCACCAGATGGCCCGGCTCGCAACGACGACCGCATAAATGAAACCGGTCAGGCCGAACAAAACGCCCATCAGGGAAGCCAGCCGGATCGGTGCGTAGGAAAATCCGGCGAGCGAGTCGATAGCCAGCTTCAGCTTCTTGGAAAACGTCCACTTGGACCGGCCGCTGTGGCGCGCCGCCTTGGTGTAATTGATGAAGTCCTGCGGGAAACCCATCCATTGGATCAGCAGCAGGACCGAGGTGTTCTTTTCCGGGGAGGCGCGTAGTTCGTTCAGGACACAGCGGTCCACGAGCAGGAAGTCCGCGCCCTCACGTGGCGGCTGCACGTCGGCGAACTTGCGCATCAGCCAGTAATAGAACCGGGCGAAAAGCCTGTCGGCCAGCGACACCCCCTCGCGCTCGGCGCGCACGGCCCAGACCACCTTGGCCCCGGCGCGCCATTTTTCCACCAGCCGGGGGATCGTCTCGGGCGGATCCTGAAGGTCGGCGGCGAGGATGACCGCGGCGTCGCCCGTGCAGTGCTCGAGCCCGGCGGTGAAGGCCTTGTGGCTGCCGAAATTCTTGGAGAAACGGAGGACCTTCACGCGCGGGTCCTGTGCCGCCAGGGCGCGCAGGTAGCGTTGGGTGCCGTCCCGCGAGTGGTCGTCGACGAAGACGAATTCGACCGCGAGGTCGAGGGCGGTCCAGTCAAGTGCATTGACCCGCTGGAAGAGCAGGGGCAGGTTGCCCTCCTCGTTGTACGCGGCGACGACGACGGAAAGCTTAGGCATGGCCGGGCTGGCTCCAACGGGTGATTTCATCACGAAGATCGCGCTCAATGCGGGCGGGCACCCCCACGACGAGCGAGTAGGGCGGGATGACCGAGTCCTCCAGAACAACCGCGCCGGCGCCGATGACGCTGTGATGGCCGACCTTCGCCCCCATCTGGATGACGGCGTTGGCGCCCACAAAAACATAATCGCCGACTTCGGTCGGCTTGTAGTCGGGATCGGGATGTTTTCGCCCGGTCGCGCAGCGGCGCACGGTCGAGTGGCTGAGAATCTGGGCACCCGAGCTGACATTGCAGCCCCGGCCGATCTTCAATCCACCCAGCCCGTCGATCAGGGTGAACGCGCCGATCCAGGTTCCCTCGCCAATCTCCGGAGTTCCCGCAACCCAGCAGAAGGGGTTGTAGGGATTCGGCGGCAGGGGTTTGGCGGCGGGTTGTTCCATGCGGGGTCAGCGGGGAGCGTGGCGGCGCACCGCCTCAATCACCCGATTGATTTCAACGTCCGTCATCTGGGTGTAAAGCGGCAAACAGACACATTGGTCGCTGGCCGCCTCGCTCTCGGGGAAATGTTGCACGCCAAAGCGCGTGGTGTAGACCGGCTCGCGGTGCATCGACATGATGCCGCGGCGGGAGGCGATGCACTCGTCGAGGAGCTTTTGCATGAAGGCGTCACGCACCGCGGCGGCCGCGCCCGGAAAGCGGATGAGATAGGTCTGCTGGTTCCAGCGGGCGTGCCCCGGTTCGCGGAAGAGGGTGACACCGGGCACGGCCGAGAACGTGGCGTCATAGCGGGCAGCGATCTCGCGGCGGCGGGCCACGATCGCGGGCAGGCGGCGCAGTTGCGCCAGTCCCAACGCGGCCTGCACGTCGGTCAGCCGGTAGTTATACCCGAGGATGGGGTATTCCTCGGTAACGACGATCTTGGAGCCGTGCCGCTGCAGATCGTTGACCGACATGCCGTGCTGGCGGAGCAGGCGCAGCCGGGCGGCGTAGTCGGCGCGATCCGTGGTGATCATGCCGCCGTCGCCGGTGCTGATGAGCTTGCGCGGATGAAAACTGAAGCAGACCAGCGATGACCGCGCATTGCTGCCGATCGGGCGGCCGCGGTATTCGCTGCCGGCGGCGCAGGCGGCATCCTCCATCAGATGGACCTTGTGCGCCGTCGCGAGCGCGGCGAGTTCATCCAACTCAGCCGGCCGGCCGACCTGGTGCACGGCCATGATGACCTTGGTGCGGGGCGTGATAGCGGCGGCCACCCGGCGTGGATCGAGATTCAGCGTAGCGGGATCGATGTCGACAAAAACGGGCTTCGCCCCACAATAGAGGATGACATTGGCCGTGGCGATGTAACTGTGCGGCGGCACGATCACCTCGTCGCCCGGGCCGACCTCGAGCACGAGCAAAGCGAGGTGCAGGGCCGTGGTGCAGTTGGAAACCGCGACGGCGTGCGCGGCGCCGGTGCGGGCAGCAAATTCCTTTTCGAGCTGGAGCACCCGCGGACCTTGGGTGATCCAGCCGCTGCGGATGGTCTCGTTGACGAGGGTAATTTCCTCGTCGCCCATTTCCGGACGCATGAGCGGGATGACGGGCTGGTTCATGGCTTCTCCCAGTTGCGGGCGGTCATCTGCTCAAGGCAGCGCGGGTAGGCGGCATAAATCTTCCGGTAGTAGTCGAGGGTCGCGCGGAGCCCCTCGGCGAGGGTGAGGCGTGGGCGCCAGCCGGTGGCGGCGTGGAGCTTGGCAGGATCGACCCACAGGCGGGGCACATCGCCGGGCCGCTCGGCGGCGAAGACCACCGCGAGGTCGGTGCGACCGGTGGCGGCGAGCACGAGGCGGCCGAGGTCGCCGATGCGGATTTCCTCGCCGTAGCCGAGGTTAACCAGCCCGCCCACGAGGGCGTCGCATTCGGCAATCCGGACGAGGGCGTCGGCGCAGTCTTGCACGAAAAGAAAATCCCGCGTGTGGGAGCCGTCCCCGAACACGACGGGGGCCTGGCCGGCCAGCGCACCCAGCATGAAGCGGGGAATGACCTCGCCGGAATCGCCCTCGAAATGTGCGCGCGGGCCGTAGTTGTTGAAGGGGCGGACGCGGATGACGGGGAGGCCGTAGCACTCGTGGTAGGCGGCGGCGTAGTGCTCACCGGCGAGCTTGGAGGCACCGTAGATCGTGGTGGGCCAGGTGGTGACGGCCTCAGTGAGTGGAAAGGAGAGGGCCTTGCCGTAGACCTCGCTCGTGGAGATGTAGACGAAGCGCTTGGCCTTCGCCTGGCGGGCGGCCTGGAGCAGGTTGAGCGAGCCGAGGGCATTGACCTGATGGTTGCTGAACGGGTCGTGCAGCGAGGCGCGGACGCCGAGGCAGGCGAGATGGAAGAGGACATCCTGGCCCGCGACGGCGCGCGCGCAGGTGGTCGCATCCGTGATGTCGCCACGGATGATCTCGACCCGGCCGGTGGCGAGTGCCTCGGCCAGGTTTTCCATCCGGCCGTTGACGAAGTTGTCGAGCACGGTGACGCGGCAGCCGAGGGCCGCGAGGCGGTCGGTCAGGTGCGAGCCGATGAAGCCGGCACCGCCGGTCACCAGCACGCGGGAGTGGTTGTCTGCGATCAACATCAACCGAGAGGAAGGCATTCATGGGGCGGGCAATCAAGCTAGCAAAACTGAAAAGGTCGGGCCCAAAGTCCGGCCGTTTCGATCCCGTCACAGTGGCGCAACGGCGGCGGGAGCGTTCTCGTTCAGGCTGCGAAGAACGAGGTCATGCCGGTCATCGGGCAAAAGCGGCTGTTTTCGAATAGTGCCAATATACGTGGCCAAGGCAGAGGAGAAACCCTGTGGATTTTTCCCCACGGCGACAAAAAATTGTAGCTTTGCAGGTTGCCCCGGATGGTAGTGTCCCAAGCCAGTCGGCCGTCGATCCAGACCTTGAGTCGCGAAGCCAGGGGCGCCAGCGCCTCCGGCGCCATCTTCCACTCCGGTGGCAAGGAATGTTTGGCCACCTGGGGTCCGACAAACACTTCGAGTGTATGCAGGTGATCCGGATCGATTGCAAGGCGCGGTGAACGGATCAAGCCATAGTTCCATTCATCATTCGCGAAGCAAATGACATTCTTGTCCACATATTCGAGGAGAAGCAGGTTGCCGTTGCCCGGGGTTCCGGAAGCGAGCAGGGGCTGCGCCTGCTGTCCGGCATAAGGCAGCACCTGCAGGGTGAGCCGCCAGAGGCCGAACTCCTCGGACACCCGCATGGCGTCTGGTCCGGGCAGGGGCCGGGGTTCGATTTTCTTGATCTCTCCCGAAAACGGCCGGTCGTGACCCCAGGGATTGGTGCCCCAGTAAATGCGGCCCGGCTGGCCGTCAAAAAACGCCTGATTCCCATCGATGATTTCGGTGCCATCAAGCAGCACGCGCGTGGTGGTCCGGGCCCGGATCACATCGGCGGCGGACCAGTGCGCGAAAAAGGGATGGATGGACGGAGGATAGAAGGAGCCCAGTACGACATCCACATCGTGCTCGCGATCAAAATCCAGCCGGACCCGGTCCGAACCGAGCGCGGTATGGCCGGAATGGGCGACACCAAAATCGACCGTTCCGTCGGGTTAGGGAGTGACAGACAGAACATCCGTGTAACCGAAAGTTCCCGTGACGAGCAACACCTCCTGCCGGGGCTTTTCCGGGCGGACGAATTTCACCCTGAGATGATAGGATTGGAGCTGGGTGGGGTGCAACCGCCAGAGCCAGTAGGCCGGCAGGTTCCCATAGCGGTTGAGAAATTCGAAGGTGCGCGGCCGCGTTACGGGCAGGTACTCCCGCCATTGCAGGCCGGCGCACACATTGAACAGGGCAAGCGCCACCGCCAGAAGTCCGAAACCGGCCCGAAAGAACCGGCCGGCGACCGGCGCAATGGCCGTCAACCGGCTCGAGGCAAATCCGCCGACCGTGGCGAGGAGAAGAACCAGGGCTCCCTGGCAATCCACTACATAGCGATTTGCCCGAATCACGAAGGTCGAGAGGACAAGCAGCAGGACGAGGAATGCAGCCAGGCAACCGCCGTTGAAGGTCAGAAGCGAAACTGGCCACCGCTCCCGTTTGAAGCGCAGCCAGACCACCGCCGCCAGACACCAGGAGCCCAGCACCGCTGCCAGCCATTGCCCGTGAAGCAGATCGGTCCCGTAATAGAGGGCCGGGCGATCCGCCGTGTTGATGGGCAGGAAATACGGGAAATAGGGGCTGAGAACCGGCATCCGGAAATAATACGACTGGAGGTTCGTCCAGATGAAGCTGGCGCGCGCCAGGGGCATCCCGGTCCGCATCAGCTCGTTGACCTGGTACCTGAAGCCTGGCTCGAAGGGATCCCCAAAGCGCGCCCGGTTGTACTCCATGAGCAAGAGTCCCACGCAGCCCGCGGGAATGACGACGGCGCCCATCAGGGCAAGCATGATCCGGCGGCGCACGGACCCCGGGTCGCCGCGGGTGTTCTGGAAGTGCCACCAAACCGGCACCAGCAGCAGCGGCAGGACAACGACGTAATTCGGACGACAGCCCACCGCCAGACCGGCGAACACGCTGGCCGAGGCCAGCCAAGGAATTTTTCTCCGGACGTGCAGAGCTTGATACAAGCTCAGCAAGGTTCCGGACATACACAGGTAGCCGCCGGCCACCGCGATCTCGTAGACCCCACCGTGGACGGCGAGCACGGGAGTGCCGGCACCGAATGCCAAGAGGACGATGGCGCACCCGTTGAAACTTCGCGGGAGAGTGGGATAGTATCTGGTCCGGCAAACGACGTAGAGACCCCAGCTGAGCAAGAATCCGCCCATGACCAAGAGCACGCTGGCCGCATTGTCGGGCAGGTCGTGTCCGGTCAGGAGTGCATAAGGCAGGAACAGGGCGACCGCCGGCACCACGCCGAAATAGAGATAATATTTCCCGCCATACAAACTGGCATCGAGGACATACGGCATCTTTCCGTCCGGTCCGGGCGAAACCTTCATGTAGAGGTGGCCGTCAAGCAAGCCATCGACCAGCAGGTTGTAATAGTCGGATTTCTGGCCCGTGATGGTGTAACTTGTCCGGAAACTGTCGCCCCGGGCGCCCAGCCAGAGGTAAAGGATCAAAATCAGGGCCACGCCGGACCACTCGAGCGGCGTGACGCGCCGAAGCGCGGAGCCATCTGGACAGGCGTTAGGTGTCAGAGCCATCGGCCGCGCGGGTCTTACCAGTCCGTGAACGAGCGGATGCTGGCGGCCACATGATCGACCTGCTGGTCGGTGAGTTCCGGATAGATGGGCAGGCTGAGGCACTCGCGGGCGGCGCGCTCGGCGACCGGGAAATCCCCGGGTTTATAGCCGAGGTGGGCAAAGCACTTCTGCAGGTGCAGCGGGTGCGGGTAGTGCAACGCCGCGCCGACACCGCATTGCTCGAGATGAACCTTCAGTTTGTCGCGGGCGACATGACGCACGACATAGAGGTGGTAGACGCTCTCGGCCCT
>CAZZDB010000088.1:0-15461 GCA_964652485.1 uncultured Oleiharenicola sp.
TGCCGAGGTCGCCGCGCGCCACCATCAGGGCGTCGGTGGCGCGGATGATGTCGTCAAGGTTGTCGATGGCGGACTGGTCCTCGATCTTGGCGACGATGCGGGCGCGGGAACCGCGTTCCTTCAGGAAAGTCCGGAGCAGCTCGACGTCCGACGCCTCGCGGACGAAGGAGAGGGCGATGAAGTCAACGCCCTCCTCGATGCCGACGGTGGTGTCGGCCTTGTCCTTCAGGGTGAAGGAAGGGAGGTTGACGTGTACGCCGGGGAGGTTGATGTGGCGGCGCGAGGTGAGGGAGCCGGGGGTGAGCACGCGGCAGCGGATGTGGGCGTCGTGCTTCTCCAGCACCTCGAGGCGGATGAGGCCGCTGTCCACGAGCACGGTGTCGCCGACCTTGATGTCGTTGACCAGGTCGCGGTAGTTGACGTCGACCGAGCGAACTTCCTCCGCGTGGTCGCGTTCGGCGCCGGGTTTGACGGTGAAGTCGAAGATTTCACCGGCCTTGAGCTCGAGCGGCACCTCGAGGTCGCCGGTGCGGACCTCCGGGCCCTTGATGTCCATCATGATGGCGACCTCGCGGTCGGCGGCCTGGGCGGCGGCGCGGATGCGGCGGATGATCATCCGGGTCCAGTCATGCTTGGCGTGCGCCATGTTGAGACGGACGACGTCGACGCCGGCGGCAATGAGTTTGACGAGCATCTCCTCGCTCTCGGTGGCGGGTCCGAGGGTGGCGATGATCTTGGTGCGGCGGAGGGAAAGGGTCGAAGGCATGCGAGGAGTCAACCAAGCAGCAACCGGGTTCTGCGGCAAAGCAAAAGCCGGGGTTATGTCGCGACGCGGTGGGTTAATTTAACACCACCGGGGTCGTTTTCGGCGTGCTTTGGACAGGTGGCAACCTATGTTGCCGTGCGTTCCGCCCGACCGCTCAACGTTTTCCACATGTCCCTCAGCATTGTCGCGCTCTGCCTCTTCGTCGTCATAGGGGTCTATTTCTACAACAACCCCATGAAGCATGGGCCGTGGTTCCTGAGCCGGCGTTTCATCAACTGGTTCCCGCTGGGGATGACCTACTCGTTCCTCTACATGGGGCGCTACAACCTCACGGTGGCGAAAAACGCGTTCGGCTCGCTGATGAACAACGAGGACTTCGGACTCATCTTTGCTGCGGGCACGGGCGTCTATGCGTTCTCGTTTCTGGTCAACGGGCCGCTGGTCGACCGGATCGGGGGCAAGAAGGGCATCATCATCGCGGCGGTCGGCGCGGCGGCGGCGAACGTCGTCTTGGGCTTGATCACGTGGCTGGTGCTGACCGGGCGCACGGCGATTCCGCTATTCTGGCCGTTCGTCGTGACCTACGCGCTCAACATGTATTTCCAGAGCTATGGCGCCGTCTCCATCATCAAGGTGAAGGCGAACTGGTTCCACGTCCGCGAGCGCGGCGTGTTCGGCGCGATCTTCGGCACGCTGATTTCGTTCGGCGTCTACTTCGCGTTCGACTGGGGCCAGGCGATTGTCGACATGACCATGGTGAAGGCGCAGGCGTTCCCGAACGGCCTGTCCCGGCTTCTGCGGGACTGGTTCGTGTCACCAGGCGCGACCGTGGACGCGACCTGGGCCGTGTTCTTCATCCCGGCGATCATCCTCGTGGGTTGGGCGGTGCTTGATTTCTGGCTGATCAAGGAGACACCCGAGCTCGCTGGGTTCCCTTATCTCGACACCCATGACGCCTCCTCCGGTCACATGCACGAGACCTACACGACGATGGATCTGCTGAAGAAGGTCTTTCTCAGCCCGCTCATGCTGATGCTCGGGGGCGTCGAGTTGACGGCGGGCGTGCTGCGCAACGGCATCATGCAGTGGTATCCGATCTTCGGGAAGCAGGTGCCGCAGATCGGCGCCGAGTGGTTCCGGGACAACTGGGGCCTGCTGCTCTGCATGTTCGGCATCGTCGGCGGATTCGCTGCCGGCCTGATCTCGGACAAGTTCTTCCAATCCCGCCGCGGACCACCCGCGGCGATCTTCTGCACTTTCATGCTGATGATGGCGGCGGTGATGGCGATGAACCTCTTTTCGCTGCCCGTGCTGGTCGCGATTTCGGCGCTCCTGATCGTCGCCGCGGTGACGGGCGTGCACTCGCTGATGTCGGGGACGGCGGCGGCGGACTTCGGCGGCCGCAAGGCCACCGCCACCTGCTCCGGCATCGTCGACGGCTGCGTCTATCTCGGCAGCAGCGTGCAGTCGGTGTGTGTGGGCTTCCTCACGGGCACGAGCTGGACAGGCCACAACTGGCAATGGTGGCCGGTCTTCCTGATGCCCTTTGCCCTGGCCGGCGGCATCGTCGCCTGGCGGCTTTGGAACGAGCTGCCGGCGGCCACGCGCAAATACATCGCGGAGCACGAGACAAAGCCGGCGCCGACCAAGGCCTGAGCACTCAGGCGAAATCGTAAAACGGGGTGCCGGCGCCGGGCGCCACCACGGAGAAACCGCAAGCGCGCGCCGTCAGCACGGCGCCGCAGGCCATCTCGACAGCCATGATCGAATTGCAGTCGCGGCTGAGGTGCGTGAGGAACACGTGGCGCCAGCGCGCGCCGGTCGTGGACTCGATCAGCTCGCGGGCCGCCGTATTGGACAAGTGGCCGTGGCGGCCGCTGATGCGCTGCTTGGTGGACCACGGGCGCCTCGTGTCGGCCTCCAGCATCTGCGGGCAATGGTTGGCCTCGATGACGAGCACGTCGGCGTCGCGGATGCGCTCGCGCACGTGGGCCGGCGCGTGCCCGAGGTCCGTCAGCCACGCCAGGCTGCGGCGGGGCGAGAGTAGGTCGTCGTCGCCGTGGGCGATCAGGAAGCCGACGGGATCCTGGGCGTCGTGCGGCACGGCGAAGCTGCTGATGTCGAGGTCGCGGAACCGGAACGTGCCTCCGGTCTCGAAGAGATTCCACGCCAGGCGGTGCTTGAGGCCGGCCTGCAGGGCCTGGGCGGTGGCGCGGTTGGCGAAGACCCTGATGTTGGGATAGCGCGCTAGTCCGTTGAGGCCCGCGGCGTGGTCGCCGTGCTCATGGGTCAGGAAAATGGCGTCGATGCCCTCGAGTCTCTCACCGTGTTCAGCCAGCAATGCGGCCAGCCGCCGCGCGGAAAAGCCGGCGTCGATGAGGACGCGGGTGTTGTCCGTCTGGAGCAGCGCGGAGTTGCCCGCACTGCCGCTGCCAAGAATGCTGAAGCGCAGGGCCATCGCGGTGATTGATCGGCTTTCCGATCGGCGCGGGCAATGGTTATTTTAGGTGGACGGGGCCGGGATGGCAGGGTTGACGCCACCGGGAATCTGGATTCGCTTGGCCCTCCATGCCGAAAAAGGCCCCCAGTCGAAAAAAGCCCGCGCCGCGCGTGCGGCCGCTGTCCGGCACGGTATTCATCACCCGGCAGGTGCATTTCAACTCGGCGCACCGGCTCTACAACCCGGGGAAGAGTCTCGCGTGGAACCGGAAGCAATACGGCCTCTGCACCAACCCGCACTGGCACGGGCACAACTATGTGCTCGAGGTCACGGTCAAGGGTTCGCCCGATCCCGTGACGGGCTACATCATCGATCTCGGCGAACTGAAGCGCATCTTGCACCGCGCCGTCGTCGACCAATGCGACCACCGCAATCTTAATGACGAGGTGCCGTTCCTCAAGGGCATCATCCCGTCGACCGAGAACCTCGTGATCGCGTTCTGGCAGCAGATCGAGCCGCGTGTCCGGGCCGGCCGGCTGCATTGCGTCCGCCTCTACGAAACCCCGCGCAACTTTGCCGAATATTTCGGCCCCGACCACCCCTGACTTTTTGGGCGGTCACGTCACCCGCCCGGTCCGGCCAGAAACGACTCTCCTTCATGAAACAGATGTATCTCCACCGCTCGAGCTGCGGCCAGCAGCCCCCGATCAAGCGCGGCTACGACCGGAAGTTCAAGCCGACCGCCGCCTATCGCGCGACACTGCCCGACATGATGGAGGTGGCCCACGAGACGATCCAGGGCGCCCACGTGCCGATCCAGCAGGTCGGCATCCACAACTTCAAGCTGCCGCTCAAATACCGCACCAAGGCCGGCAAGATCCTCACGCTCGAGACCAGTGTCACCGGCACGGTGTCGCTCGAGGCCGACCTCAAGGGCATCAACATGAGCCGCATCATGCGGACCTTCTACGAGCACCAGAACGAGGTCACCACGGGCGAGTGGATGGGCAAGATATTGAAGGCCTACCTGCGCAAGGTGGAGACCAAGGACGCCCGTCTGAAGATCGCCTTTTCCTACCCGATGCTCCGGCCCAGCCTGCGCACCAACCTTGAAGGCTGGCAGTTCTACAACGTGGCCTTCGAGGGCGTGATGACGCGCGACGGCCGCTACCGCCGCTACATCCATTTCGACTTCGTCTATTCCTCGGCCTGCCCCTGCTCGGCGGAACTGACTGAGCATGCCCGCGACAAGCGCGGGGCCTACGGCGTGCCGCACTCGCAGCGCAGCAAGGCGCGTCTCACCCTTGAGGAGGCCGAGGGGAAAAAGATCTGGATCGAGGACGTGCATGCCCTCTGCCTCGAGGCGCTGCAGACCGAGACGCAGGTGATGGTAAAGCGCGAGGATGAGCAGGCTTTCGCCGAGCTCAACGGCGCCTACCTGAAGTTCGTCGAGGACGCCGCGCGGCAGCTCTATCTTGTGTTCGACGCGGACAAGCGCATCGCCGACTTCCGCATCGCGTGCTCGCATCTGGAGTCACTGCACTCGCACGACGCCGTCAGCGTTATCTGCAAGGGCGTGCAGGGTGGCTTCACCGCCGACTTCATGGACTTCGGGTCGTTGCTGTGCTGAGGATACAGAAATTCTCCGCGGATGACGCGGATTAACGCGGATAGTGGCCGATGATACACGAGGAACTCAGTGGAAAGATTATCGGGGCTGCGATGGCGGTGCTCAACGAGCTTGGCCCCGGATTGGATGAGAAGCTCTATGAGCGGGCATTGGTCATCGAGCTGCGCAAGCGTGGGCACAGGGTGGAGCAGCAGAAATCATTTCCGGTCCATTATTCCGGTGAGCTGATCGGCAATCTGGTTCCTGACACAATCGTTGATGATTTGGTCATAGCCGACCCAAAGGTGATCGAGGCATTCAATGAAACGCATGCCCGCCAAATGATCGGTTATCTGGCCGTTACCAAACTCAAGCTGGCTCTGCTCCTGAATTTTAAGCACGCCAAACTCGAATGGAAACGTATTGTCCGGGAAACTCATGACTAATCAGCGTTCATCCGCGAAATCCGCGGGAAAATCTGGCCCCGTCGTTCTCATCACCGGTGCATCGCAGGGCATCGGCGCGGCAATCGCCCGGACCTTCGCCACGGAACTGCCCGGCGCGCGGCTGGCGCTCGTCGCCCGCAGCGAGAAAAACCTTCGCTCGGTCGCCCGCGACTGCATCGGGTCCGGTGCCGGCGTGGAAATCTTCCCCTGCGACGTGGCCCGGGAGGCCGCGGTCAAGTCCATGGCTCGGGTCGTCACCCGGCATTTCGGCGCCGTCGATGTTCTGATCAACAACGCGGGTGCCTTCGCCGTGGCGCCTTTTGCACAGACCAAGGTGGCGGAGTTCGACCGCCTGATCGCGGTCAACCTGCGCAGCGCCTTTCTGGTCACGCAGGCCTTCCTGCCGGCGATGCTGCAGCGGAAAGAGGGCGACATCTTCTTTATGAGCTCGATCGCCGGGCTCGGAGCGTATCCGAACGCCGCGGCGTATTGTGCGGCGAAGTTCGGCGTCACCGGCCTCGCCCAGGTACTGCGGGCCGAGACGAAGGACCATGGCGTGCGCGTCTGTTGCATCCACCCGGGCGCCACCTGGTCTCCCTCGTGGGCCAAGAGTGGCGTGAAGCGGGAGCGGATCATGGCCGCCGAGGACCTCGCCCGGGCGATTCTCGATGTTTACCGCCTCGGGCGCCGCACCGTGGTCGAGGAGATCATTCTCCGGCCACAGCGCGGCGACGTGTAGAGGAGGCTTGTCGCCGCGCCGCCCGGGCGGCACAAAGGCCGTCATGCCGCCTCTGCGTCAGACCATCCTGGTGGTGGAGGACGAAGCCTCGATCGCCGAGACCATCGTCTATGCCTTGCAGACCGAGGGTTTCACCCCGCTCTGGAAAACCACCGGCGGCGAGGCATTGGCCGCGCTGGCGGCGACCCCGGTCGCGCTCGTGGTGCTGGATGTCGGCCTGCCCGACATGAGCGGACTCGATGTCTGTCGGGAAATCCAGAAGCACGGGATGGTGCCGGTCATCTTCCTGACAGCGCGGAGCGGCGAGGTGGACAAGATCGTCGGCCTCGAGCTGGGAGCGGATGACTATCTCGCGAAGCCCTTCAGTCCGCGCGAACTGACGGCGCGCATCCGTGCGGTATTGCGACGAAGCCACGGAACGGCCGCCATTGCGGCTGCCTCCGGCGCATGGAGGCACGACGCCGCGCGCTGCCGGATCAGCTACCGGGGCCAGGCCCTCGAACTGACCCGCAACGAATACCGGCTCCTGGCCGCGTTGCTGGCCTCGCCGGGCCGCGTGTTCAACCGGGACCAGCTCATGACGGCCGCCTGGGACGATCCCGGCGCGGCGCTGGACCGCACGGTCGACGCGCACATCAAGACACTACGGGCCAAGCTCCGCGGGATCGCGCCGGAGGCCGATCCCATTGTGACGCACCGCGGTCTCGGCTATTCTCTGCGGGAGGAAACGTGAACTTGCGGCTGCGGCTTCTGCTCGTGCTGCTGGCGGTCTACTGTGCCGGCGGCTGGTATCTGACGCGTCGGGCGCTCGAACAGGTCCGTCCGCGCTACCTTGAGTCCATCGAGGAGTCGCTGGTCGATACATCAGCCTTGCTGGCGGCGCTCGTGGAGACCGGGCTGCAGGACGGGCGGGTGGACGAGGCGGCGTTGCGCCGCGCGATGGCGGCGGTGCAGGGCCGGGCGTTCGAGGCGCGCATCTTCACGCTGCGCAAGACGGCGGTGGACCTGCGGGTCTATGTGACTGATGCCACGGGCCGCGTGCTGTTTGATTCGACGGGAATCCACGAGGGGAAGGATTTCTCCCGGTGGAACGACGTGGCCCGCACGCTGCGCGGCGAATACGGCGCCCGCTCGACGCGCGACATCGCCGGCGATGACAATACCCAGGTACTCTACGTGGCGGCCCCCATCCGGCACGACGGCCACATCGTCGGCGTACTGACGACCGGCAAACCGACGCGCGGCATCAACGAACTGGTCGCAACCGCCCGGAAGAAACTGCTCACCGGCGCCGCGGTGGGCGGCGTGGTCGTATTGATCCTGTTGCTGCTGGTGGCCTCATGGGTGATCACGCCGCTGGAACGGCTCACCGCCTACGCGCGGGCCGTGCGCGACGGGCGGCCGGCGCCGCTGCCGCCGCTGCCCGGTCGCACGTTGCGCGACCTGGGCACGGCGTTCGAGGAGATGCGCGACGCGCTCGAGGGCCGGCAACATGCCGAGCGCTACACCCAGGCGCTCGCCCACGAGGTGAAGGCGCCGCTCGCCGCCATCCGCGGTGCGGCCGAGCTGCTCGAGGAGGATATGCCGTCGGACCAGCGGAAGAGATTCATGGACAACATCCGCGGCGAGTCGGCACGCATCCTGCAAATTGTGGAGCGGCTGCTGGAGCTGTCATCGCTCGAGGCGCGCAAGACGCTCCGACAGACGGAGCCGGTCGACGCGGGAGTGTTGATGAACGAGGCGGCGGAGGTGGTGCGGCCGGCTTATGCCGGAGCACGGGTCACCCTTGCCGTAAACGGCCTTTCCGCGATGCTGCGCGGCGAACGCGTGCTCCTGCGCGAGGCGTTGGTGAACCTGCTGCAGAATGCGCTGGATTTCTCACCCGCGGACAGCGAGGTGGTCTTCGGCGTCGCGGTGGAGAGCAACCGGGTGGTTTTTCAGGTGGAAGATCGCGGGCAGGGCGTGCCGGACTATGCGCTGCCGCGGGTGTTCGAACGGTTCTATTCGCTGCCGCGTCCGGGCTCGACGCGGAAGAGCACGGGGCTGGGCCTCGCGCTGGTGAAGGAGATCGCGCATCTGCACGGCGGCGATGCCACGCTGGCCAACCGGCCGGAGGGCGGCGGTGCCCGGGCGGTGCTGTGGCTGCCGGTGGTGTAGGGCCGGACTCCGGCCCGCGATCTCAGGCAGGGCAGAGACCTGCCCTACGTTTTTCTGTCCGATTTCATCGTCCTTTCATACGGGCTTCACGGAAGCCGGGCAGAGTGGGGGCATGAACTCCGCACCTCCTGTCCACACACTCTGGTTCAAACGCTGGGGTTGGATCTACCGTCCCGTCCACCCCCTGGGTTACGCCGCCGCGCTGGCCGCGCTGGCATTCGTCGTGCAGGTTTTCCTCGCGATTGATGCCCGGTCGCACTCGACCACCGACACGCTCTACCAGTTCTACGTCTATGCGGCGCCGACCTTCCTTGGTCTGATGTGGATCGCCTCGCGCACCAGCGATGAGAACGGAGGTGGTCAATGAATACCGAGCCTCCCGTCATTCCCACGCCGGCGTCACGCCGCCTGGCGGTTTTCCTCAAGGTCGCCTGCATCTGCCTGCTCATTCCGTTTCTGTTGATCCCGCTCAGCATGACCAATGGCGTGCTGCGCGAGCGGCAGGGTTACCAGGCACAGGCCACCGCGGAGATTGCCGGCATCTGGGGCCGGGCCCAGCAGGTCACCGGCCCCGTGTTGGCTGTGCCCTACACGTATCGGACGCAAGTGGTCCGGCCCAAGGTGGTGAACGGGAAGAAGGAGGACGTGGAAGAAAGCGTGACGACGTATGCAACCGCCTATTTCCTGCCCGAGGTGCTCAAGGTCAAAGGCACGGTCGATCCCGAGTCGCGGCGGCGCGGCATCTACGACACGGTGGTCTACAGCACCAAGCTGAAGTTGGACGGATATTTCCAACCGGACTTCGCGGCGGCGGGCATCGGGGTGGACCGGATCGTCTGGGAGCGCGCGCAGATTCTCTTCGGCGTAACCGATCTGCGGGGCATCCGGTCGGTGTCGCCAGTGGCCGTCAAGGGCGGCGCGGCATCTCCCTTCGAGACTGCCGAGGGGGTCGGCTGCGAAGGTCTGTCGCTGGCGGCCAAGATCGACGGCGCCGCGGCGGGAGGGAAAGTGGAATTTGCGATGGAGACCGAGCTGCAGGGCAGCGAGCGGCTCGACTTCGTGCCGGCGGGGAAGGTCACGGAGGTGACACTCGGCTCGGCTTGGGCGGATCCGTCGTTCGGCGGAGCCTATCTGCCGGCCCGGCGCAGCGTGAGACCGGGCGGTTTCGCAGCCGAGTGGGAGACGTCACACTTCAGCCGGGGCTTCGGCCAGAGCTGGATCAGCCGAACCACGGACACTCGGGAGATGGTGAAGAAGATTTCCGCCGCCAGCTTCGGGGTGCGGTTCGTGCAGCCGGTCGCCGGCTACTCGATGGCCGAGCGGGCCCAGAAGTACGGCGTGCTGTTCTTCGTGCTCGTGTTCGCGGTCTTCTTCCTCTTCGAGATCACGGCGACGCTGCGGATCCACCCGCTGCAATATGCCATGGTCGGCGCGGCGTTGTGCCTGTTCTTCCTCGCCTTCCTCGCGCTGTCCGAGTTCTGGACCACCGGTGCGGCCTACGCCGTGGCGGCGGCGGCCTGCACGGTGATGATCGCCGGGTATTCGTGGAGCTTCCTCAAGACCGGGCGACGGACGCTCGTCACCGGCGGCGGGCTGGCCGCGACCTACGGTTATCTGTATTTCGTGCTGAAGTCGCAGGACTATGCGCTCGTTGCCGGCACGGCGGCGCTGTTCGCGGCGCTGGCGCTCGTAATGTTCTGCACCCGGCGGATCAACTGGTATTCACTCGAAATGAATGCCGCGACCAGCAAGTGCTGACAGGTAAGTGTGCCAAGCCCTCGGGGCCGGCGGTAGCGCTCGACAAAAGCTCCGCCGCCGGTCCCGGATGGCTTCAACCCCATGGCATCAGCCCGTCACGCGCCCCAGACATCCCGGGCGAAGCGGAGGAAGTTGCCGCCGAGGATCTTCTCGATGCGGCCGCCGCTGAAGCCGCGCGCCGTGAGCAGCCGGGCGAGCTTGCGGAATTGATCGACGCCGCGGAGGTCGACCACAAAGGGGAAAACGCCGGGACCTTCGCCGGGGGCGGCGATGCCGGCCTTGGTGCGGGCGGCGTTCTCCTTCAGATTGCGCGCGCGGTAACCGTCGAGATCGTCGATGGACGTCACCGAGCCGTCGGTGCCGATGCCGACATGATCCTCGCCGCAGACATTCACGGCGTGCTCAAGGTGGCGGACAACATCCTCGGCCGTGGCGTGGCCGGTCGGATGGAGGAACGGCATGAAGTAGATGCCGACGAAGCCGCCGCGTTCCGCCACGAGCCGCAGCTCGGCGTCGGTCTTGTTGCGCGGCAGATCCATCAGCGCACGGCAGCCGGTGTGGTTGATCGAGATCGGCTGGGTCGAGGCGCGCGCGGCGTCAAGGCAGGTCTGCTCGCCGCTGTGCGACAGGTCGACCATGACGCGGCGGGCGTTGAGGCGGGCTACGACCTCACGCCCGAGCGGCGTGAGGCCGTGGTTCTCCGTGACAATGGAGCCGTCGCCCAGCTGATTGCGCGGATTGTAGGTGAGCTGGATGACGCGCACGCCGAGGTCGGCGAAGATGTCGATGCGCGCGGGGTCGGCGCCGACCTGCGTGGCGTTTTGGAAACCGTAGATGATGCCGAGGCGGCGCTCGGCCCGGGCGCGAAGAATGTCGGCGACGGTGAAAACCTTCAGAAGCTGCGGATTTTCGCGGATGATGCGGTCCCACACGCCAATTTCGCGGATGGTGTGCTCAAACGGTTCCATCGCCCCGGCGACGTAGCCGAGCGTGACGTTGACGGCGGTGAGGCCGGAGGCGAGGGAGTCGGCAATCGCCCGGGCGTCCACGTCGTCAGCCGTGGTCGGAGCGATAACCGCGCCGGGTGCCGGTTCCTTCGGGACGCGGTTGGGATTCTCCAGTCCGCCGAGTGCATTGATGATGAGAGGGTCGCGGGTGGATTCCGGTGGACGTGTCTGGGCCGGTTCGTTGGCCGAGGCATGAAGAGCGGTGATGGCGGCGAGACCGCCGGCCATCGTCAGGAATTGCCGGCGGTCGAGCGGAAAAGAAGGCGGGTGGGAGTTCATGACGGGGTCAGAAATCTTCGCTGAGAAGTTTGGCGTCGGGTTGGTGGTAGTCCGAGCGGGGGTAGGCGCGGCCGCGTTTGACCGTTAGGACGACTTCGCGGAGCGCCATGATGTCGTCGAGCGGATTGCGGGCGACGATGACCAGGTTGGCGAGCTTGCCGGCGGCGAGCGTGCCCATGCGGTCGTCGGCCTTGAGGGCGCGGGCGGCGACGGAGGTGGCGGCGCGGAGGGCATCGGCCGGAGTCAAGCCGACCTCGTGCACGAGCGTCTCGATTTCAATCTGCAGGGCGGGATAAGCGTCGCCGGCAGGCGGAGTGAAATCGGTGCCGGCGGAGATGGCGACACCGGCGCGGTAGGCCGCCGCCGTGAGCTGCGCGCCGACCGGGCCGCGGGCCGGTGTGCCCGGCTTCTGCTGCGAGTCCGACTCGAAGAACGTGTGGACGGTGGCGTCGAGGATGGTGCCGTGCCGGACCATCGCGGCGTAGAGCGCGGGCAGCACGGTGGTGTCGGCGCCGAGGCGCGCCGGGTCGATGGGCGGCCGCGGGGCGTAGGCGGCGGGGATGGTCTCGCTCACCTGGTAGGCCAGCATGTAGGCGTGCGAGATGGAATCGACACCGTCCTCGACGACCTCGGCCGGGCCGGTGGGGAAGATCGTGGCGTGGCTCCAGACGGGGAAACCCTGGCGGTGGGCCTCCGTGATGATGCGGCGCACTTCCGTCGGGGACAGATTGGCGTAGATCTTGATGCCGGATGCGCCGGTGCCGCGGGCGAGCGCGACGGCGATGATTGTGTCCGCGTCGGCGGTGATGGCCTGCAGCCACGGCACCCGGTCAGGCTCGGCGCCCTGGGCCGCGGCGTGTGTGCGCGGGTCAGCGAAGAAACTCGGCCCCGCCATGAGCGCGGAGAAACGGATGTCCGGCGCGGGGATCTCCGCCAGGCGCGCGGCGCGTGCGAGGTCGGCGAGGAAGCGTGCGTCGCCGGCCATGTCGCGCACGGCGGTGACGCCGCCGTAGAGCATGCGGTTGAGCTGTGCCTCGGCCGCCGGCCGGTTGGGCGAGGTGCCGAGGTGCTGGTGCGTGTCGATGAGGCCCGGCAGGGCGAACTTTCCGGCCAGATCGACAACGGTCGCGCCGGGCGCAGGCGACAGGGCGAGCGCGGCCATGGGCAACACGGATTTGATCAACTCGCCCTCGATCACGATGGCCATGCCGGCGGCGGCGGGCGCGCCGGTGCCGTCGATGACCGTGAGGTTCGTGTAGATAGTCGTGGAAGACGTCGTCTTTTCGACGGGAGCAGTGGCGGCCGAAGCCAGCACCGGCAGGCTGAGGGCGAAGAAAAGTCGGAACATAACCAGACTACAGCAGCGACTGCTGGTCGCCCGCGGCGGCTTTGAGGCCGATGGCGCCATAGCCCTTGGCGGTGAGGACGCGGCCCTGTGACGTGCGGGCGAGATAACCTTCCTGAATCAGGAATGGTTCGTGAACTTCCTCGAGCGTCTCGGCTTCCTCACCGACGGCGATGGCGATGGTGCCGAGACCGACCGGGCCACCTTGGTAATGCTCGGCCATGAGGCGCAGCACGCGCTTGTCCATCTCGTCGAGGCCGGCGGCGTCGATCTCCAAGAGCTCCAGCGCGGCGGCGGCGACGGGTTGGGTGATCCTGCCCTTGGCCTTTTCCGAGGCGTAGTCGCGGCAGAAGTTGACGAGGTTGTTGGCGATGCGCGGCGTGCCGCGGGCCCGCCGGGCGATTTCCTGGGCGCCGCCGGTGTCGAGGTCGACCTTGAGCAGGCCGCAGCTGCGGCGGACGATGCCCTCGAGCGTGGCGCGATCGTAGTAGTCGAGCCGGGTGTTGAGCGTGAAGCGGGAGCGGAGCGGGGCGGTGAGCAGGCCGGAACGGGTGGTGGCGCCGATGAGGGTGAACTTCGGGATCGAAAGCCGCACGCTGCGTGCGTTGGGTCCCTGGTCGATCATGATGTCGAGCCGGAAGTCCTCCATCGCCGAATAAAGGTATTCCTCGACGGTCTTGGGGATGCGGTGGATCTCGTCGATGAAGAGGATGTCGCCCTCCTCCATGTTGGTGAGCAGGCCGGCGAGGTCGCCGGCCTTCTCGATGACCGGGCCCGAGGTGACACGCACGGTGCGGCCGAGTTCGTGCCCGAGGATGAAGGCGAGGGTGGTCTTGCCGAGTCCGGGCGGGCCGGAGAGCAGAATGTGGTTGAGCGCCTCGCCGCGGCGCTTGGCGGCGCCGACCATGACCCGCAGGCGCTCAACGGTCTTGGGCTGGCCGGCAAAATCGGCGAACGAAAGCGGGCGCAGGGCCGCCTCGACCGGCGAGACGGGCGTCGCGAGCGCGCTCGTGATGAATCCGGTGCCTTTGGGGGATTTTTCAGGAGAAGACATCTTATTTGGCCACGGAACGCACAGAAAACGCGGAATGGGACAGGGGTATTTTCAGGTCTCGTGTATCCGGTGGTGAACCTGTTGGTTCACTTCCACTCCACCTCGGCGCCGAGGCTGCGGAGGTTTTCCACGAAGTTGGGATGGGCCCGGCGGATCGTGTCGGCGTTCTTGACGACGGATTTGCCCGGGATGCTGGCGGCGACCATGTAGAGCGCGACCGCGGCGCGGATGATGTAAGGCGCCTCGACCACGGTCGGACGCAGCGGTTTGGCGCCGAAGACGGTGATGCGGTGGGGGTCGCTGACCACGACGTGCGCGCCGAATTTGGACAGTTCGGACATCCAGGTGAAGCCGCCCTCGTAGACCTTGTTCCAGAACATGACCGTGCCCGACGCGCGCACGGACAAGGCGATCATGCACGGCAAGAGGTCGACCGGGAAATAGGGCCACGGGGCCGCCTCGATCTTGGGCAGCAGGTTCGATGTGAACGGCTCGGCGACGACAAGCTTTTGCTTCTTGCGGACGATGGCGGTGTCGCCGTCGTAGTCGATCTTCACGCCGAGCTTGGCGAAGGAGCGGTTGATGAGATCGAAGTGCTGCGGGAGGGAGTGCTTCACGCGCACCTCGCCGCCGGTGATGGCGCCGAGGGCGAGGAAGGTGACGACCTCATGGTGGTCGGAGTTGATGGTGAACGAGCCGCCCTTGAGCGACCGTACGCCGGTGACGGTGAGCTGGCTCGTGCCGCGGCCCGC
Organism: uncultured Oleiharenicola sp.; assembly: GCA_964652485.1. Lineage (GTDB taxonomy): Bacteria > Verrucomicrobiota > Verrucomicrobiia > Opitutales > Opitutaceae > Lacunisphaera. Next base: position 14,353 of record CAZZDB010000088.1, read on the forward strand.
GATCTTCGCGCCCATGGCGGTGAGCACAGCGCAGAGATCCTGTACGTGCGGCTCGCTGGCGGCGTTGAGCAGCACGGACTCGCCGTCGGCGAGCACGGCGGCCATGATGAAATTCTCGGTGGCCGTGACCGACATATAGTCGGGCCAGTGGCGGGCGCCGGCGAAACGGCCCTTGAGCGAGAGGATGAGGTCGTCGTTGTGGGCGACCTTCGCACCGAGCTTTTCCAGGATCTCCAGGTGGGGGTCGAGTTCGCGGATGCCGAGCGAGCAGCCCTTGGCATTGGTGGGCAGGGAGATCTTCTTCATCCGCTGCAGGAGCGGAGCGAAGAGCAGCACGGAAGAGCGCATGCCGGCAGGCAGTTCGCCGTTGAGCCGGGCGGCGTCAAAGCCCGAGTGATCGATGCTCATCGTGCCGGCGGCGCGATCCCAGGCAACGACCGAGCCCTGCTCGACGAAGAAGTTCACGAGCTTCTCGACATCGGTGATGTTGGGCACGTTGCGGAGCGAGACCTTTGCATCGGTCAGCAACGTCGCGCAGAGGATGGGCAGCACGGAATTCTTGTTGCCCGAGGGAGTGATGGTGCCGCTCAGGGGTTTGCCGCCGTGGATGATGAGGTCAGCCATGAAGTGGCCTTAGGCGATACGCGTTCGCCCAGTGGTGTGCAATAAAAAGGCGCCTGCGGTGAAGCAGGCGCCCGGAGTGTTTGCGTCGGGTTGGAACTCAGCCGGTGGAGTCGCCGCCTTGGGCGCCGCCGGAACGTTCGCCCCGGTAGCCGCCACCACTGCGCCCGCGCCCGCCGCGGCTGCGGCGCCGCTGGCCATCACCGCCGCCCTGTCCGCGACCACGGCCGCCGCGATGACGGTCACCGTGACGGTGCTCGCCGGAGTGGGCTTCGACCTGAGCGGGAGCCGCCGCCGTCGAGCCGCCGAAGAGTGACTTGAGCCAGCCGAGAAAACCGCCGGACCTGGCGGGAGCTACCGCGGCGGTTTCAGTGGAGCGGGCGGGAGCCGCATTGCCGCCGTTGCTGCGCTCGCGCGGAGCGCCGCCGTAGTTGGACGGGGTCGGCACGTAATTGTAGCCGGGACGCACGTAGAGGAATTTCTCCGGG
>CAZZDB010000089.1:0-15175 GCA_964652485.1 uncultured Oleiharenicola sp.
ACAGTGACTGGAGTTCAGACTGTGCTCTTCCGATCTTCGCTCGCGCTGCGCGACCATCCGAGCATCCCGCCGGCGACCCGCGCGCGGATTCGGGGCGTGGCCAAGGAATTCGGCTACCAGCGCGACCCGCTGCTCGACGCGCTGAACTTCCACCGCGCCCGCCGCAACCAGCAGGCCCGCGTGGTGAGTTCGGCGTTCGTGGTGCACGCGGGCACCACGCGGCTGTTCAGTGGCAACCATTACCAGCCGCTCGTTTACGCGGGAGCCAAAGCGGCCGCCGAAGCCCGGGGCCATTCGCTCGACATCTTCGTCGTCGGCCAGGGCCACCTCGCGCCGGCGCGCCTCAACACCATCCTCACCGCGCGCAGCATCACTGGCGTGCTGCTCTCGACCTTCGAGATCGACATCGAGCAGCTGGACCTCGACTGGGACCAGTTTTGTGCCGTGAAGATCGAGTGCCTGCACCTCACTCCGCATCTCGACGCCGTGTCCAACGACCAGATGCAGGTTGCACGCCTTGCCATGCGCCGCCTGCGCGCCCTCGGCTACCGGCGCATCGGGCTGGCGACGGCCCGCGAGGACCAGACCCGCCTCGCCGAATCCTTCGGCATGGGCGTCCTGATCGAGCAGGCCTCGCTCCCCGAGGCCGAGTGCGTGCCGCCGCTCATCTTCAGCCTCGCGGACGTGCCGCGACTGCCCGAGCTGGTCCCCGAGTGGATGCGTGCCCACCAGATCGATGTCATCATCTCCAACTGGAACGAGCTCTTCGACACGTTCTCGACGGCCGGGCTCCGGCTCCCAGATGATGTCGCCTTCGCCAGCCTGGACATCCCTCCCAGCATGCCGCATGTCGCCGGCGTGGTGCAGAACCACCACCTCGTCGGCCAGCGCGCCATGGAACAACTTGCCATCATGACCGACGCCTACCAGCGCGGTGTACCCGAGGCCCAGACGATCACCTACATCCCGGGTTACTGGCAGAACGGCGTCACGGCGCCGCAAAAGGCCCGCCGCGTGGTGGGTTGAAATCAAGTCCGGCGGTTCCCCGCCCCGAGGTTTTGCCACGGCGGACGGACTGCCGGCGAGTTCACTCTACCGATAGAGCCGGGAAGCCTTTGTCTACGGGTCATCGCATCTCCTTATACAGCCCGTTAGCTGCTCTTACCTCCAGTTCACCCCCGTATGCCGGCAGGTCACCCCTAAAACCCGTCACTTCGCCCCGGATTTCCGCATCCTTTTTGCCGCCCCCACGATCGGCAAAACAGCCCAAAAAACCGACAGACCAAAAAATGAACCACCCGAAACCCACACCTAAGAATCCGAGCCGAACGGGAATCGCCCGAGCGTGCTTGTTCCTCGTGCTGCCCGCACTGGGGAGTCTCTCCTTCGCCCAGTCGGCCGCACCGGCGGCCACCGAAGGCGCTATCGTGCAGCTCGACCCCTTCACGGTCTCCACCCAACAGGATTCCGGCTACAGGGCCTCCAACTCCATCGCGGGCACGAGAACGGACACTCCGATCAAGGACATTCCGGTGAACATCCAGGTGTTCACGAAGGACCTCGCGGACGACCTGCTCGTCAAGTCGCAGGTTGATTTCGAGGCCTACAACGCCTCGCTGGTGTATGGTGCCGCCGACCGGGCCTCGGACAACGCCATCCAGCAGCCGTACCAGAACTTCCTCGTCCGCGGTTTCCGGCAAAACTGGGGCCTGCGTGATGGCATCCGCGAATATGACCCCGTTGACACGCAGAACCTCTCTCGTGTGGAACTGGTCAAGGGCCCGGCCGCCGCACTCTACGGCCTCGCCTACCCCGGCGGCGTGATGAACAACATCACCAAGACGGTCGACTTCACCAACAACTTCACCCAGGTCCGGTTGACCGGGGGTGGCGAGGGTGATTATCGCGCGACGATCGACGCCAACATGAGCGGCTCGTTGGGCGCCGGCGGCAAGTTCGGTGTGCGCTACAACGCCACCAACGAGAAATCCGAGGATTCGCGCGCCCACTCCGCCGGCAAGGTCACCCTGCAAGCGGTGGAGCTGGCTTGGGAACCGACCTCCCTGACCAAGGTGGAGTTCCTCACCGAGCACGGCTTCCGTTCCAAGCCGAACGGCCTGGGCTGGTTCAGCTCCGGCGGCGATCCCGCCGGTGCGGGCAATCATGCCGACATCCCGCTGCAGATCGCCCATCCCGAGATTCCTTGGACCTGGAACTGGGCCAACGCCTTCAACGCAGATTCCCTCGATACCCATCTCTATCGCGGCATGGTGACCCAGAAGGTCGGCGATAATTTCCAGATGCAGGCTTACATGCAGTATTCGACCCGCCTCGAGGTCTCCGGCAATGGCTGGGATGCCAGCGGTTCCGGCGGCGCGGACAGCTGGGAGTCCGGCAGCAGCGGCTATGATTCCGCGACCAACCGGATCATCAGCACCTATCACTATCGCGACTGGGGTAATCAGATGCACGCCTACGGTGCGACCGGCGTTTACAAGTTCGATTTCGAACAGGTGAAGAACACCTTCGCCTTCGGCGGCGCTGCTTGGGGTGAAAAGGAACTCGCCCGCGCCTCCGCTCCCCTTAACCCGCTGGCCTCGGCGGTGTATTACCCGGTGCAGGCGGACATTCCGATCCTCGTTCCGAACTATCCCCCGGCGGACCTGGTGCCCAGCATCGACGGCGGCCCGACCGGCAGCGGCTACCACCATGAAAACAATTCCAACAACTATTATTTCGCCAACTGGCAGTTGTCGGCGCTGGACAGCAAGCTGAAGATCAACACGGGTATCAACAAGACCAGCATCAAGACGATCGCGTGGGATCACGGCACCTCGTCGGACGCGAGCGCCAACATCTACACGGCCTCGAAGGTGTCGCCCCTCTACGGAGCGATGTATGACATCACCAAGGAGATCTCCATCTTCGCCTTGCATGCCACATCGCTCTTTCCAGACAGCACCAAGGACAGCTTTGGCAACCAGTTCTCACCGCAAGTGGGCTCGAGCTATGAAGGTGGCTTCAAGTTCGAACTCGAGAACGGCAAGGTCAGCGGCACGGTCAGCTACTACAGCATCACCCAGTCCGGCGGCACGCAGACCGACCCGAATAGACCCAACGCCACGACCGCCATCTACGACGGTCTGACCGCGGCCCAGCGGGCCATCCAATTCCCCGCGGGACGACCCTTGGGTGATATCATCCAAGGCGGCGAACAGCAGTCCAAGGGCTTCGAAGCCGACGTGGTGTATCAACCGACGCCCGCCTGGCAGCTCGTCGGAAGCTTCGGCACTGTTAACAATGAGATCACGCAGTCGGCGGTTCCCTCCACCATCGGCGAGACTGTCCCTCAGGCCGTCAAGACCCGTTACTCGCTGTTGAGCCGGTATACTTTCAAGGCCGGCGGTCTCAAGGGCTTGGCATTGGGCTTCGGCTTTAGCGGCGGCACCAAGTCCCTCCAGGACTACCAGAACTGGGGCGGCAAGGATGTCGCCCGCTACCAGCCTGGCCGCAACGTGCTCGATCTCTTCGGCTCCTACCGCATGAAGTTGTTCAACCGCAACACGCTCATCCAGCTGAACATCAAGAATGCGCTGAAGACTCCGGATTACGCGGGCTGGAAGCCCACCGGGTCCCCCTCAATCCTCGCCACGGAGGAGTATTCAGTTCCTACGACGATTGTCTATCGTTTGACGTTCGGCATCGATCTCTAAGAACCTCAGGTCGGGTAGCAAAATCAAGGAGGGCGAGCTGGTCTCGCCCTCCTTTTTTGTTGGCCGTTTTCGCGCAGCACGCGCCAGAACCTCGTGTCCCTTCCCCAACGGAGCAGCCGTTCCGGCGTTTGCCCCGCGATCCCGCCGTCCGGCACGTTCAGACCCGCCGGCACACGGCTTGAAAGCCCCATGCCGCACCGGAAGGGGGCTTCCCTGTTCTGTCTGGCCGCCAGTTATTTGGCGGCTTCAGCCGGCATCGCTTCGTGATGATGCAGCATCGGTGCGCCGGCCGCCGGCCAGGGAAAGCTCTTCAGGAAAACCTCCTTCGCCGCCACGTCGCCCTCGCGGACTGCGTAACACCGGTCCATCTGCAGATTGCCCACAACCTGCGTCACTCCCGTCCGTGGCCAGAAAATCTCGACCCGCACCACCCCGCGCGCCTGCCCCAGCCCGATTTCCTGCTTCATTGGCGAGGCCCCGAAGCTGCCCCCGCTGCCCACCGTGCGGTAGATCTCCCGCTCGCCCGACCCGGTTTGCGCCACGACCTTGATGACGGCACCAATGGCGGCCCGGTTTGATTGCACCCCCTCCAGCCTGAGCTTCAGCCAGTGATTGCCGTGACCGGGATTGGCGAAGAGCTGGCGGTGGTAATGGTCGCCCGGATAGGCGCCGCCTAGCACCGAGTAGACATCCTGCTCGCCGTCGTTGTTGATGTCACCGAACGCGATGCCGTGACCCTTCTGCAGCTGCCCGAATCCGCCGGACGTCGTCACTTCCTGAAAAAACCGGCCGCCTTCGTTCCGGAACATGCGGTTGGGAATCAGCGTCGCCAGCGAGGGATCGCCCGTTCCCGTGTAGAAATCGAGCCAGCCGTCGTTGTCGAGGTCGCCAAAATTCCCGCTCATGGCATGGATGACCTTGTAAAGCCCGCTCTGTCTCGTGACGTCCGTGAACGTGCCGTCGTGGTTGTTGTGGTAGAGGCGCGGCCGTTCCGCGTCGCTGGGCAGACCGAGGTAATCGGCCGCGACGTCACCGACGTCGTGGATGCGATAGCCGGAGACGAAGATGTCCGGCCACCCGTCGTTGTCGTAGTCCCAGAACCAGCAGGGAAAGCTATAGACCGGCTCGGTGACCCCGGCCGCCGCTGCCACGTTGGTGAAACGCCAGGGAGCTTTGGGGGAGTGATCGGGCCCCGCCGGCCCATCATTGCGCAGCAGGATGTTCGGGCTGTCCCGGAGCGACAGATACAGATCGGGCCGACCGTCGCGGTTGTAGTCGGCGCTTACCACGGCCTTGACGAACCCCCGGATGTCGACGCCGTTCTCTGCCGCGCATTCCGTGAACGTGCCGTCGCCATTGTTGCGGTAGAGTTCACAGGGATGGACCGATTTGTCCCCAAAGGATTCGTTGCCGATGAACAGGTCGATCAGGCCGTCGCCGTTGTAATCGAACCACACGGCCGTCTGCGTCGGGTGGAAGCTCAGCAATCCGGCCTCCTCGGTCACGTCGGTGAAGGTGCCGTCGCCATTGTTGCGCAGGAGCGAATTGGGCCAGCGACCCTCGTTGTCCAGCCACGCCCCGCGCAGGATGAACACGTCCATGAAGCCGTCGTTGTTGTAGTCGGCCTGGACCATGTTCAGCCCGCCCGTCAGCCCGGTGAGGCCCGCGGCGGCGGTGCGGTCCGTAAAGGTGCCGTCACCATTGTTGTGGAAGAAACGCAGCTGGCTATGGAAACCCACGCCGGAGACGAGCAGGTCGAGCAGGCCGTCGTTGTCGAAGTCCTCCAGTACCACACCGCCCGACAGGTCGTCGACATCGAGCCCGAGCTGGCCCGCCACGTCGCGAAACCGCTTGATGTCGTAGTCGGAGGCGAAGGCCTTCGGGTCGATCCGCCATTGCGGCGGCACCTGGTCCGGATACTCGCCGAGCGTCATGTAGGCGATGTTCAGCAACCAGCCGGCATCGAAGCGGGACGGATCGCGCTCGAGGAGCTGCGTCAGGAGCGCGATGGCGCCGCGCGAGCCCCGGGTCAGCTGGTGCACCCCGCCGCCCTGGATGGGAAACAGGCACGATTCTGCGTTGTGGTTGACGAGGCAGTTTTCCTGCTCGCCGATGCGCAGGTTGCAAAGCGCCCTCATCAGCAGCAGCTTGTTCTGGACCTCGGGACTGACGACGGCGTGGTATTCCGCCGCCAGCCGCTCGTAGTCCTCGAACTCCTTCAGCGCGGCCTCGCTCTGGCCGTCGTTCAGCAGGGTTTCGGCGAGCCGGCCCTTGAGCGGCAGCACCTCCGCGATTGCGGTGGACTCCGCGATCTTGTCCCGCAGCACCGCGATTGTCTTGGTCGTGAGGAAGCGGTTGGCGAAGGGCTTCGCCGCCCCCTCCAGCGCGGCCAGGCGCTCGACCATCCGCCGGGTGCCGGCCGGCTGCGGTTTCACCGGCGCGTTGGGATCGCACAATTCGGCGCGGCGCGGATCCGACACTTGTCCGACGGCGGGATTCGCCGGGGCATCCGCCGCGAATGAGGCCGCCGTCAGAAGCAGGCTGGCCAGAACCGCACCGGTTCCCGTCTTCCGTGCGGGTCTCGGGGTGCGGCTCTGCGGGCCTGGGATGGGCGGACGGCGCATGCGGAAATATGTGCGGCGGCCCGCCGCGCGGCGAACCAATTTGCGCAAAAATCAACGCCCGCACCCTCGCTTTTTTATTGGCGCACCCCGCGGTTCGTTCCCCATCCTTTTGCATGGCTCCTGCCCCTCTCCAGCGCACCCGTCTGCCGGTCGCCACCGCCTTTTCGCCCTGACTGACCCATGCGCGCCCTACGGAATCTCGCCCGTCTGATGCGTGAACTCTGGGCCTTCGCCCGCGAGCACAAGGCCTGGTGGATCATCCCCGTGGTCGTCATCCTTCTCCTGATGGCGTGCTTCGTCGTGGGCGTCTCTGCCATCTCGCCGTTCATCTACACCCTGTTCTAGCCGTGCCGGCCCTCTCGCTGCCCCGCAAGCTGCTCTTCGCCACCATCGTGGCCGGTAGCGTCCTGGTCCTGCTGCTTGGTGGGCTCGACGCCGCGCTGCGGCTCACCGGGTCCGGCCACTCGGCGCATTTCTTCCGGCGCGCAACCTTGCCCGGTGGCGAAACGGTCTGGCGCGAGAACCGCTGGTGCACCGCGCCATGGTTCTCCACTGCCCTCGTGCGCCGGCCGCAACCGGTGCGCTTGCCGGTGAAAAAAGCACCCGGAACCTGCCGCATCTTCGTCCTTGGCAGCTCGGCGGCGATGGGAGATCCCGAACCCTCGTTCTCTTTCGCCCGCGTCCTGGAGAAAATGCTGCAGGCCGCCTATCCGTCCACCCGGTTCGAGGTGGTCAACACCGCGATCACGGCGGTCAACTCGCACGTCGTCCGCGGCGTCGCGGAAGATTGCGCGGAGCTGGAGCCCGACCTCTTCATCGTTTACGAGGGCAACAACGAGGTCATCGGTCCGTTCGGCCCCGTCGGCGTGTTCGCCCCGTTCCTGCGCCACGAGGCCGCGATCCGCATTGCCGCCTGGCTCAAGACCACCCGCACCGGCCAGCTGCTCGGCTCCCTCGGCCGGCGCGACGTGCCGGTCGGATGGGGCGGCATGGGGATGTTTTTGCAGCAGCAGATTACCGCCGACGATCCGCGCCTAGACGCAGTGCGGGCCCATTTCCGCGCCAACCTGCTGGCCATCGCTGCCTCCGGTCGCAGGGCCGGCGCCACCACCCTCCTCTGTACCGTGCTGACCAACCAGCGCGACTTCGCCCCGTTCCTGTCGCATCATCGTCCCGGGCTCACACCGTCGGATCTGGCGCAATGGGAGGCCCGTCTCACCGAAGCCGCCCGGGCCCAGCAGGCCGGTGACCTGCCGGCCGCCGAGGGTGCCTACCGCGCCGCCTACGCCATTGATGACCGGCACGCCGGACTGGCCTTCCGGTTCGGCCGCTTTGCCCTGCAAGCCGGCCGCGACCTTGACGCCCGCGACTTGCTCCAGCGCGCGCTTGATCTCGATACGCTCCGCTTCCGCACCGATTCGTCCCTCAACCGGGCCATCCGCGACCTTGGGGCCGCGCCCCCTCCCGGGCTGGAGGTCGTCGATCTGGCGGAGACCCTCGCGAGACGCGCCCCTCACGGCGTTGCCGGGGACGAGCTGCTCTACGAGCACGTCCACCTGACCTTCCGCGGCGCCTACGAGTCTGCCCGCGAGCTTTTCCCGCGCATCGCGGCAGAACTGGCGCGACGCGGGCTGGTCGCCGGCCCGGTTCCCGTCCCGTTCGACTACGACGAGGCGCGGGTACGGCTCGGTTACAACACCTATGAGCAGGCCATGATCGCCCACGAGCTGCTCAACCGCTTCCGCCAACCTCCCTTCGCGGGCCAGGCGGACATCGCCATGCGCAGGCGCGCCTGGGAACTGCGCTCCGAACAGGCCGCGCAGCTGCTCGCCCGGCCGGATGCGACCGCCGCGCTCGGCGCTCTCGCCCGGCGTGCCATCGAGCTCGCACCCGATGACTGGATCCTCGCGCGCAACACCGGTGCCATGCTCGTGGCCCGCGGCGCGCCGGCCGACGCCCTGCCTATGCTGGAACGTGCCGCCCGCTGGATCGACGACGATGTCGACACCCTCATCGCCCTCGGCCGGGCCCAGCAGGCCTTGGGGCGCGGCCAAGAAGCCACCGCCACCTTCGCTCGCGCCCGGCTACTCGAACCCGACGATCCCGGACTGCCCAAACTCGATCAACCCCACCGCTGAAGCTGCGTCCCGAGCGACCGGGAGGTGGCGAACGAGAAGCAATCGGGCGTCAAATTAGCCTCCCCGCATGATCCGGTGCCGGAGTTGCGCCTCGATGAACCCGGCGTCCATACGGCGCTGGTCATGGGCCAACGAAAGGACGGCAGCGGGCGCGTCTCGCTGCCGCTGACCTGGGTCGTCGACTAACTGCAGCAACGCCGCGCGTGCTGCCGCTACCCCCTTTTGCCGCGAAAGGCGGAATATTAGCCGCCGGGAAGATTGTCCATTGGAGCGAGCTCCCGACCAACCGGAGGGAGTGTTTTCGGCGGGGCGGCCGGGGCGGGCGCGGACCCTCTTGGTCGCCGGCGGAACATAAAAATACCGCATGAAAATCGCCCCACCCTCCGCGCAACCCTCCCGCAAGCAGTCTTTCGTTTATCATCGCCCCACCCGGCCCAAGCCCCGCCCCAAGGGCCCCCAACGCTGGGTGGCGCCGATCGTCGGCGCCACCCTCCTCTCCTCCATTATCGGAGCATCGATCGCCACCCACTATTCCCCCGCGCTTCTGACGAACGCGGGGGATTTTGTTTGGAGCATCAAGTCCTCCCTCGCCGAGCTCTTGCTGGTGCTCTTCGCCGCCCGCGTGCCCAAGCACCACTGAGGGTCGGCGAATCATTCGGGGGACTGGCCCCAGGCCGATCACTAAGCCGCCGGCGAGCACGGCAGGCAAAACCCCGGGGAAAAATCGCCAAAACTAAAATTCATCGAAACCCCCAAATCCAAGGCCCGCCATGAAAACCAACTCAGCCACCACCCCCGCCAACCTCGCCTCAAACCTGGTCACAACCCTTTATTGGCCGGACATCCCCGAAGTCACCGCCACGACGACTTCGTTCCTGCCCGGAGTCGGCCAGTGCGTCTTGAAGCACCGCCGCGCGGAGCGGGTCCATCTGGTTCTCCTGCCAGGCGGGTTGTTCTCCATCACCGGCCACGCGACGACGGGCCGCGTCGCCGGCGGCGTGGCCTTCGCCCTGGGCCGGGTGATCAGCGACCGCGGGGAGTGCGGCCCGGCCCATCCCACCAGGGATTTGGGCAGCGAGGAAAAGGACAGCGTTGGCGAACTCTTCGGCGACGCCGGCCCGATGCGCTGGGCCGACCTCCCGGATCTCACCGTGACCCCGCGAATTCCCGCGGGGCGGGACATTCTTCAATGGACGATTCGTAGCGGCCGGGAAGCAGCGCTGCTGACCCTGTCGGTTAATCCGAATCTGCCGATAGGCGTCGTCGCCCTTCACCACCCGAATCCCGGCGAAGCGCTCCTCACGGCCCTCGGCCGGTTGGCCATCGCGCAGTCCAACCAGCTCAGGTTCGGCCACCGGCTTTGATCGCGAACCCCCCGCGCGAGCCCACCGTTCGCCGCCCACCACCCAACAGCCCGCCCCGGAACCATCCCTTCGTCCATGAACAACTCCACTCCCCCCACCAACACCCTGCGCTGGTTCGACCTTCCGGGCGTCACGGCAACGTTTCAGTCGCACGGGCCCATCGCGGCGAAGTGTGTCCTGGAATTCGAAGGCCAACCGCGGGCCCGGATCCTCCTTCTTGCCGAGGGCATTTTCTCCCGCGTGACGCATGCCCTGGATAGCGAAAGCGACCGTTTCGATGATGCCTTCGTAGGGCTTGGGCGCGTGATCTCATCCCACTCCGCACAGGGCCAGAACCTCCTGGGCGAGGACGCCCTGCGACGCGAACTCCTGCATGTGGAGACCACCGGTCGCGGGCCCATGAGCTTCGATTGCTTGCCCGAGGTTGCGGTTACGGTGGGGAATCGCGAACCCGACTTTGTGGAGTGGACGTTGCGCTCCGGCCCGGAGGCGGCGTTGGTCGTTTTTGTCCTGGATGAAAGCCTACCGTTCGCCTGGGCGCGATTTTCCACGCCGGCGCCCGGGCGCCCATTGTTGAGCGGCCTTGGGCGTCTACTCGTTGCCCGATTCGCCGAAGGCAGGATTACGACCGCGTAGCGGTTGACGACATCGCCCTGCTGAACCTACCCCGCATTGGCAGCCCCCCGGCATTTGCCACCTTGGTTCCGCATCGTGATTCCGGCCGCGCGATCGTGAATGTCGCGCGTCAGCCTGTCGCCGCGTGCCGCCGTCGCGCCCAACCCAGACAGGCTAGGCTTGCAAGGGCCGCCGCCGCCGCGCTCGGCTCTGGAATCGCGACTACGGCGATGCCCCGGGGGTCGCTGGGTGCGAGCACCATGAGGGCCGCATTGATCGCCGCTCCCGTGGTGACGTCGTATTGGCCGATCTGGCCATAATTGGCCGCAGTGACCGGGCCGTCGAAGACCACGTAGAGGGAATTTCCTGCCACTGCGAGGCCCGTGGGACTGTCGAGCCCCGAGATGAAGGAGGCGTTGATCAAGGCTCCAGTCGTCGCGTCAAACTGACTGACGTTGTTGGCGGCAATGTTGGTGACAAGGAGGCTGTTGCCCGCGACCGCGATGAACTGGGGGCCGCTATTCAGACCGCCCACCAAGGACGCATTCACGGTCGCTCCGGTCGTGGCATTGTATACGCTGACCGACGCGCTGCCCACGTTGAGAACGTAGAGGCTGTTGCCCGACACTGCCATGCTCTCGGGCTCGCTGAGTCCGGTCACGAAACTGGCGTTCATCAAAGCGCCGGTGGTGGCGTTGAACTGGGCGATATTGCCGCTCGTGCTGCCCGAAGCAAAAAGGGCACCTCCGGAGATGGCGAGGCCGTCGGGAGCGCCTAGCTGGCCGGAGGTCGCGATCGCCCCGTTCACCAAAGCGCCGGTGGTGGCGTTGTAGAGCTGCACCGTGCCGCTCCCCCCGGCGCTGAACAGGTTGTTGCCATACGCGGCCAGCGCGTAAACACCGCTAGGAGGCGACTTAAGTTCACCACGTTGCCCGCGAGGTCGAACTCGGAGATCGAACCCAGATTACGGTTCGCCACGAAAATCTGGGCGTCCGCCCAGGGGGCCAGACTGCAGATGAGCGCGGAATAGATAACCCCCTCTCGCCACCAATGGCGCTTCGTCGTCCGGAGGACCGCGCCGTTGACGCACTGCATAGCTGGATACTGTCACCGTTCTAACGCCCAAGGCAAGAGCTGGGTTGCGCGCCGGCTCCGTGGGCGCATTCCCCTTACGGGTTAATTCCGCACAACATCCCTTTCGCGCGAAAAGCCCCGCGCGCCGGCCGTGGGTGGTTTTTTCGCCAAATAACACCCCATAGCCCCAAAGCGCGGCCGGGCGCAGTATCCCCCGCATGAACATTACATCAGGGCATGCCCCCGCACCAAGTACCTCATCGATCGCCCGGTCCGACCGGCCGGCCGTTTGCGCCTCCCCGCCGCCCGCGGAGGACGAAATCCGCGAGTACGCCCAGCACCTTTTTGCGCAACGCGGATCGGTCCACGGCCATGACTGCGGCGACTGGCTGGAAGCCGAGGCCTGCCTCCGCGCCCATATCCCCAAAGAGTCCTCGCAGACCCGGATGCACCAGCACACGCTGCTCACCGAGCGGGCGGCACTCCCCCTGGTGAAGCATGGCGGGAAATAGCGCGCCGAGATTCCCACGGCCGGCGCGGGTGGCCACCCTGGTCGGCGCCCGCGCCTGGTCACCGTAGGTCGGAGTGGGCCGTCTTTGCCACCCAAACCAGCCGGAACTCCGCCGCCCGCCTGAGCGGACCGGCTTTCCGCTCCAACCGGGGACTGGGGACGCGACGGCAGAACCGCCTCGACCACGGCGCGGGCTGCGCCAAGATGCCCGGCAATACGAATTGCCGGAGAAATTGTTTATGCACCGATCCTTCTGTTCCGTATTCCTCGCCCTGGCGTCTGGCTTGGCGATCTTCGCGCTGACCGGACGAGCTCAGCCCACCCCGGTGGACGGCCCGTACCGTGTCCTGAAAACCGCCAAGGTTGGTGGCGAGGGTGGCTTCGACTACGTTTATGCCGATGCCGCCGGCCGCCGCCTGTACATCGCGCGTTCGGGTCCAATTCCGCGCGTTGCGGTCTTCGACCTTGAGACCCTCGCCTCCGCCGGCGAAATCCCCAAGACCAATGCCCGCGGGGTGGCCGTCGACGCCCAGTCCCATCACGGCTTTGCCTCGAGCAAACCGGTCGCGATGTGGGACACGGCAACATTGGCCCCCGTTAAGACCATCGAGGTCAATGGCCGGCCGGACGGGATCCTGGCGGATGGGTTCAACCAGCATGTCTACATTTTCAGCCACACGGCGCCCAACGTGACCGTCATTGACGCGAAGGACGGCTCGGTGCTTGGCACCATTGATTTGGGCGGGGCGCCCGAACAGGCCGCCGCGGATGGCCAGGGGCATCTTTATGTCGATCTGGAGGACAAGGACAGTGTCGCGGTGGTGGATGCCGCGACGATGAAGGTGACGGCGCGCTACGACTTGCACGGCAAGGGGGGCGGCAATGCCGGCCTGGCCCTCGATGCGGCGAATCACATTCTGTTCGTGGCCTGCCGGAATCCGCAAGCGATGGTGATGCTCGAGGCCAACACCGGCAAGTACCTGGCCGACCTCCCGATTGGGCGGGGCTGTGATGGTGCGGTCTTCAATCCGGACACGATGGAATGCTTCAGCGCCCAAGGGGACGGTACGTTGACCGTCATCAAGGAAACCAGCCCGACCAGTTTCGCCGTGGAGCAAACCGTCCAGACCATGCCGGGGGCAAAGACGCTGACGCTGGACGGCCGGACCGGCCGGATTCTCCTCATTGCTGCAGAGTACGGTCAGCCCCTTAAACCTCCGGCCGCACCAGCTGCGCCGGCCGCGCCAACCGGCCGTCCCGCGCGTGGTCCCATGCTGCCGGATTCGTTCGCGGTTTTGGTCGTGGGAAAATGACGGTGACCTGCTGGGCATGCGGATCACCACGGCGGAGGGCCTGACCGCCGCAAACTTCAACGCGGCGGGGGGCACGCTCACGGTCCCAGGCCCCTCGATAAGATCGGCGGCCGCCGCTTCCTGGAGACTTATCAACGCGATCCCGAACGTAAGACCGTCGTCGGCGAGATCCCCGCCGTGTTCTGGGTGTGGTTCTATCGCTATGGATACATCCCCTGCAAGTGGAAGCGACTGCAGCTGCGGATCAAGCGCCTCTGGCGCGGCTGCTGGCCGCGCAACGCCGCCCGGAAGACGGCGGGCACCCACTGGCAGCGACTGCTCGGGAAGGAGGTGGCGGCTCAGTTACTCACGCATCAGGGCCTCAACTCGTTGCCGTGGTACGTGAGTTCCTGCAGTACCATCGCCCAGGCCCGCGCGTTCGCGCTCTTTACCCCCGACCAGGTTCCTCCCCCGCCGAAACCCGGACCTCGGCTCCGGATTTACTGGCCGCCTGATGGCGTGTTGAAGGCGGATCTCAAGAAGAAGTCGGTGGGCGTCGTGGCGCGCGAACTCAAGTGCAGCGCCAACGCGCTCCGGGATCGCTGCCAGCGCCGCGGGATTCCGATCACGCCCCTCCGCGATCGATACCGGGCGGCATTGGACGAGCGCCGCCGGGCGGTGCAGGGGAAGGCGGTGCGCGCGGCCTAAGCTCGGGCCGTCGTGGGCATCAAGGGGTTTCAGCGGGTTCATGCATGAATCTCCGTGCGCGCGCCCTCAACCTTACCTGGCATTGGATGTTCCTCGGGCCGACGACAAACGTTCGGCGCGGAGCGGTTACGAAATCTCCGCCGTAAACCAGGGCGGGGGCAAAAACCCTCTTAAGAGGGCCACTTCGAGGCCGAAGGCCCGAAGGTCTGGACAAGCGTGAATCAGTTCGCGCACCTGCGTCCAGCTCGGCGGGTCGGCGTGTGGTGCGTACCTTGAGTCCGGCCAATCCTTCGTGACCGAGACCGTTTTTTCTGACCCGCAGGGAGCGAAACTCAAGTTTCTCCGCGAGGCCCTGGCTCGCGGCTACGAGATCCACCTCATCTACATCGGCCTCGACTCGCCTGAGGCGAGCGACGCCCGCGTGGTCACCCGCGTGATGGCTGGTGGCCATGACGTGCCGGCCGACCGGATCCCGCGACGCTACGCCCAGTCGCTGGAGAACCTGAAGGAGGCGCTTGCCTTTGCGCCCAACGTCACGGTCTGGGACAACTCCGGCCGCCCCGAGGAACGGCACATCGTCCTTCGCATCGAACAGGGTAAGGTCGCCTGGCGGAAGATCGTGCTTCCCGACTGGCTCGCGAAAGTGCTTGGCTAGGACTACGGGAGCTGACGATTTTCCTCGGTGTGGTTCACCTCCTTGTCCACGCTGCGCAGAAGCGTTCTCGCCTTCTCGATTCGGCGCCCTGTGGGTTCACTCCTGGCACAGTCGGTCTCAGAACGAATGAATGGTGTAGAGTTTTGTGTAGAGTCAGACGCAAAAAAGCGACCGAAACGCCGGGTGCGGCTATCAACTTGACGACTTTACTTTTTCATTTAGACGATTTCTGTCTTTCAATTGGACGTATTTTTGCTTTCATCTGGACGGCAGAAACATGAACCCAATCGTCAAAGATGTATCCACGTTGGATTGAGCAGCGCATCCGGGACGAATTGTCCGATACACGCGTGGTGCTCCTCTCGGGCCCGCGACAGGCCGGCAAGACAACTTTGGCTAAGAAAGTGGCGGCACAAGGGGCAACCTACCTGACGCTCGATGATCCCACGGTGTTAAGTGCGGCGAAAAGCGATCCGGTCGG
>CAZZDB010000090.1:0-15106 GCA_964652485.1 uncultured Oleiharenicola sp.
CAATGCCCTCGGCGGCGGAGAAGTAGCCGATGCCCATGCGGATGATCCAGCGCTCAACGTCGCTGACGGTCTTGGGATCGCGCCACTGCTCGATGTCCTTGCCCATCGGGACATCCTCGGGCTCCCAGTGGTTCGCCTTCATCGTCTTGTAGAGATCGTAGGCCCACTGGTATTTCAGCGGCAGAATGTTGAAGTAGGGAACCTGGCGGCCGTTGATGACCTTCTTGGCGGCGAACGCGGCTTCGGCCTTGTCCTGATCGAGCACGAACGTCTTGGCGCCGACGGAAAATGATTTTTGCATGGCAGTGCGAGGAGGCGAAACTTGGGAGAAAAGCGGTGTGTGTCCCGTGGTCTAGAGACGGCAGAAAGCCTCTGGCGACACTAAGTTGCCAAAACTTCCTGACACGTTGTCGACCACCACAGGATGTGGATACCCGGAACCTTGACCACAACTAATGGGAATCGTGTCGGAGCCCGTCAAACAGATTAAGGGCACGATTTGCAAATTTTCCGTCACTTTTTGTATGGACAATCCAATCGCTGCTTTTCGCGCGGAAATTTCTTGGGAAAAAAATATGCGCCCCCGCGTTTCCCCTCGGAGAAAGGCGAAAATCCGACTGAGGCCGGAGCGCACGAATATTTTCTTGACGCGAGAGTTTCTTCCCGGGCTGCGATTTTGAGAGGGGAAACATCTTTTGGGAAAATATGCCGCGGCACGACACGTGATCGGCGGAAGGATCCGGGACACAGGGCGGCGTCACGGCAGGTCCGCCCGACGCCGAACGAATCCGGCGCCGCGCCCAAGGAACCACGAGGGCGTCGGGCCGGATGTTCCCGGGCTCCCTTCTCCGTGACGATTGCGCAAAAAAAGGGCGGCGGCGATTGCTCGACGCCGCCCCGGGAATTTCATGCCGGCGGTAGCCGGGCGTGCTTAGAACTTCAGCTTGACGCCGGCCTGGATCCTCCAGCGGGAGTCGGTGTTGTTGACCGTGATCAGCGAGCTGGCCGGGAGAACCACATCGCCATTGGAGTCGGCCGTGAAGGTCGGCTTGATCTGGCCAGTCGAATTGTAGCTGGCGTTGCCAAGGACGCGCGTCAGGCCGCCGTTCGTGGTGGAGCCGTTGATCTCGTCAACGTAGTTGAAGAGTTTCTTGTTCAGCCACGAACCGAAGTTCAGGAAGTCGAGGAAGAACTCCATCTTGATGCTCTTCCCGCGGACGGTGTAGACCGGAACCTCCTGGCGGAAGCTCAGATCGAGACGGTTCTGCCAGGGACCGAGGAAGGCGTCGCGCGGAGCAGGGCCGCCGGCATATTTGGAGAGACCATTGCTGTTCAGGAAGTTGAAGTAGCCGGTCTGCTGCGCAGCCGTCATGCCGCTGAAGTCGAAACGCGCATCGGTGGGGCCCGTCGGCACGGAGATCAGATCGTTGCCCGTGACGGTGTCGCCGTTCGCGTCGCCCGAATACACCCAGCTGTAGGGCTGGCCGGAGCGCCCTTCATAATAGAGCGAGACGGTCGTGATGTAATTCTTCTGAAGGACGAACTCGCGGCTGATGGAGGCTTGGATGCGGTCCTTGACCTCATAGTCGGAGCGGGCGACCTCAACCGTGTTCTGGTTGAAAACCGGGTTGAAGTTGAACTGGGAGTTGGCGGTGGAGCTGTTGAGCGACGTGGCCTCGTTCGCGTGGCCGCGGGTGTAGGCGACGTTCCAGGCCCAGTGATTCTTGAAGGCATGGTCCAGCGAGAAGGCGACATACTGCGACTTGCCCGCGTGGACGTTCCGGGTGCGGATAACATTGGCGAAAGCCGTCGACAGGTTGGAGCCCGAGAACCGCTGGCGACCGTCGGCCCCGACGGTCGACTTGTTGAGATTCAGGTTCTCCACGAAGAGCGCGTCGAGCTGGTCGGTCCCGATGTATTCGACGGTGAACACGCTGTCGATGCCTGGCAGCTTGCGGTCCACGGCGAGGTTGCCACGCATGACGGTCGGCAGCTTCATGCCGGGTTTGACGAGGTTGATCGACGAAGCCGTGCCGGCCACGGCGGTGGAGCCGATCGGGTTGGCCGGGTCAAACTTGTAGGCCGGGTCGGTGTTCGTGTAAGTCCCCTGCAGGTATTGGGCGAGAGTCGGGCCGGTATAGGCGGCAGTGTTTGGCACCGCGGCCGAGGGAACGTGAGAGAAGGTGTTGAAGCGGCCGACACCGGTGTTGCCGTAGGAGTTGGAGATCCACACCCACGGATTGCGGCCCAGGAAAACGCCGACGCCACCGCGGATCTGTGTCAGGCGCTTCTGGTCGAGCGCGTAGTTGAAGCTGAAGCGCGGCTGGGGTGTGCTGGTGCCATCGACCGTGCCGGCGTTGGTGATCCCGAAGACGGACTTGAAGGTGGCGTTTTCCGGCGGGGCGATCGGGCTGCCGACGTAGTCCATGCGGAGACCCAGAATCATGCTGAGACGGGAACTGGGTTCCCACTTGATCTGGCCGAAGACACCTGTCCGCTGGAACTTACTGATGTCGGCGGTCGGGAACCCGGTCTGCACGACCGCGCGATCAAAGGCGAAGGGCTTGTCGTTCTGGAAGTCCGAAAGATTCCAGTAGCTGAAGTAGCCGTAGGAGCCCTGGCGGAAGAGATTCAGGTAATTGCTGGCCTCATGATCAGCACCGCCGGAGACGGTGAAATTCTTCCAGATGTAGTCGCCACTGGCGTTGAAGGTGGTAGTCTTCACGTGCAGCTCGTTGCCCATGCTGCTGGTCTCGGTGCCGAACTGGAACGCATCGTTGGCGGTGACCGACGCGCCGGTGCTGGAAGTGCCCGGGACGTTGAAGATGCGGATGTTGGGGAAGGCGACCGGAACCGACCGCACGGAGTCCTGCTTCGTGTTGGAATAGTCCAGCTCGGTCTTGAAATTCGGCGACCAGTTGCTGAACAGCTGGCCGGCGAGGACCTTCTCGTTGACGGCGATCTGGTAGAAGGAAGAGGTCAACCCGGTCCCTAGGTTGGAGAGGGATGGCTGGTCGGTCGGGGTGACTGGCTGGCTGAAGCTGGTGAAGCTAAAGGTGCCGAAATTGGGCCGGATGCCAACGGTGTCGCTGTAACGAACGGACAGGCGTTGGTCCTGGGTGATGTTCCAGTCGATCTTGGCCAGGCGCTTGGTGTCGAATTCGCGGGTGGTGCTGGTGCCGCCCCAAGTACCGAGATTGGGGTTGCCCGGGAGCGTTGCGATCTTGGCCAGCAGCGGGTCAAGGAACAGGGTCTTGTCGGGGGTGATGCCGGGGTTGGTCGGGGCGGTGTCCTGGATGAATTTCTCCCAATTGACGAAGAAGAACAGCCGGTTCGGGATGATCGGGCCACCAAAGGTGAAGCCATAGGTGCGCTGTTTCAGCGGGCTGCGCTTGTGGATGTTCGCGCCGAATTCATCGGGGCCCTGCCAGTTCTGGTCGGTGAACAGGTCGTAGATCGTGCCGTGGAACTCATTGGTGCCGCTCTTGCTGACCGCATTGACCGAGGCGCCGACGAATCCGCTCTGGCGGACATCATAGGGGGTCAGGGACACGCTGAACTGCTCGACCGCGTCGAGCGAGAAGGGGTTGTTGAGCGAGAACAGACCGGACGCGTTGAGGCCGAAGGAGTCGTTGATCTTGGCGCCGTCCAGCGTGATGGTGTTGTAACGGTTGTTCATGCCGAGCGCCTGGACCTGCGGATAGCCGCGGACGGAGACAAACGGGTTGGTCTTGATCAGGTCGGTGAAGGCGCGATTGACGGTCGGCTGGGCCAGAATGCGGCGGTTGCTCAGCACACTGCTGGCCCCGGTCGCACCGGCGTCGAGGTCGCTGACGCCGCCGCTGACGGTGAATTTATCCAGGACCACCACGTCCTCCTTGCCGGCGGTCTTGGCGGCGAGGACCACGTCGGTGTTTTCCGCCAGGGAGGTCTGCACATTGTCCAGGGACTGGACAGTGTATCCATCGGCGGTCGCCGAAATCGTGTAGGGTCCGCCCACCGGCAGGCCGGTCAGCTGGAAACGGCCGTTCGGGCTGGTGATCGCCCGGTAGGTGCCGTTGGTTGGGACGTGCACGGCGGTGACCGTCGCTCCGGCCACGGATTTACCCGAGGAATCGAGCATGGTGCCGGTCAGGGTGGACGAAACTACCCCTTGGGCGAACAAGCCGGGTGAAAGTGTCAGGGACAGGGCCGTGACGACTGCGATGAATAGCGATTTAAGGAACGATCGTTGCATGGTGTTGATGCAGTTTAGGTGAGGATTCAGACTAGGTGGTCTGAGTCAGGATTGGCGAAGGCAACGCCTGCGTCATAAACGAGTCAAGCCTGCAACCCCCGTCAGTTGTTCACAACAAGCGGAAGTTTCATGGCTGTAACCTTTCATTATCGCCCTTACCCGCAGCAGCCGTCCTGCCAAGCCTCCGGATTTTAATTTCCGCTCGCGTCCCCCGGCGGGTTTTGGCGTGCTGAAACCCCATGCCTGACGCTTATCCGCCGCGCGAGGAGCTGGCCAACCGCCTGACCCACGGGCTGGGCGCGGTGTTCAGCGTGGCGGGGTTGGCGCTGATGGTGGTGTTTTCGGCGCGGCATGGGGACGCCTGGCAGGTGGTGAGCACGGCCATCTTCGGCACCACGCTCGTGCTGCTCTATTCGTCCTCGACCCTCTATCACAGCTTCCGGAGCGAGCGGCTGAAGATTCTGCTGCAGAAATTCGACCACGCCGCCATCTTTCTTCTGATTGCCGGCACCTACACCCCCTTTGTGTTGGTCACGCTGCGCGGTCCGTGGGGCTGGAGCCTGTTCGGCGTGGTCTGGGGGCTGGCGATCGCCGGCGTCGTACTGAAATTCTGGTTTGCCGGACGCTTCAACCTGGTCTCAACGCTCATCTATATCGGCATGGGCTGGCTGGTGATCATCGCGCTCAAGCCTCTGACGGCCGCGCTGGCCCCCGGCGGCCTGAGACTGCTGGTGGCCGGCGGGCTCTGCTACACGGGCGGGGCGGGCTTCTACCTGTGGCACCGGCTGCCCTACAACCACGCCATCTGGCATCTCTTCGTGCTCGGCGGCAGTGTCTGCCATTGGGCGGCCGTGTTCTTTTACGTGGTGTCCCGGGCCGGTTAGGCGGGCAGGCGGATCTCGCCGCCGGCCAGGCGGTGCAGGAAAAGCGCGGCAACCTGGGCGCGTTGCGTGAGGCTGAGCAGGTGGCAGAACTCCCCGGGGCTGTGCAGGTGGTCGCCCACGCAGCCGAGGCCGTCGAGGTTGGGCAGTCCGGCCGCCGCGAGGATGTTCCCATCGGAGCCACCGCCCACGTGCTGCCAGTTCAAGCTCAGCCCGAACTCGCGGGCGCATTTCTGCCAGTCGCGAAAGACGGCGACCTCGAACGGCGTCTCGACCTTCGGACCGCGGTTGAAGCCGCCGCCGATCTCCAGCCGGAAGCCCTCGCGGGTGTGGAGCGGGGCGCAAATCTCGTGGAGACCCTTCAGAAAAAGGGTGTCGTCGCCGGCCTGAGTCACGCGGGCATTGACCACGGCCTCGGCGAAGTCGGGCACGATGTTGGCGGCGCCGCCGCCCCGGATGTGAGCGACATTGACCATCACGCCGGGCAGCCCGTTGCCGAGTCCCGCGACGGCCGGCAGGATTTCGCAGAGGGCGAGGATGGCGTTGCGGCCGGCGGCGGGGTCGCGGCCGGCATGCGCGGCGCGGCCGTGGCAGGAGAGGGTGAAGATGCCGGTGCCCTTGCGCGACCGCACCAGGTCGCCGTTGGCGCGCGCGGGCTCGAACACGAGGCCGAGTTGGTGGCGCGGGGCGGCGGCCTCGAGCAGCCGGGCCGAGCCCTGCGAGCCCGTCTCCTCGTCGGGCCCGAGCAAGATCTCGTAGCCGATCCCCGCCGCGTGCGGTGTTTGCTCAAAGGCCTGCAACGCCGCCAGCATGACCACGAGGCCGCCCTTCATGTCCGCGGTGCCGGGACCGCGCAGTAACTCGGAGGTCACGAGATCGCATTTTTGGAACGGATGAGCGGCGTCGTAAACGGTGTCGTAATGCCCGCTGAAGAAAAGCTGGAGCGGGGCCGTAGGGCGCACGTTTATGCGCAAGGCCCGGGCTGTCGTGCCGGCGAGCGCGACCCGCTCGATCCGGGCGCCCGGGAGCAGGGAAAACTCGCGATGCAGGAGCTCGAGCATGGCGGCGAGGCCGGGCAGGTTGTCGCTGCCCGAGTTCTGGTCGCACCATCGGGTCAGCAGTTGGCGGAGTTCGTCGCTGCGCTTGTTGAGGTGGGCAATGGAGTTGGGCAGGGTCATGGCAGGTGCGCTACCAAGCGTGCACCGCTTGGCGGCCGCGGTCGAAGCTGAAAGGCCGCACTTGGCCGCCGGTCGGGGGTGCGGCGGGTCTTTACGTGAGGGCGGCAGGACATTAGGGGGTGTAATTGGCAATCTCGAAGGGTTTGCAAACCGTTAGTAAACCCGCAAGCTCCCGCCCAATGAAAATCGCTATCATCGGCGCCGGCAATGTCGGCGGTGCGCTCGGCAAGAGCTGGGCAAAGGCGGGGCACACGATTTTTTTCGGTGTGCGTGATCCGGCGGGCGGCAAGACGAAACCGCCGCTGGCCGAGATCGGCGGCATGGCCAGCTCGCTGGTCGTGCCCGACGCCGTGCGCCAGGCCGAGGTGGTCGTGCTGGCCACGCCATGGAACGCCGTGCCTGATGTCATCAACGCGATGGGCGACGTGCGGGGCAAGGTCATCATCGATTGCACCAATCCGCTCAGCCTCAACTCCGAGGGCAGCCTCAGCCTCTCGCTCGGCTCCTCCACCTCCGGTGCCGAGGAAGTCGCCCGCCTGGCGACGGGTGCGCGCGTGGCCAAGGCCTTCAACACCTATGGCTGGGAAAATTTCGCCGACCCGGGCTATCCCGGCTACGGCGAGCTGAAGCCCGTGATGTTTTATTGCAGCGACGACGATGGGGCAAAGGAGATCGTGGAAAAACTCGCCACGGATCTCGGTTTCGAGCCGCTGGACACCGGCGGCCTCGGCATGGCGCGCAGCCTCGAGCCGCTCGCGCTGATGTGGATCCGGCTCGCGATCCGGCGCGGCCGCAACCCCAATTTCACCTGGGCGATGCTCAAGCGCTGAGAGCCCCTTGCTGCTCGTGCTGCACAAGCCCTACGGGGTTCTCTCCCAGTTCACCCCCGAGCCCGGCTCCCGCTGGCGCACCCTCGCCGGGTGCGGGCTGCCGCCGCAGGTCTATGCCCTCGGCCGGCTCGACGCCGATTCCGAAGGGTTGCTGCTGTTCTCCGATGAACCCGGCCTGAACTCCCGGCTGCTCGACCCGGAGGCAGGCCACCGACGCGAATACTGGGTGCAGGTCGAGGGCCGGCCCAACGCGGCGGCGCTCGAGCGGCTGGCCCACGGGGTGAAGATCGGCGATTACACCACGCGGCCGTGCGCGGTGCGGCGGCTCGAGCCCGCGCCGGCGGTGCCACCGCGCGATCCGCCCATCCGGGTGCGGAAATCCGTGGCGGACTCCTGGCTCGCGCTCGGCCTCGTGGAAGGGAAAAACCGGCAGGTGCGACGGATGACCGCCGCCGTCGGGCATCCGACCCTGCGGCTGCTGCGCGTGAGCATCGGGCAATTCGCCCTCGGCGACCTGGCGTTGGGCCGGTGGCGCGAACTCAGTGCCGCCGAACGCGCGGCGGTCCTGGCCTGAACCCGGCTCAAGGTTTCTTGCCGGCGACCAGCTGCCCCACCAGCCGGCTGACGGTGAGTTGCGCCGGTTCGCGCAGCGGGATCGAAGCGGTGAAGCTGGCGGTTGCGATCAGCTGGTTGGAGAGCGCGTCCTGGGCTCCGATGTTGAGGTAGATCAGGTGGTCGCCAAAATCCCACGTCCAACGATCCTGATATGACACGATCGCCTGGGTGTCCTCGGGCATCATCGTGCGAGGCCCGATCTCGGCCGCGAAGCCGCGGGCCTTGAGAGCCTCGGCGATGGCGCGGTCCAGGGCGTGGTTGTCGTTGAGGTTGGTCAGGACGAAATACCGCTTCACTTCCCCGAGGCCCTTTCCCCGCTCGACGTGGGCCTCATATGAGGCGCAGCTGCCGAGCAGCAGCGACGAAAGCAGGACGAGCAACAGGCGTGGGAGCAGGGCGGTGGTCTTCAAGGGGAGCGTTCCTCCCAGACTTGGGCCAGATGAACCAAGGTTTCAACCGCTTTCGTCATGTCCTGCAGGCTGACCCATTCGCGCTGGCTGTGGACCTCGTGCATGCCGCAGAAGATGTTGGGCGCGGGCAGCCCGCGCAGGGTGAGGTTGGAACCATCGGTGCCGCCGCGGATGGCCGACGAGCGCGGGACCAGCCCGGCGCGCCGGATGGCCTCCTGCGCATATTCCACCGGGCGCATGTCCTGTTCGAGCCAGTAGCGCATGTTGCGGTATTGCTCGGTGAAGGTCAGCGTGATGATCGCGCGGGGCTCGGCGGCGCGCAGCTCCGCCGCCATTTTCTCCAGGCAGGCCCGGTGGGCGGCCAGGCCGTCGCGCTCGAAGTCGCGCAGGATCATCCGCACCCTCGCGTGCTCGGCCGACGCGGTGCATTCGAGCGGATGGATGAAACCGTCGCGACCGGCGGTGCGCTCGGGGGAGCGTTCGGGCGGCAATGCCGCGATGAACCGTCCGGCGAGGCGCGCGGCGTTCACCATGACATCCTTGGCCCACCCGGGGTGCGAGGCCACGCCCCGGATCTCCAGCACCGCGGCGTCCGCGCTGAACGTTTCAAAGTCGATCTCGCCGGGCGTCGAGCCGTCGAGCGTATAGCCGCAGTCCGCCCCGAGCCGGGCAAGGTCGAGTTTCGCCACGCCGCGCGCGATTTCCTCGTCGGGGTTGAAGCAGACGCGGATGGGGCCGTGCGGGATTTCGGGATGCCGGAGGAGGTGGCGCACGGCGGACATCACGGTGGCGATGCCCGACTTGTCGTCGGAGCCCAGCAGGGTGGTCCCGCTGGCGGTGATGACATCGTGCCCGATCGCGTCGCGGAGGAACGGGGTGTCTTCCACCGTGAGCTGCTGCACGGGATCATCAGGCAGCACGATGGGACGGCCGTCGTAGTTGCGGTGCACGATGGGCCGGGCCGCGCCGGGCAGGTTGGTCGCCGTGTCGACATGCGCGAACCAGGCGATGACGGGAGCTTTCTTCGGCGAGGTGGCGGGCAGGGTGGCGAGCAGGTAGCCGTGTTCCGTCAGTACCACTTCGGTCAGGCCGACTTCGTTCGCCTCCTGTTCCAGCAGTCGCAGCAGGGTCCACTGGCCGGGCGTGCTCGGGGTGGTGGGCGACTGGTCGTCGCTGCGCGTGTCGATCCGCACGTAACGCAGGAACCGGTCGAGAAGGTCGGCGGAGTCGATCTGCATGGATCCATTACCTAGCCGACTTTCACGGCACGCCAATGACGAAGTGCGCCGCGGACCGCCGCCCGCGTCATTTTCCATGAAACTCTTCCGGTCGGAACGCGTCCTAGTGAGCATGAGTGCCAAGACCCTCCTTTTGAACCTTCGGAATAATTTCCGGCCGGCGGGAATGATGCTTGCCGGCCTGGCTGCCACAGCGCTTTTCGCGGCCCCGTCCCTGCGGGCAGCGGACGTGCGGGTAGGCGTGTCGCTGGGCTTGGAGTTGCCGCGCGGTTACGCCGAGATCCGGGTGGGCCGCGACCACTATTACGAGCACCGTGGTGTCTTCTACCAGCACGGACCGCGGGGGTACTTCGTCGTGCGCGCGCCGCGTGGGGCCATCGTGCGTGAGCTGCCTCCCTACTACACCCGCATCTACGTCGGCAACGTGTTGTATTACCGCTTCGGCGACGTCTATTACCAGCCGGTGCGGGACGGCTACGTGGTGGTCGATGCTCCGCCGATGGCGACCCCGCCGCCGATCAGGCCGGTGGAGGACTATCAATCAGTCTATGTCGGCCAGGCCGAATACCTTTTCAAGAACGGCCAATTCTTCATCAAGACCCCGGACGGCATGGTCTGGGTCAAGGCTCCCATCGGCGCCGTCACGGTCAACCTGCCGCCCGATGCCAAGAGCGTTTGGTACCAGGAAGTGGAGTATTTCGATTGCGACGACGTCTATTTCCGGAAAACGCCCGAGGGCTACAAGGTCATCGACGCGCCGTGGAAGAAGTGACCCCGTGTGGTACGGCGATCCGGCGGGCCCGGGTTGCCGCACGCACCGTCGGCCGGAGCCGGCCACCGCCGGCGGTTTTGTGCAATTCCCGTTGTCTCCACACGGTGGACCCGTAGGCTGGGGTTCGCCATGAACCTGCCTCGTTCGTCCGTGTTCTGTCTGTTTGTCGTTCTGTGGTTCGCGACCGTCTCCGGCGCGCTCGCTATCACCAAACCTGAGGAACTGGGTTTCTCCGCGGCCCGGCTGGGTCGGCTCGACTCCGCCATCCAGGACGAGGTCGGCCAGCACCGGATCGCCGGTGCGGTGATGTTCATCGCCCGCGACGGTCAGCTTGTGCACTTCAAGGCCTACGGCCTGCAGGATATCGAGGCGGCCAAGCCGATGACACCGGACGCGATCTTCCGCATCGCCTCGATGAGCAAGGCCGTGACGACGGTCGCCGCCCTTATGCTCTACGAGGAGGGTCGCTTCATGTTGAACGACCCGGTTGAGAAATTCATCCCGGCCTTCGCCCACTCAGTCGTGGCCGTCACGCCGCCGGCCGATGCGCCCGCGGGGACGAAGTTCGTCACGGTGCCCGCCAAGCGGCCCATCACGATTCGGGATCTCATGCGGCATACGGCGGGTCTCACCTATGGCGACGGGCTCGCCAGCGACCTCTACAAGGCGGCCGATGTCCAGGGCTGGAATTTCACCAAGCACGACGAGGCCATCGGCGAGGCCGTCAACCGTCTTGCGAAACTCCCGCTGCACGGCCAGCCGGGCGAGCAGTGGCAATACGGTTTCGGCACCGATGTGCTAGGCCATCTCGTCGAGGTGGTATCGGGGATGCCGCTTGACCGGTTCATCGCGGAGCGCATCACCGGGCCGCTGAAGATGACCGACACCTGTTTCTATCTCCCGCCGGAAAAGGCCGGTCGGCTGGCGAACGTCTATGGTCTCGAGAATGGCCGGCTCGTGCTGGAGGAATCGACGGAGACCAGCGCCTACGTCCACGGTCCGCGCAAGTGTTTCTCCGGTGGTGCCGGCCTGCTCTCGACCGCGGCCGACTACGCCCGCCTGCTCCAGATGCTTCTCAACGGCGGCGAACTCGACGGCGTACGGCTGCTCAGCCCGATGACGGTCGAACTGATGCAGGCCAATCAGGCCGGCGACCGATATGCGACAGTGCCGCGCGGTCCAGGCACGAATTCGCATGGCTTCGGCCTCGGTTTCTGGGTCAATGATGATCCCGGCTTCATGGGCGAGCTGATCGGGGAGGGTGCCTATGGCTGGGGCAGTGCCTATTTCCCGCAGTACCTCGTCGAGCCAAAGCAGAAGATCGTCGCGATCTTCATGACGCAACTACTGCCGGTGGGCGGCAACGACCTCAATCAACGGTTCAAGGTGCTGGTCAATCAGGCGCTCGTGAAGTGACCTCCGGCGGAGCGACGCGCTACTCGGCTGGAAAGGCGTAGAGCGAACCATCGAGTCCGCCGATAACCAGCAGGCCGTCGGCCAGGACGGGCGAGGCGGCAAACCCGGAACAGTAGGTGCCGGGCGGGTGGGGCAAAGGCCAGCGCCAGGCCAGCCGGCCGGACGCCCGGTCCAGCGCGACCACGCCGCCGACGTGACGGATGTTGTAAGGCGTGTAGTCCGCGGTGCCGTCGTAGACGAATTTTTCCGTAACGACCGGCCGGCCCCATGGTGCGCCGAAGACGTCGGTGCGCCAGACGATGCGGCCGTTTCTAGGATCGAAGCAGGTGACCCGGCGCAAATCGGAGGCCCCGATGTAGCCGAGGCCGTCGCGGCCCTCGACCGCGGACGATTCGACCCATGAGCCCCAGAAACCAATGTGCCAGTCGCGCGCGCCGGCGGCGAGGTTGATGCCATACAGCACGCTGCCCCGCGTGCCGATGACCAACCGGCCGCCGACGATCGCGGGTGCGCCGGTGGCCGGATACTTGGCGTCGAAATGCCAGATCTCCTTGCCGGTGGCGCGCTCGACGAGGGAGATCATGCCGCCGTCGGAGCCAAAGACGAGATGGGGACCAGCGACCGCAACGGTGGTGCGGAGCTTGCCGTGCGTATCGATCCGCCACACGCGTTGACCGGTAGCGGCGTTGACGGCGTGCAGGCTGCCGTCACCCGAGCCGACATAGAGGATGCCATCGACGAGCACCGGGGTGGGGCCCGCAAAGTCGTAGTTGTCGCCTTCCTGCCGGTTCGGATCGGGCAGCACGCGCGGCACCTGGGCGTCGCCGAGCTCGTAACGCCACACCGGCTGGCCGTCGGCGCGGTTGAGTTTGTGGAGCCGGCCGTCGTCGCAGGCGAAATAGACTGCGTCCTCGGTGGCCAGCGCCCCGCCGAGAATCGCGCGCCCGGCGTTGTAGTTCCACGCCATCGTGCCGTCCGCCAGCTTGACGGCATTGAAGACCCCGTTGGTGGCGCCCACATAGGCAAAGCCGCCGTGCAAAGCCGCGGGTGCATAGATCGGCCCGCCCAGCTTGCGCTGCCAGCGCGGGCCCGGGCCGCGGGAAAGGTTCTCGGGCACGGACGGGTCCTCCGGCATGCGGTCGGCGCGGTGCAATTCCACCGGCGCGTCGCTCCCGCCTCCTTGACCGGTGAGCCGGTCACCCTCCAATTTCAGTTTCAAACCCAGCATGGCGTCGGCATAGGTGCCGTCGCCCGCGGCTTTGAAACCCTGGAGGGGCTCGCCGTAGTAATTGATCTGGTCGAGCGAGAAGGTCGCGCTGAGGTTTCCATCCGGCTCGTGCTTGATCGCCAGTCCGAGCACCGCCTGGTTCTCCGGCGGGCCGATGTGGCCGACCCAGATGCCTTCGACCGGGTCGGTCGCCGGGGCGGAGACGTTCGCCTGCAGTGAAAGGGAGGCGAACAGGACGGCCGGCAGGACGGCGCCGCGCCAAGGGGAAAGTAGGAGATGACGCATGGGAAAGGAGTTCATTTGGCCGGGAGGGCGACGAGGTTGCCATCAAAACCGGCCGCGATGACCTGGTCGCCCGCGAGGGCGAGTGAACCGGCGTAGCCGCCGAACTTGCCCTCGTCCGTGGGCGGAGAAACGAGCCGCCACAGCACGTTGCCGGTCGCGCGGTCGAGCGCCAGGAGCCCCCCGGTGTGCGCGATGACGGTGCCAGGGAGGTTTTGCGAAGCCGTGCCGGTGAAGACGCGATCCTCCGTCACCAGCGGGGTGCCCCAATTCATGCCGTGCACCTCCGTGGACCAGCGGGACCGGCCCGTGGCGGGATCGAGCGCGGTAACGCGGCTGAAGTCGGAGGCGCCGACATACAGGAGGCCGTCGCGGAGCACCGGAGTCGACTCGATCCAGGAGAACCAGTAGGAGAACCGCCACGCCAGCGAGCCGTCGGTGAGGTTGAAGCCATAGAGGATATAGTCACGGCTGCCGACAATGAGCTTGCCGCCGGCGACGAGCGGAGTCGTCACCACGCCGCCGCCGGTGCGGACGCGCAGGGTTTCCTTTTGGGTGTGGCGATCAAGCAGCACCACGGAGCCGTCCATAGTGCCAAACATCAGGGTGTCGGTGCCCTGGAGGGCGACGCCGGAGAAGACGGGCGCCATCGACTCGTGCCGCCAGAGCCTGGTGCCGGTGGCGGCGTCCAAGGCGTAGAGTCCGCCGTCGCTGGAACCGACGTAGAGCACGCCGTCGAGCAGGAGCGGCGTGGCGGCACGGTGGTTGAAGGTGGGATTGTCGGGCACGGGCCGGCCGGCGATCTTTTCATCGTGCAGCGGAGTCCTCCAGCGCAGCGAACCGTCGGCCCGATTTAGGGCGACCAGGTTGCAGCCGGTGTCGACGAACCAGATCGTGTCGGCGCCCACGACGGCGCGGCCGTCGATGCCCTTGGCGCCCGACCAGGCCCAGCGGCTGGATCCGTCGACGGCATTGACCGCGTGGAATTTTCCGTCGCTCGTGCCGATGTAGACGGTGTTTTGATCAACGACGGGAGGAGCCCAAGTGCCGGAGCCGAGCGCATGGGTCCAGAGCGGCGCGGGCGCGGCCGGGTGCGAAGGAGGTGCGGGTTTGGGCGGAAAGGAGCCGCCCCGCCTGAGTTCGAGCGGAAGCTTCCCCAGGGTGAAGGAGCCGGTGAGTCGGTCGCCGTCGAGGTGGAGACTCGTGTTGAAGGCCGGCGTGATGGTGTAGTTGCCGTGGCCGTCGGTCTCGACCGGGATTTCGAACGTGGCATCATAGGTGAACATCGCCGGGAAATTCAGCCGGAAGATAAGGTTGCCGTGTTTGGTGCGGAAGAACGCCAGGCCAATATCCGCCTCCACGCCCTGCGGCGCAGTGACCTTGCCGGTCCAGAGGCCCTCGATGGGGTCCGGCGCGACGGGCGGCGGGGCGGCGGTTTGGGGTGTTTGGGCGGACGACCGATGACACAGGCTGGCGGCCAGGCCGATCAAGAGCGCAAAGCGGCAGAGCCGCTGGGACGACAAAAGCCCGACATGACGGACGGGGAGGAGATGCATGGCAGGGGACTAGCCCCCCGCGCCCGCGGATCAAATCCTATTCGACTGTGGCCCATTCCCCGGCGGTCAGTTGGTCAGGGCGGGCGCCGAACGCCAAAGGATCAATGGCGGCCCCGACTGAAATAGACGGAGCCCCAGGCCGGCGCATCGCGTGAGGATTGGTCCATCACGGCGGAAAAATCGTCGTTTCGGAAACCGCGATCAGGCGTGTCGAGCAAAAGCGGGCCGCGAAAAACGGGATTCCAATGATCGTAGCCCGAATAATAACCGAAGGGGAAGAATCCGCCGGAATATTGGCTCAGCCCGACGCTGAGGCTGAGTCCGTAATCGGGAATATAGTAACTGAGCCAAAGATCGGTCCCACGGAAAGTGCGGCCGCCGCCCTGGCCGATGGTGAAGCTGACCGAACCGTGGAGTTCCGGGCGGGACTTGGCGCTGATGACGTCGTCATCCTTCAGCCGGG
>CAZZDB010000091.1:0-14855 GCA_964652485.1 uncultured Oleiharenicola sp.
AGCTGATGTTCTTCAGCTTCTATACCGTCGCCTTCGACCAGATCTTCAACAACGCGGCCAACATCCGCTACATGTCCGGCGGCCTGATCAACTGCCCAATCGTCGTTCGCGGCCCGGCCAACGGCGGCACCAACGTCGGCGCCACGCACTCGCACACGCCCGAGTCCATCGCAGCCTACCACCCCGGCATCAAGGTCGTCGTCCCCTCCAACGCCTATGACGCCAAGGGCCTGATGAAGTCCGCCATCCGCGACAACGACCCCGTGATGTTCATGGAGAACACCCTCCTTTACGGCGAATCCTGCGAGGTGCCGGACGGCGAGTATCTCGTCCCGCTCGGCAAGGCCGGCATCCTGCGTGAGGGCACGGACCTCTCCATCATCGGCCATGGCCGGGCCATCCAGATGGCGCTCAAGGCCGCCGAACTGCTCAAGCACAAGCACAACATCAACGCCGAGGTCATCGACCTGCGCTCGATCCGCCCGCTCGACGAGGAGACGATCCTCAACTCCGTCCGGAAGACCAACCGCGCGCTCTACGTCGAGGAGTCCAAGCCCTTCTGCTCGGTCGGCGCCATGGTCGCCTGCATCATCTCGGACAAGGCGTTCGACTACCTCGACGCCCCGGTGAAGCGCCTGACCTCGATCGACTCCCCGGCGATCTACTCGCCTCCGCTGGAAAAGCTCCAGCTTCCCACCGTGGACCGCATCCTCCAGGCCGCGCTGGAAACGATGAAATAACCCTGCTCCTTGCGCTTCGCTCCCTGCTAACCACTTTTCCCCATGGCCGACATCATCGACATGCCCAAACTCAGCGACACCATGACGGTGGGCACGCTGGTCAAATGGCTCAAGAAGGAAGGCGACGCCGTCAAGGCCGGCGACATGCTCGCCGAGGTCGAGACCGACAAGGCCACGATGGAGCTCGAGTCGTTCTTCACCGGCACGCTCATCAAGATCTTCGCCGAGGCCGGCTCGCAGGTCGCCATCGGCGCCGCGCTCTGCGCCGTCGGCAAGCCCGGTGAGATTGTTGCGGCCCCGGCCGCCCCGGCTCAGAAGACAGAGGTCAGAGAACAAAAATCAGAGGCAGCCCCGGCTCCGACGTCACCGGTCCCAGTGGTCGTGACTCCTCCCACGGCACCGGCCGCCGCCGCACCGGCTCCTGCCGCACCATCCGCGGTCGTCAATCCTCCGTCCCCTGATGGGCGTCTGCGCATCTCCCCGCTCGCGAAAAAGATCGCCGCCGCCCAGCAAGTGGACGCCTCGCGCGTTACCGGCACCGGTCCGCACGGCCGCATCGTCAAGGCCGACGTCCTCGCCGCCGCGGCCAATCCCGCGTTGCTCAAGGCTGCGGCTCCGGCTGCCAAGTCCTCAGGTTTCAGTTCTCAGGCTTCAGGTTTCTCCCGCGGGCCGGTCCAGGAGGAGCGCCTCGCGCCCGTGTCCACGATGCGCGGCGTCATCGCCAAGCGCATGGTGGAATCCACCACGACGATTCCCTACGTCTACCTCGACATCGAGATCGACGCCGAGCCGCTCCTGGCGGTCCGCGCGCAGCTCAACACCGGCCTCGAGAAGGAAGGCGTGAAGCTTTCCGTGAACGACTTCGTCCTGAAGGCCAGCGCCGAGGCGCTGCGCCGCGTGCCGGCCGTCAACAGTTCGTGGGAGGGCACGCACATCCGCCACCACGGCGCCGCGCACGTCGCCTTCGCTGTCGCCATGGAGGACGGGCTCATCACGCCCGTCATCCGCGACGCGCACCTGAAGAGCATCTTCCAGATCAGCACCGAAGCCAAGGCCCTCGGCAAAAAGGCCAAGGACAAGAAGCTCACGCCCGCCGACTACACGGGCGGTACGTTCTGCGTGTCCAATCTCGGCATGATGGGCATCCCGAAATTCACGGCCATCATCAATCCGCCCAACGCCGCCATCCTCGCCGTCGGCACCACGGTCGCCAAGGCGGTCGTGCGGAACGGCCAGGTCGTGCCCGGCCAGACGATGACGATGACCCTGAGCTGCGACCACCGTGTGTTCGACGGGGCGGTCGGCGCCCTGTATCTCGCCGCGCTCAAGGACCTGCTCGAGAAACCGGCACTGCTGCTGGTTTAAGAAGATCTCCTCTCTCTCGGCCTCGCCCAGTCCTCCTCCTGGCGAATCCCGGTGGGAGCGTCAGGTCACTCGCCTCCCGGAGAGTCCGGGTTCCATCCGACCCGACCGGTGGACGTTGTGCGCTGGTCAGGCTTTTTCGGCGTCAGTCCGCGCGGCAACATTCCAGACGTGCCCTTCCGGGTCGACAATCCGGGCCACCCGGTCGCCCCAAGATTGATCCGTGGCCGGCAGGAGAACCCGCGCGCCGGCCGCGATCGCCCGGTCGATGACCGGGTCAACCTCGTCGCCGTAGAGATAGATGACGACCGGGGAGCCACCGTCTTTCCCAGGAGCCCGGCTGGCAAGGTGGGGGGACTCGTCATCGACCATGATCAATGATTGGTGGATCCTCAGTGTCGCGTGAACGACGGTTCCACCTCCACCCTCCCTGCGCGACAGTTCCGTGGCGCCAAACGCGTGCTGGCAGAAGGCGATCTCGGCGGCCGCATCGCGGCAAACCAGCATCGGGATGATCATTTTCGGCCTCATCTTACGGATTACTCCCTGCCTGACGTCCCGGACTCAGGCTCGCGGAACCAATGGACGTAAACCGCGAAGCGGAACTGGCACCGCCACCCCGCGTTGCGGGCAGCGAGTTGTTGGACCCGGTCGTCATTTCAACTGTGTCAACGATAGCACGTGGCCATCCGGGTCGAGAAACCAGGCCACCAACGCTCCGCTAGGTGCATGCCATATATCATCGTCGTCCTGCTTCATCCCTTGGTAACGCTGGAGGACAACTCCCGTTCCACGCAAATGCTGCACAGTCCGGCGAATATCGGAAACCGACCATCCCATCGCCGTGTATGCAGCGGGCTGAACACAATCAACCTTCTGGATGCGTAGCATCGAATGTCCGACTTGAAACACCAGGGCGGGCGGCTCGTCCGCCACAAAATCCAAGCCGAGCACACGCTGATAAAAATCTCGCGATCGTTCGGCGTTTGCCGTCGCCAAAAAAAGGATGGGCTTGGTGAGATCACTCATGGTGGTGCGAAGCTACGATGGACCACCGAGGCTTGGCGAGGCTGGTGCTGAGTGTAAGAATGCCCGCTGCCAGAGGTACGATCTTCATCTGACTTTCGCCGATCAATGTTACTCAGCTCAACTGGGTTGAGTCATTCATTTGCGGCCCGCGAGGGAGATGAAGCGGACAAGTCACTGGGAATCAATCACCGAGTTCGCTGGGCTGAGCTCTTGCCGGATGATTTCCTACCCGGCGAAAACTCAACGCGCCTTTAAATGCGTCGAGTCGTCAGGAAAATTCTTTCATGCAAAGATCCCGGCTTGCAGACCTGTGCGGTCCGCCGCTCGCTCAGCGCGGAATCTACTCGCCAACCGGCTCCGCCTTCACGGCAGGTACGGCGAGTTCCTCCCGCAGCTCCCCCACCCGGATTGAGGTCGAGATTGCCACGTCGGCGGCGTCGAGCCGGCGTTGACGTTCCAGTTCGTAAGCCAGATCGACCAGGTCGGCGCGCAACCGGTCGAGCTTCATGAACATCATGTTTATGCGGGTATCGTGCATGGTTGTATCAGGCAAGCTGGACGCATGGCCGGGCAGTCGCTGGGCGCGGTAGCCAAGCTCGTGGCCGATGGTGGCGAGGTCGGCGGACTTCATGGGATCAGCCGCGAGCCTCAGCGGCGGGACGAGTCATCGTCAGGAGCGACGTGGTCGGTTGCGACAACGGCGACCAGGAGCATGAGGATGACAGTGGCGGAAAGCATGGGATTCGACGGTTCACAATCACGACGAACGAACCGGCACTTTCGGGACAGCGGATTTTGCCGGACGGCGGAACCCGTGGAGGAGACGGCCGGCCGCCAACGCAATCCAGCCGGCGACGACACCGGAGGGCACCAGAACCCACGGCGAGAGCGGCATGGCGCCGCAGATTTCCTTCACGCCGGCTCCAGCTCCGGTGAAAAGAATCACATAGCCGGCCACGCACAGGACGCACTTGGGCATTAGCGCACCGGCCAGGCCGGCGAGCGTCCAACGGCAGACCGTTTTCCAGCGGCGGACACCGGCGGGAACGACCGGAAAATCACTCATCGTATTGGTCTGGATAGCGGATCTTGGCGCTGCCGGCCGGCGCCCCCAGACCGGTGAGCCGCCCTTTCGGCTCCTCCCATTCCTCCTGGCGGCCGAGGGCAGTCAGATCGAGCAGGCAGTAGGCGCCGCCGGCCGCCTCGGCACCCCGGCCATACGTGGAATAGGTGTGGAAGACCTCCCCGTCCTTGCGCAGGAAACAACTCAGGCCCGGCAGGTCGAAGGGCTGCCCGCCCTGGAAATAATAGCCGGTGCCGGCCTGCTCGTGCGCGGCCTTGGAGCGGTAATTATAGACCAAGGGCGCGACCGACTCATCGAGGCTCACGTTGAAGTCGAAATTGAAAGGACTGCCAGACGAGGAATACCACGGAATCGTCCAGCCCATGCGGGCCTTGAAGGCCGCCAGCTTCGCGTACGGCGCGCGGGAGACCAGCACCAGGGAGGTGCCGCGGGCCCACAGGCTCGCCAGATGCCCGCGGGCAATCTCGTCGGCCCAGCCCGAGCAGCTCGGGCAGCCCTCGTCGAGCGGCTCTCCCGCCTCCCACCGCCACATGAAATGATAGACGACGAGCTGGTGGCGCCCCGCGAAGAGGTCGGCCAGGCCGGCTTGGCCGTCCGGTCCCTCGAAAACGTATGGCCGGTCGATCCGGACCATCGGCAGTTCGCGCCGTTCGCGGTTCAACCGGTCACGCGCCCGGGTCAATTCCTTCTCTTTTTCCAAGAGCCGCACGCGCGCGGCCAGCCATTGTTCACGGGATGCGATCGGGGGATAGATCAGGTTGTTCATAGCCATGGGGAATGTTCCTCGGAGATGGTGGTGGGTTCATGATCCCGACGGACGAACCGGGTCGTTTCGGACACTCGAAGGAATTTTTTGCCAAGTGTCTGTTTCTTCACGTAACATCCGTCGTAGTCAGAGACCCCAATCCAACCCACAAGCCCAACCTCCCCATGGAAACCCAATCCACGCCCACTCCCTTCATGCTGCTGTTCCGCAACACCGGACCCGAGAACTTCCAGCACCTGTCCCCCGAGGAACGCCAGCAGTGCGTGACCCGCTGGAATGAGTGGTTCGAGGGTCTGGTGGCGCAGGGCAAGGCGATTGAGGGCCAGCCGTTGGAAATGGAGACCCGCCTCGTCTCCGGCCCCGGTGGCTCCCGCATCACCGACGGACCCTTTCCCGAGGCCAAGGAGGCGATCGGCGGTTACGTTACGGTGATGGTCAGCGACCTCGAAGAGGCCACCGCCATCGCCCGGAAGCATCCCGGCCTGGCCCATGGGATGATGATCGAGGTGCGCCAGATGACCCCCGACTGCCATCTGGGCGTCACCACGCGCGCCCGCGGTCGCAGCAAGCAGGAAGTCACCGCGGGCTGAGCCACGTGTCGGCCGACCTTCCAGCCCCGCCACCCACCACGCCTCCCGCGGGGCTGGTTGAACATTTCTTTCGCCACGAAACCGGACGCTTGCACGGTGCGCTGGTCCGGCTCCTCGGCGTGCATAACCTGTCGCTCGCGGAGGATGTGGCGCAGGAGGCCATGCTCCGGGCGTTGCGCACGTGGTCGATGGGCGGCGTGCCAGCCAATCCCTCGGCCTGGATCACCCGCGTGGCGATGAACCTCGCCAAGGACGCCCTCCGGCACCAGCGGATGTCCCAGCTGAAGCAGCCCGCCATTATCTCGCATCTGGAGCAGAACCTGGCGACGCCGGCCGTCGCTTGGGAGAACGCCCAGGTCATCCGGGACGACGCACTACGGCTGATGTTCGTGTGCTGCCATCCATCGGTCGCGCCCGACGCCCAGGTCGTCCTCGCACTGAAGGTCCTGTGCGGCTTCAGCACGGGAGAAATCGCGCGCGCCTTCCTGACCAGCGAGGCGGCGATCGAGAAGCAGATCACGCGCACCAAGCAGCGCATCCACGACGCCGGCCTCGGCTTCGACATGCCCGACGGCGAGGACCTGACGCCGCGGCTCGATGGCGTGCTGGCGGCGCTGTACCTGTTGTTCAACGAAGGGCACAAGGCCTCCGCCGGCGAGCGGCTGCTGCGCGAGGATCTTTGCCACGAGGCGATGCGGCTGACCTCGCTGCTGCTCTCCCATCCGGCCGGACGGACGCCGCGGACCCACGCACTGCTCGCCCTCATGCTGCTGACCGCGGCACGCTTCCCGTCGCGGCTGGACGAGCAGGGCGACCTGCTACGCCTCGACGATCAGGACCGCTCCAAGTGGGACCAGGGGTTGATCGCGCGGGGCCTCGTCGAACTCGCGGCAGCGGCGCAGGGTGAGGAGCTGAGCGAATATCACCTGCAGGCCGGCATCGCTGCGATCCACTGCACGGCGGCGGATTATGCTTCCACGGACTGGGCGCGCATCCTGCGGCACTACGACGAGCTCCATCGCTTGAAGCCGTCCCCCGTCGTCGCATTGAACCGGGCCGTGGCGGTCGCCCACCTGCACGGGCCGCAGGCCGGACTCGACGCCATCGCGGAAATGCCCCGGCGCGACCGCCTGGAGTCAAATTACCTGCTCCATGCCGTGGTCGGCGAATTGCAGTGGCGGCAGAACAACCACTGTGAAGCCGCGGCGAGTTTCCGCCAGGCCCTGCGGCTCGCACAGGTCGGTCCCGAGCAGATCCATCTTGCGCGCATGCTGGAACGGTCGCTCGCGGGCGAACGCCCGTAGACGCCGGTTGGCCGGGGGGCCGTTCACGCCACCTTCGCGGCGGGCTTCACCCCCTCCAGCACGGCGATGAGCTGCGCCGGCTGGATGGGCTTGGTGAGGTAATCGTCCATGCCGGCCGCGATGCATTTCTCGCGGTCCCCGGCCATGGCGTGGGCCGTCAGTGCAATGATGCGGATGGACGCGCGGGCCGCGCCGGCGGCCCCGGCGCGGACCTGCTGGGTCGCCTCGTAGCCGTCTAGCTCCGGCATCTGGCAATCCATGAGCACGATGTCGTAGCCGCGCTGCGCCAGCATCGTGACGCACTCGCGCCCGTTGCAGGCAAAATCGGCCAGGTAGCCGAGCCGGCGGAGCAGTTGCTCCACGAGTTTCCGGTTAACGATGTTGTCCTCCGCTACAATGATGCGCAGGGGATGGCGCTGCGCCATGGTGCCCACGGCCTTCGGGGCACCGGTGGTGTGGAAAATGTCCAGCGAGGCCGCGACCGGCGGGCCGGACACCGGTTCCGGCCCAGGCGCCGGGGCCTTCGCGGCCGCGTGGGCCATGTCACTGAACGACATCTCGACCGGCAGGTCGGCCGGGGTGCCAAGGATGGTGAAGTGAAAGGTGGTGCCTGCCGCGGAAGACTCCTTCACGCCAATGGAGCCGCCCAGCAGCTTCACGAGGCTCTTGCAGATGGCGAGGCCAAGACCGGTCCCGCCGTATTTGCGCGTGGTCGAGGAGTCGACCTGGCTGAAGGGTTTGAACAACCGGTCGAGGCGGTCGGCGGGGATCCCGGCGCCGGTGTCGCGCACGCTGAAGCCGAGCAGGGCCTCGCCGGCCGGCCCCGTCTCCGGGGCGATCCGCACCTCGACCTCGCCACGCTGCGTGAACTTGATGGCGTTGCCCATGAGGTTGAGCAGGACCTGCCGCAGACGCGTGCCGTCGGTGGTGATCCAGCTCGGGACATGCGGGTCGACCGTGGCATTCAACTCGAGGCCCTTGCGCCGCGCCAGGTCGACCAGCAGGCTCAGGGCGTCATCCATGCATTGCCGCACGCTGACCGACTGCTGTTCGAGCTCGAGCTTGCCGGACTCGATCTTGGAGAAGTCCAAGATGTCGTTGATGATCGTCAGGAGGGCCTCGCCGCTGCTGCGCACGGTGCCGACCCAGTCGCGCTGCTCGGCCGTCAGCGGGGTGTCGAGCAGGAGGCTGGTGAAGCCGATCACGGCGTTCATCGGCGTGCGGATCTCGTGGCTCATGACGGCGAGGAACTCGCTCTTGGCCTGGCTGCCGAGGTTGGCCTCCAGCGCGGACTGCTGCGCGCCGGCGATGGCGGTCTCCAGCTGCTCGTTGAGCTGCTCGGATTGCTCGCGCTGCGTGCGGAGCTCCAGCTCGGTCTCACGCCACGAGGTGACGTCGGTGTGCGTACCAATCATCCGCAGCGGCCGGCCCTCCGGACTGAAGCAGGCCTTGCCGCGCGACAGAATCCAGCGCCACGAACCATTCTTGTGCCGCATGCGGAATTCCACGGAGTATCGCTCGCTGCGACGCGTCAGGTAGGCATCGAGCGTCGCCTGGACCCAGGGCCAGTCGTCGGGATGCAGCGCCCCGCGCCAGGCCTCGAAGTTGCAGGGAAATTCGTCCTCGGCGTAGCCGATGAGCGCCTTCCAACGCGCGGAGAACCACATCGTGTCGTCCGCCATGCTCCAGTCCCATACGCCGTCGTCGCTGCCATCGAGGGCCAGCTCCCAGCGTTCCTCGCTGAGTTGCAGGGCCTTGGCTGCGCGTTTTTCCTCGGTGATGTCCGATGCGATGGTGATGAAATGCCGGAGCAAGCCCGCGGCGTCCCGCACGGGCTGTGTGTCGAGCCGCACCCAGAAACCGCGCCCCTCCTTGGCGTATAGGAACAGCTCGCCCTTGAAACTCTGGCCGGCCGCCAGCCGCGCCCGCTTGGTCTCGATGACGGCCAGATCCGTTGCCGGCCCGGTGAACAGGCCGCGGGTTTGCCGGCCCTGCACCTCCACGGAGGTGTAGCCCGTCATCGCCAGGAAAGCGTCATTGACCCACTCCACCCGCTCGGCCGCATCGGTGATGATGACGGCGTTGGTGGTGTGCCGGGCGACCAGCGCGAGGCGCTCCGCGCGCCGAACCTCATTGGCCAGCTCCTCGGTGCGGCGGGACACCTCCTCCTGCAGCGTGGCGGCCTGCTGCTGCAGACGCGCGAAGCCGCGCTCACGGCCCTGCTCCGCCTGTTCCCGCTGCCGGTCGAGCCGGCTGAGCGTGCGGGCGGTGACGAAGGTGATGAATGTCATCAGCGCCATGCAAAGCACGAGCAGCACCGCGACGCTCAATTCGACCGGCCAGGCCCCCAACCGCCCCAGCCGCAATCCGATCCAGGCGAAGGCGGGCAGCAACAGCAGGAGGGCCACCGCCATCCGCCGGCACAGCAGGCCCGCCGCGTCCCCCGCCAGCAGGAGCTTCATCACCCCCTCGGCCGGCCGCGTGCCCAACAGGCTCGCCGTGAGCAGCAGCAGACAAAGCGTCGCATTCACCCCCATCACCATGGACCCTCTGTAGGCCCGCCCGTCCGTCACGCTCAGGAAGAACGCCAGGCTGGACGGCAGCGCCGCCGCCGCCATCGCGAGGGCCGCCACCTGGTGCCGGGCACGAATGTGGGGCTGCGGGTGCGCGAGGAGAAAGACTGCGACGGCCAGAAAGAGGAGACCCAGCGCAGCGAACACACTGGTCCGGATCTGGTACGCCGCCGCGGCGTCCACCAGGCCCCCGACCAGCATCCGGTCGGTTCCCAGGTCAAGCCCGGTGGCATATTGGAAAAGCGGCAGCAGGCTGAGGAGAGCGACCAGGATCCCCAGCCCACGGGCGGCCCAGCGGCGTCCGGCCGTGATTTCCTCGCGCCGGAGCAGCAAGATCGCCACGGCGCTCAGCCCCATGCCGAGAGCGGTGTTCGGACGGATGGCCACGGTGCCCGGCACAACCGCCCGCAGCCAAGGCACCTGGAACCACCACCCCAAGAGGGCCGCGCAAGTGATCGCCAGAACCAACCAGGCGCAGCCCAGGGCAATGCGGCGGGCCGGCCCGTGCAGAATCACAGGACGTGAAGGGATGTTAGCTACCACACCGGATCTATCGGTCCGCTTGGCCCCTGAATTTAGCTTCCGGGCGGAGTTGCCCCTCTTTTGTTCGGAAGGGGGTTTCCGGGATTCCGCTAAAGGATTTCCCTAGAAGACCGATGAATATACCCATGTTCGACACTGCCTCGTTGACCCGCTTCGCAACCCCCGAAGACCTGGTGCAGCAGCTGAAGACGCTGCCGCCCTCCCCTAAGGTGTTGCTGAGGCTCCAGCAGATGATCGGTACCGACACCAGCAGTGTGGCCGACCTCGTGTCGGTGATTCGCGTCGAGCGCGCCCTGGCGGCCCGCATCGTCCGCATCGCCAACAGTCCGGTCTACAACCTCGGCTCGCCCTGCGAGAACATCGAGGAGTCCGTCCAACGGCTTGGATTCGACGAGGTGCACCGCCTCGCCCTCATCGTCGCCGGCTGCGAGGCGCTCAGCCATCCCCTGCCCGCCTACGCCGTCGATTCACACGAGATCTGGGAGGAGACCGTCGCTTGCGCCGTGGCCGCCGAGCACGTCGCCCGCCTGACCGGCGGCGACGAACGCCTCGCCTACACCACCGGCCTGATGCACAGCGTCGGCATGCTCGTCATCAACGCCTGGGTCCAGACCATCTCGCCAGGCACCGTTCTGCCCTGGCAGGACGAGACCGAGGAGTGGTCGCACGCCGAGCGCAACCTCCTGGGCTACGACCAGGCCGATGCCGGCGCCGCCCTGTTGCGCGCCTGGGATTTTTCCGCCCCCGTGGTCGAGGCCGTCCGCTGCCAGTATGCGCCCCAGTGCGCCTCCCACCACCGCCAGCTCGCCTGTGTTCTCGCCTCGGCCCGGTGGCTCCGCACACTCGTCTCCGCCCCTCCCGAAACGCCGGTCATACCGCCAAACAAGATGATGTTGCTGGCCCTCAAGATCTCGGAACAACAGCTGCGGGACTGCGCCCCGGAGGTCGAAAGTCTCCTGGCAAGCGCACGGCAGTTGCTCGGCGTCTGATCGACGGCAACAAGCGCGGATCACACCATGAACCGGTTGGGCAAAAGTTTTTCCAAAGCGGTCCGATAAGGAGTGCCATTCCCATGCTGCCTTCCACCGCCGCGCTCAAGTTCAGTTCACTGACTCCCGAACAGGTGGTCCGCGAGTTGCGCCATCTGCCGTCCGCGCCGAAGGTCCTGCCTCGTCTCAAACGCCTCCTCATGGACGGCAACTCATCCATGCAGGAGATCGTGCAGCTCGTCCGGGTCGACCCCGGCATCGCGGCGCGCGTGCTGCAGACGGCCAACAGCGCCTTTTACAGCAAGGGCGCCCGCTGCTTCACGGTGGAGGAGGCGGTTCATCGGGTCGGTTACAACCAGGTCTATGAACTGGTCGCCTACGCCGTCGCGTCGCAGGTGCTCGTGCGCCCGCTGGAGGCCTACGGCATCGAACCGGACGAATTGTGGCGCTCATCCGTCAGCTGCGCGCTGGCGGCGGAGATCCTGGCCGTGGTCACCGGGGAAGAGCGCGACATCGCCTACACCGTCGGTCTGCTGCACAGCGTCGGTTTGCTCGCGATCGACGAGTGGGTCCTGCGGAACCACCCCGGTCTGCGGCTGGCCAGCCACGGCTTCCCGCGCGAGGCGTGCGAAAACGAACGGGCCCTGCTCGGCTTCACCCAGGCCGAGGCCGGCGCCTCGCTGCTGCGCCTTTGGGATTTTCCCCTTTCCATGTCCGAGCCCGTCCGCTGGCAGTATTTTCCGCGCAGCACGGCCGGCCACCAGCGCATGGCCTGCCTCCTGTACGCCGCCAAGTGGGTCCGGTCCGTGGCCTGCGCCCCCGCCCACTCGCTCCCCCCGTCCCCGCCGGACGCGTGGTTGTTGCAACCACTGCGCTTGACGACCTTCCAGCTGGAGCGCGCCGTCGCCGACGTGCAGATCCGCCTCGCCGCCATCAGCTCGCTGCTCGATTCCGCGTTGTCCGTCGAGGATGAGGTCCAGTTCCCCGGTGGCACCCGCCGCTTCAGTCGCGCCCAGCAGGAAATGAACTGAGGCTACTCCGGGAGCGCGAGCCTGCACCCACCGCGGGACCCCGGCCCCCGGGTCCGCACCGAGCGACGAACGACGCTGGTTCCGCTACGAAAAATGGAGCCGCTTGTCGGATTTGAACCGACGACCTACTGTTTACGAAACAGTTGCTCTACCACTGAGCTAAAGCGGCCAAAATTGAGGCGCATTCGGGGCATTTGCTCCGGCCTAGGCAAGCCCTTTTTGGCCCGGTCACCCGGCGGCCGCGATATCTTTTTGCTGACATCCCGCCGCCGGCCTAATCCCTTGAGGCGAAGTGAAAACAGCGCTCTTCGACTACCAGCTCCCCGCGCGGCTGATCGCCCAGCGGCCCGCCGACCGGCGCGACCAGTCGCGCCTCCTGGTGGTCAACCGCGCGGCGCACACCGTCGAACACCGGCACTTTGGCGACTTGCCCGAGTATCTCCGGGCCGGCGATTGCCTCCTTCGCAACAATGCCGCCGTCATCCCGGCCCGGTTGCACGCCGCGCGACCGACCGGCGGTCACGTCGAGTGCCTCCTGCTCCGCCCCGCCGCGGCCCCGGGCGAGTGGTGGTGCCTGTTGCGTCCGGGCAAAAAGCTGCCGGTCGGCGCCAACTTCGGCATCGAGGGATTCTTCACTGCTACCGTGTGGGAGAAGACCGCCGACGGCCTCGTGCGCGTGGCGTTCGCCGCCGACGGCGGTGACATTCTGGCGGTCGCCAACCGCATCGGGGAGATGCCGCTGCCCCCCTACATCGCGGGGCGGCACAGCGACGAGGAGCGCAACCTCGATCGCGAGCGTTACCAGACCGTTTACGCCGACCGCGGGCATCAGGTGGCCGCCGCCGCCCCGACCGCCGGCCTACATTTCACGCCTGAGCTTCTCGCCCGGCTGGCCGCACAGGAGGTCGGATTCGCCGATCTCACCCTGCATGTCGGCCTCGGCACCTTCCG
The DNA here is from genome assembly GCA_964652485.1 of uncultured Oleiharenicola sp. Classification (GTDB taxonomy): domain Bacteria; phylum Verrucomicrobiota; class Verrucomicrobiia; order Opitutales; family Opitutaceae; genus Lacunisphaera. Next base: position 12,963 of record CAZZDB010000091.1, read on the forward strand.
GCCGATCGTGACGGAGAACGTCGAGGACCACGCCATCCACCGCGAGTTATACGAGATTCCCGCCGCCGCCCAGCAGGCGCTTTTCACCACGCCGGGCCGGCGCATCGCGGTCGGCACCACGTCGGTGCGCACGATCGAGGACTTCCTGGCAGGGCACCGCGCCCCGACCGGCCGCGACCTGCTGGCCGAGGCCGCCATTTTCATCCATCCGCCGCACCTGTTCCGGGGAGTCGATGCACTCATCACCAATTTCCACCAGCCCCGATCGACCCTGCTCTGCCTGGTGGCGGCCTTCCTTGCGCCCGGCACGACCGAAGGCGTCGCCTGGCTGCGCAAAATTTACGCCGAGGCCATTTTGCGGGACTATCGCTTCTTCAGCTACGGCGACGCCATGCTGATTCTATGACGTTACGGCAAAGCGCCACTCTCCAGTTGCATCAGCGACAGAACTGACTATTCCACGTCTTCCACCCAAACTATTCACTTATGAAACGCCTCCTCGCCCTTCTGGCTATTCTCGGTCTTTTCGCCACCGCCCGCGCCGAGACCTATACGATCGACCCGGTCCACTCGTCCGTCGGATTCAGCCTCCGCCACCTCGTGTCGAAGTTCTCCAGCAGCTTCACCAAGGTCAACGGCACCGTCACATTTGACGCCGCCGCCCCCGAAGCGAGCAGCGTCGAGGCCACGGTCGAGATCGCCTCGATCAGCACGGCCAACGAGAAGCGCGACAACCACGTGAAGAGTCCCGACTTCTTCGACGCGGCCAAGTTTCCCATCGCCACCTTCAAGAGCAAGTCGTGGAAGAAGACGGGCGAAAGCACCTACGACGTGACCGGCGACCTCACCATCAAGGATGTCACCAAGGAGGTCGTGCTCAAGGCCGAGCTTCTCGGCAGCGGCCCCGGCATGGGTGGCGCGACCGTCACCGGCTGGGAGGCCACCGCTACCATCAAGAAGTCGGAGTTCGGTCTCGCCGGTCCGGCCATGCTCGGCAAGGTGCTCGGCGATGACGTCGCCCTGACCATCAGCATCGAGGCCGGTCACAAGCCGGCCAAGTAAGCCGGATTCGCGCACCCTTTCCAGGCCGGCGGCAACGCCGGCCTTTCTTTTTGTCCGCGCCCTGTGCTACCCTTGTACCCCATGACCCCGGCGGAAATCCAGACCCTGATCGAGGAAGCCACTTTCGACTACACGATGGGGGACAACGACGCCGCGCTGGCCAAGCTCGCCCGGGCCACGGCCGCCGCGCCGGAGGCGTTCGAGGCCTGGCATGCGCTGGCCGAGATCAATTTCAGCCTCCGCCGCTTCGACGCCGCCCTGGCGGCAGCGGAACGCGCGCACGCCGTCCGGCCCGACGACCTGTTCATCAACACCACGCTGTCCCGCATCTGGATGGAGAAGGGCGACAAGCCGATGGCGGAAAAATTCGGCGCCAAGGCCAAGATCCTCGACTGGAAGGACCAGTTGAAAAACCCGGACGCCGCCCAGGGATTGTAAGGACGCAGCTCCGGTGACGGGCAAACCTACGCCCCGGATACCCCCGTTGACAGCCACCAATCCGGGCACCTATCCTGCGCGCTTCATGGACCGACCCGCCTACCTGTTGGAGTTCGAAAAACCGCTGCGCGAACTCGAAAAACAACTCGAAGCCCTGCACCAGCAGTCGCTGGAGAACAACATCGATATGTCCGCCGAGCTGGCGACCATCGAGACCAAGATCGACGTCACCAAGCGCGAGATCTACACCAACCTGACCCCGTGGCAGCGCGTGCTGGTGGCCCGCCACCCGAAGCGCCCTTACGCCCTCGATTACATCGGCGCCCTCTGCACCGATTTCCAGGAGCTGCACGGCGACCGCCAGTTCAACGACGACCGCGCCCTGATCGGCGG
>CAZZDB010000092.1:0-14839 GCA_964652485.1 uncultured Oleiharenicola sp.
GAGCGCATCCAGGAGGAGTTCTTCCACACCTTCAACGACCTCTTCGAGTCCCAGAAGCAGATCGTCATCTCCAGCGACCGCCCGGTCACCGAGATCGCCACCCTTGAGGCGCGCCTCGTCTCCCGCTTCCAGTGGGGCCTGTCCGCCGACATCCAGTCGCCCGACCTCGAGACCCGCGTCGCCATCCTCAAGACCAAGGCCGCCACGCTCAAGGTCGAGCTCCCCATGCCCGTCATCGAGTTCATGGCGCAGCACATCTCGAAAAACATCCGCCGGCTTGAGGGCGCGCTCATTAAGATTTCCAGCTACGCGGCGCTCACCGGCAAGCCGCTCGACCTCGCCACCGCCGAGCACCTGCTCAAGGACGTGCTCATGGAAGAGGCGCAGAACCGCCTCAACATCGAGGGCATCCAGAAGCGCGTCGCCGAGCACTACCAGATCCGCCATTCGGATATGACGTCCAAGCGCCGGCCCAACGCCATCGCCTTTCCCCGCCAGATCGCCATGTATCTCTGCCGCCAGCTCACCCGCCATTCCCTGCAGGAGATCGGCGAGGCCTTCGGCGGGCGCGACCACGGCACCGTCATCCACGCCGTCAAGACGGTCGAGAACATGATGGAGCAGGACGACTCGGTCAGCGGCAGCGTGGACTTCCTCAAGGCGCAGCTGAGCAAGTGACGCTCGCTCGAGGGCCGGTCTCCGGATCAGCCGCGGTTCGTCGGTACGACTCGCCCTACCTTGCTCTTGTCGTTTGGCGGATCTTGCCTCTTATTCGTGTTCCTTCGCGTCTCCACGCGTTCAAACACCTTTCCTCATGACTCTCACACCCGAACGAAAGCAGGCCGTCTCCGCCTGGGTCGCTGCCGGCGATAACCTCTCGGCGGTCCAGAAGAAACTCGCCGACCAGTTCAAGCTCTCGATGACGTACCGCGACGTCCGGTTCCTCGTCGACGACCTGAATCTCGAGCTGAAGGATCCCGCGCCCAAGGTCGATACGTCCGACGTGACCAAGGCCACGACCGCCGTTACCCCGCCCCGCCCGGCTACGCCCGAGAAAAAAGGCTTTATCGACAAGATGAAGGAGAAGGTCGGCCTTGGTGCGGCGGGTGACGAGGACGAATTGCCCGCCGAGAACCTCGCCGAGGACGCGCCGGAGGCCATTCCGGCCCCGCCAGCAGGCCCGGGCGGCGTGGTCCTTGATCTCGACCGCATCATGCGGCCCGGGGCCGTGGTGAGCGGCAATGTGACCTTCAGCGACGGCGTTACCGGCAAGTGGGCGCTCGACCAGATGGGCCGCCTGATGCTCGACACCTCGAAGAAGGGCTACCAGCCCAGCCCGGCGGACATCCAGTCCTTCCAGGTTCAGCTCCAGACCCAATTGCAGCGGCACGGATATTGAGCTCTCTCGGGGTGGCCGTGGTGGTCGACGGTGCGATACCGTGACTCACTTCAACCCGGGCCCGAGGTTCTTCTCCAGGAAGGTGACAATCGCCTCGTAGATCTCCGTCCGCTGCTTCTCGTTGCCGCGGGTGTGCCCCATGTCTGCCAGGAAAAGGCTCTCGGGTTTTCTCCCGGCCTTGTCCAGGGCCGCGATCATGCGCCTTGCCTGGTCCTGAGGCACCGTGTGGTCGCTCTTGCCCTGGATGATCAGCACCGGGGCGGTGATCTTGTCGGCGAAGTTCACCGGCGAGATGGCGGCGAGCATCCCGGCTTCCTTGTCGGGGTCGCCGATCTCCCGCCGCCAATGCCGGTTGGCATCCTTGTAGTCCGCATCGCCCCGGCGGTCATCATAGATCGCGGGCCAATCGGTCACGCCCGCGATGGAGACGCCGCAGCGGTAGAGCTCCGGATTGTGGCCGAGTCCGAACAACGTCGAGTAACCGCCGTAGCTCGCGCCCATGATGGCAATCTGCCTCGGGTCGGCCACCCCGGCGGCAATGGCCCAGCGGGTGGCGTCCTCGATGTCATCCTGGATCTTCCCGCCAATCTGCCGGCGGGCGCTCCGGAACAGTTCCTCGCCGTAACCCGGGGAGCCACGGTAATTCATCTGCAGCACCGCGTAGCCGCGATTGGCCAGCAACTGGATCAACGGGTCGAAACTCCACACGTCCCGCACCCAGGGTCCGCCATGGGGCATCACGATGAGCGGCAGGTTCTTCATTTCATGCCCGGCCGGCACGGTCAGGTAGCCATGGATCACCAGACCGTCTCGGGCCGTGTACTTGACCCCGAACATTTGGGCCATTTGGGCGGGCTTGATCCAGTTCATCCGCGGCGCCAGCAGTTTCATGGAGCGCCTGGCCCGATCCATCAGGAAATATTCCCCGGGACTCCGATCCGAGTACGCGAGCCAGAGCAACCGGTTCTCGTCCTCGCTCGTGTTGACCAGGATGTTGACCGTGTCGGGCAGGGCGCGATCCACCGACGCCTGCAAGGCCGCGAATTCCCGGTCGAACCACTTCATCCGGGCCGTCTCGGTGAAATAGCGCACGCCCACCATGGCCCGCTTGTGACGGGAGAACAGGGCGTCGACCAGCGGGACCCCGTCAAACGAAGGCCGGAACCGCTCCGGTATGATGTCGTATTCCGGATCCTCCAGCAATGGTTCGCCCAAGGTGCCGTCGGCCGGGTTCAGCCGGAAGATCGACCAGCGCTTGTCCTTCGTCAGGGCGGTCACAAAGACCCGGTCGCCTTCCGCGTCGAAGCCGAGCGGCCGCATTAGGCCGGGGCGGTCGTGCAACGGCATGATCGTGCGCCACGGCGCCTGCTCGTTTTCGCGGTAGATGGCCCCGGCCTGCTCGCCGCGGGCCAGGATCCCCACCCGGGCGATCCCGGCAAAGTCCAGGCCCCATGCCGTCACGTTCCCGGGATTCTGGACCACGGTCCTGGCCTGGCCGTTCATGGTGTCGAACTGCAGGATGTCGGGATATTTCGGGTTGCCTCCGCCCCTGAGGTGCCGGTCGAGCATCAGGATGGTGCAGTCCTCGTCGAGGAAGGAATGGATGACCTCGCGCGCCAGCAGCTTGGCGCTGTTGACGCTCACCTGGTTGTCCTCATAGCCGCTGATCGGCACGTTGCGGGCTCCATTCCAATTGGTCGCCGTCACGCCATAGATGACATCGTCCCACACCAACGTGGTGATCACCAGCCGGTCATTGCCGATCCAGGAGAAACTGCCGACCGATTTCACGGCGTCCCGGGCCAGGACCGCCTCGCCGAGATCCAGCCGCGATACCTTGTTTGGGTCGATCTCGGCGATGTGCAGCGTGGCCTTGCCTTTGTAATCGCGGAGAAAGGCCAGCAACTTGCCATCGGGGGAAAGCTGCGCGCGGGCCGCGCCCGGCTCGCGCGCAAAATCCTCGATCGGCAGGCGCTCGATGGCATGGGCCACCGGCAGGATCAGGGCGAACAGAGCAGGCAGCAGACAACGGGGCGGTTGCATACGCGGAACCAAGGATGGACTCGCCGCCGGCGGCGCGCAAAGGATTTCCGGCCGGCGCGGAGGGAGCACACACCCCGCCCCCCACCGGGCGCCCTCCGTCGACCAAGGCATGCCGAAACCGGCCTCGGACTGACCGCCGTCAGAACAGCGAGCCCTGATCCGCGTCGCCGAGCATCGCACGGCGCACGAGCGGAATCGGCGGGCCGCCGTATTGCAGGAACTCGTCGTGGAAATCGTGCCATGCCGCCCGGCCGCCGCGCGTCGCCGTCCAGTCGGCACGGAGTTTGCGGATCATCAGCTTGCCCATCGTATAGTTGAGGTAGGCCGGGTCGAAGGTGCCGCGGTTCGCCTGCTGTTCGGCCGTGCCCGCGTCGGTGTAGGCCTTCTCGCGGAAGAGCTTCACCGAGTCCGCGATGCTCATGCCCCTGGCGTGCAGGCCGATGGCCGAGAGATAGCGCGCGTTGCGCAGCAGCGCCTCCAGCAGCTGGCCGATGTGCAGCTCCGGCGAGCCGTCGCCGAGCCCCGCGTCCCACATCATTTCCTCCGTGTAGTGCGCCCAGCCCTCGGCATAGGCGTAGCCGACAAACACCTGCCCGAACTTCGAGGGGGCACGGTTGGCGTGAAGGAATTGCAGGAAATGACCGGGCCAGACCTCGTGCGCCGAGGTGAACAGCAGGCTGCCGACACCCGGCACGTAATCGTCCTGCTTCTCCTTCGGCCAGGCCGGGTCCGGTGGTGAAACATAGTAGACCGAGGGCAGGCCATGCTCGTAGGGACCCGGGATGTTGATGTAGGCGAAATTCCAGCGCTTGTAGGCCGGCGCCTCGCTCACCGTGGCTTCCTCCGTCCCCGGGATGCTGGCCAGGTTGTTCGTCCGCACGAACTGCTGCAGCTCCTTGAGCTGCTGCGTCGCATAAGGCACGACCCCGCCCGCCGGCTTGTGCGACCACGCCAGCGCGATTGCCTCCTCCACCGTCTTGCCCGGAGCATACCGGGCGCAGGCCTCCTTAAGCGCCTGCAGGTTGCGCTCCATGTCCTTCCGACCGATGGCCTCCAGCTCGTCGAGCGGTAGGTCAACCCCCTCGGTCTCGCGCACCATCGCGCGGAACTTCTCCGGCCCGAGCGCGAAACTGGCGGACGCGGTCTTTTCCCGCTCGCCCAGCCACGCGCTGAATTCATGCACCGCCTTGATCGCCGCGGCGTTGGCGGCGCCAAACTCCGCCTGCCGCGCTCCCGTCGTCGCGCCGGCGAAGACCTTCGGCACGTCCTGTTCGTAGAAGTCCGCCAGCCCACCGATGGTCTGCCGCGCGATCGCAACTAGCGGCTGGGCCTGCGGACCCTTGAGGTTCTCCTTGATCTGGACCAGTGCACCCGGCACCGCCCGGGCATATTTGATGTAGGCCGTCAGCCGGTCGTTCAGCGACGCATAGGGGCGCGACACGTAGACGTCGGGGTCGAGCGCATCGGAGTAGTAATACGGGTTGGTGTGCGGCGCATCCGCCGTTTTCAGCCAGAACAGGTCGCCCCGGACCTGGGCGACGAGATAATCGCGCTCGAAACGCTGGCGGGCGTCGAGGGTGTCGTCCTTGAAGGCGAGCGCCGCGTTGCGGCGGCCTTCGAGCCAGCTTATCTGCCGCTGCAGGGCGGTCTCGCTCCAGTCGGGCAGGACGCCGTCGTATTCGTGCCTTCCTTGCATGACGGCAAACGCGGGGTTGGCTGCAAAATACCCGCTGAGGTAGTCGTTCACAAATGCGTCCCACTGGGACGACGTGGTGCCGCCGATCGCGGCCAAGGCCAGGGTGGTGGCGAACAGGCCGGCGGCCAGTCGCGAACCCAATGCGTGGATGTTCATATGCGCCGGCGAAATTGCCGGGCGTCGGAACCGGCTTCAAGGGCATTCCTCTGCGGACCGGCCGTGAGACCGGACCGCACCTGGCGTCAGCCCACCGGCTTCAAGCACACACCCCGCCCTCCGGGCACCCCTCTTGATAGAGGGGATTTTGGGTATCGACGGATTGGGTCCCCTCTGGAGAGGGGTGGCCGTCAGGCCGGGGTGTGGTGGATCGAGCTACCCCAGCATCCGCAAGAATTCCGCCTCATCGATGACCGGCACCCCGAGCTCCCTTGCCTTGTCGAGCTTCGAGCCGGCCTCGGTCCCGGCCAGCAGGTAGCTGGTCTTCTTGCTCACGCTGCCGCTCACCTTGCCGCCCGCCACGAGAATCCGTTGCTCCGCCTCCTCCCGTTTCAGCGTCGGCAGCGTGCCGGTCAGCACGAACGTCTTCCCCGTGAACGCGCCCGCGGCGACCACCGTCCCCTGCGGGTCGATGCCGAGCTTCTGCAGCTTGGCGAGCAGGCGCCGGCCCGGGGTGGCGGCGAAAAAGTTTAGTGTGCTGGCCGCCACGGCGGGACCGATGTCCGCCGGCACGCCGGCGAGGACGCCGCCATTCATCGCGGCGACTTCGGCGTCGATCTCGGTCCGCCGGGCCTTGCGGCGTTCCCGTTCCGCCTCGTTCTTGGGCGGGTTCTTCTTTGAATTGGGACTCTGGTTTTCCTTCTCGTCCTCCAGCTCCGCCTTCCGCAGCACGGCCCGGAGCAGTGGCGAGCCGGCCAGCTCGGCCAGGTTGCGATGGCGCCGCGCCAGCTCGCGCGCCGTGCTCTCGCCGACGTCGGGCACGCTCAGGGCGTAAAGCCATTTTTCCAGCGGCAGGCCCCGCGCCGCCTCGCGGGCGGTGACCAGCTTCGTTGCGTTCTTCTCGCCGAAGACGCGCGGCTCCTCCGCCGTGCCCAGGTTGAGCGTGGCGAGGGTCTCGAGCGACACATCGTAGAGGTCCGGCGGGTCGCGCACGAGGTCGAGCTCGACCAGCTTGGCGGCGACCGTCTCGCCCAGGCCGTCGATCGCAAGCGCGCGGCGGCCGCAGAAGAAACCGAGCCGGCCGGTGCGCTGGGCGGCGCACTCGTAATTCTGGCACTTCCACGCGGCACCGACACCACTTTCGGTATCGACCTCGACCTTGGCGATCTTGTGGCCGCATACCGGGCATTTGCCGCCGACGGTCTCGAACAGATCAAATTCCTTCGCGCCGGCCGGCCGCTCGTCGGGAAACGACCGCAGCACCGCCGGGATCACCTCGCCCGCGCGCTCGATCTCGACGAGGTCGCCGACGCGGATGTCCTTGCGCCGGATCTCGTCCTCGTTGTGCAGCGTCGCACGACTGATGGTGCTGAGCGACAGGAACACTGGTTCCAGCTCGGCGACTGGACTCAGGATGCCGGTCTTGCCGACCTGGATGGTGATCGCCTTCAGGCGCGTGCGGGCGGTGTCGGGCTTATATTTGTAGGCGATGGCCCAGCGGGGCGACTTGTCGGTCGAGCCGGCGGTCCGCTGCTGCCCGACGTCGTCTAGCTTCACCACCGCCCCGTCGGTGCCGTAGGCAAACGATCGACGCAGCTGGTCGAGCTCGCCGATGGCTGTCCATGCCTCGTCGATGCCACGCACCGTCCAGTATTTCTCGACCACGGGCAGACCCCACGCGCGAAGTTGCTGCTGCAGCCCTGTCTGTGAACGGACGACCTCGGGTTCGCAATAGCCGAGGCTGTAGAGGACGATCGACAGCCTGCGGCGCGCGACCTCGGCGGTGTCGAGCTGCTTGATTGTGCCCGCGGCAGTGTTGCGTGGATTCGCGTAAAGTTCCTCGCCCGCGGCGGCGCGCTCGGCGTTGAGCCGCTCGAACTCCGGCTGCGTCATGTAGATCTCGCCGCGGATCTCGACGACCCGCGGGGCCGCGCCCCGGAGCATGCGCGGCAGCATGGCGATGGTCAGCACGTTCGCCGTGATGTCGTCGCCCTTGTCGCCTTTGCCGCGAGTGACAGCGCGCACGAGCCTGCCGTCCTCGTAGGTAAGGTTCACCGCCAGGCCGTCGATCTTCGGTTCGACCGTGTAGCGCAGGTCGTCAGTCTCGAGCAGTTTCACCAGCCGGGCGTGAAACGCGCGCAGCTCGGCCTCGTTGTAGGTGTTGTCAAGGCTAAGCATCTTCTGCCGGTGCGCGACCTCCTTGAAACCCTGGACGCGGTCGTCGCCCACGCGCTGCGTCGGCGAGTCGGCGCTCGCGAGTTCGGGATACTGTTGCTCGAGGTCGGCTAGCTCGCTCTTCAGCCCGTCGTAGGCGAAATCCGTGACCTCCGGCGTGGCGCGGCGGTAGTAAAGCTCGTCGTGCCGAGCGACTTCGGCGCGCAGTCGGGCAATGCGTTGCTTGACCTCGGCGGGGGTGATGGACTCAGGCATTCGACAAGGAAAGATTGGTTAAACGCTGATCTGCGCTGATCTTCACTAATCCGATATTAGCGTCAATTAGCGTTAATCAGCGGTTCAAAACTGTCCTGGTGTTGAACAGTCAGGATTTCATTCCTCCTTCCGCGGACCCTGCGTATTCCCCGGTTGAAGATGCCTTGGTCTTGTCATCCCCCGCCCGATGCCTGTTCAATCGCAGCATGAATCTACCCATTCGCCTGGCGGCAATGTGCATGGCGGTGTCGGTCGGCGCGTCGGCTGCGACGGCCCAGGACTACTGGGTCTACCTCGGCACCTACACCGGCGCCAAGAGCAAGGGCATCTACGTCTCACGCCTCGACGCCAGCGGCAAGCTGACTGCTCCCGAACTGGCGGCCACCTGCGCCAGCCCCTCCTACCTGGCCGTGGACCGGCAGCACCGTTTCCTGTATGCCTCCAATGAGATCAAGAACTTCGAGGGCGGCCAAGGAGGGTCGGTCAGTGCGTTCGCCGTGGATGCCCGCACCAGTCGTCTGACCGCGTTGAACCAGCAATCCACGGTCACGCCCGGACCCGCCCATGTCTCCGTCGATGCCACGGGCAAGGTCGTCATAGTGGCGAACTACGGCGGCGGCAGCATGGTCTCCTATCCCGTGCAGGCCGACGGCCGCCTGGGCGCGCCGGCCACCTCCATCGTCCAGCACGGCTCCAGCATCAACCCGATGCGCCAGAAGGAGCCGCACGGCCACTGCATCCTCGCCGATCCCGCCAACCGCTTCGCGCTCATGTGTGACCTCGGCCTCGATCAGGTGCTCGTCTTCAAGCTCGACCCGGCCACCGCAACCCTCACGCCCAACGATCCGCCTTTCGCGCGGCTCAAGCCCGGCGCCGGCCCACGTCATCTGGCGTTCCGTCCCGACGGCCTTTTCGTCTATGTCATCGACGAACTCGACTGCACCATGACCGTCTTCGCCTACGACGCCGCGCACGGCACGCTCAGCGAAGTCCAGTCCGTCTCCACGCTGCCGCCGGGCGAGGAGCTGAAGAAGACCTACTCCACCGCCGAGGTTTTCGTGCACCCGAACGGCCGGTTCCTCTATGGCTCCAACCGCGGGCACGACAGCCTCGTCGTTTTCTCGATCGATGAAACCACCGGTAAACTGACGCTGGTCGAGCATGTCGCGTCGGGCGGCCGGGTCCCGCGCAACTTCAACCTGGATCCCTCCGGTCGCTTCCTGCTGGCGGCGAATCAGGAGTCCGCCAACGTCACGGTTTTCCGCATCGACGAAAAGACCGGCCGCCTGACCCCGACCGGCAACTCGGTCGAGATCGACAAACCCGTATGCGTCGCCTTCGTGCCGGTGGAGTGATTCAAACCGACGGCAAGGATTCATGCCAATGCATCACCTCTTGCCCCGGTGCCACCAAGGGCGGACGGGATCAGCGGGCGACTAGGATCTTCGCCACAATCCTGGCGACTCTGCTTGGTCGAGGCGCATTTGGGTTATCGCGGCCTGAACAAGCCCTCGTGGGAACGGCCCGACGGGCGGGCGCTCCGGACAGGATCCAGCAAAACGTCGGGACGCATCTTTCGTCATTGATCCAATTGCGATGGCCTGAGTCGGCCGGGTCAACCCATGCGGCGCTCTCGGCAATAAATGGAGCGAGGGCCGGCGGTCGCAAGAGTAGGATCGCAGCCTGTGAAGCTGCCCCCCTCCAGTCCGGACCGGCCGATATCACGTCGCACTGCGTTGAAGATGGGCCTCGTCGGGCTCGTCGGCGTCACGATTGCCCCGGGCTCGACGGGCGTGATCACCCGGCTGAGCCAGCCGGGCCGGACCCAATACCGTTTCTTCACCACCGAGGAGGCCGCGCTGCTGACCGATATCTGCGAACAGCTCATTCCAGGCGATGACGCGCCCGGCGCCGCTGAAACCGGTGTCATCAACTACATCGACCGTCAGCTGTGCGGCGTGTTCAAGCGCCACCAGCCGACCTACCGGCGCGGGCTCCGGGCCTTCCACCAGACCTGTCTCCAGGAGCACGGCGGCTCTTTCCAGTCGCTGACGGCCACCCAAAAGATCGAGGCCTTGCGCCAGCTCGAGTCCGGCCGGGCGCCGAAGGATCTCTGGGACCCGTCTTCGCCGCAGGCCTTCTTCTATCTCGTCCTCGCGCACACGATGCAGGGTTTCTACGGCAGCCCGCGGCACGGCGGCAACCGTGACTACGCGAGTTACCGGATGCTCGGGCTGGATTATCCTCCGGTCGTGGGCCGCAACCGCGGGGTCTGACCATGGCGCTCCGGCACGTGAACGCGATCGTCGTCGGCGCCGGGGCGGGCGGCGGGGTCGTGGCCAAGGAGCTCAGCGAGGCCGGCCTCTCGGTCGTCCTCTTCGAGCGCGGCGGCTGGGTGAGCTTCGAGACGCACGGGCAGGATGAACTCCTCAACCAGCGCACGACCGTCCTCGGCAACGCCTACGGACCCGACGACCGGCACCCGCGCGTGCATGAGAGCAGCCCCGGCCGGTGGAGCACCGTGAATCCCAACGAATGGGGTTATGGCAACAACGCCGCTTGCGTCGGCTCCGGCACCGTCAGCTACGGCGCGATGGCATGGCGCTTTCTGGAAAAGGATTTCCGGATGCGCTCGACATATGGCGCCCCGGAGGGCTCCAGCCTCGAGGATTGGCCCATCAGCTACGACGACCTGGAACCCTGCTATGAAAAGGCCGAGTGGGAAATCGGCGTGGCGGGCGACATGAGCGGCAATCCCTTCATCTCGCCCCGCCGCCGGCCCTATCCGATGCCGGCCTTTTCCCATAGTCGCGAGGGCCGGATGCTCGAGGCCGCGGCGAAACGGCTGGGCTTCCACCCCTTCCCCATCCCGATGTTGCGCAACTCGGTGCCCTATGGCGGCCGCGGCGCGTGCGTCCACAACCGCGCCTGTTGCGGATACGCCTGCCCGATCAACGCGAAGAACGGCACGCAGAACACGGTCATCCCGCGGGCCGTCGCCACCGGTCATTGCGAACTGCGCACCAACACGATCGTCAGCGAGGTCGTGGTGGACAACCGGGGCGTCACGCGCGGTGTGAAGTATTTCGATGCGGACGACCGGGCCCAATACCAGACCGCTGATCTCGTCGTCCTCTCCGGCGGCGCCATCGAGAGCGCGCGGCTGCTGCTCAACTCGAAGTCCCGGCTGTTCCCGGACGGCGCGGGCAACCGCCATGACTGGGTGGGCCGCAACCTGCAGGATCACGCCTACTCGGGTGCCTGGGGGCTGTTCGACGCGGACATCTACGACGACGTCGGCCCGGGCGCGACGATCGCCATCAGCGATTTCAACCACGGCAACGCCGGCTTCCGCGGCGGCGGGGCGCTGTGCAACGAGTTCATCCGCCCGCCCTATGGCTTCACGGGCATCCGCCCGCCCGGCGCGGCGCGGTGGGGCAAGGAGCACAAGGACTTTCAGCGCCGGTTCTTCAAGCACTGCGCCGGCATCCACGGTCCCGTGCAGGAGATGCCAATGTTCACGGCGCGCGTGCAGGTCGATCCCGTGGTCCGGGACCACTGGGGCATCCCGGTCGCGCGCCTCTCCGGCAACCGCCATCCGGACGACATCGCGACGGGGCGCTTCCTCGCGTCCAAGGCGGAGCAATGGCTGAAGGAGGCCGGCGCGGTGCGGACCTGGACCGCTCTGCCGGGCCTGATCCAGCGCAGCGGACAGCACCAGGCGGGCACGTGCCGCATGGGCGATGACCCGAAAACCTCGGTCACGGACCGGCACGGCCGGGTGCACGACATCGACAATCTCTTCGTGGCCGATGGCGGCCTGCATGTCACCAACGGCGGGTTCAACCCGGTGCTGACGATCATGGCGCTCGGCTACTGGGTGAGCCGCCACATCAAGGCGGATTGGAAGGGGAAACTGGCATGAGCCAAAGGAACTGGCGACGGGTTGTCCTCGGCCTCGGCCTCTACGGCGGTGCCTTCCTCGTGCTGTGCGCCGTGGGCGGGCTCGGCTATTTTCATTTCGGCAATCCGCAGAACACATGCGCGTCCTGCCACGAGATGACGGATGTTCATTCCAACTGGCAGTCCTCCACCCATCGCACGATCCACTGCCGCGACTGCCATGGCGGCTCGCTCACCCTCGATGTGCACGCCCTCCAGTCCCACCTCGACCGCGTCGTCCGGCACTTCACCGGCGATCCGGACCAGCCCGCCCGCCTCCTGGAGAAGCATGTTGCCGGACTCCATGAATCCTGCCGGAAATGCCACGCGCAGGCGTTTGCCGACTGGCAGGCCAGCCGGCATTCTACGACCTATGCCCGCATTTTTATCGATCCGGCGCACAACCGGAAGGAACCGCCCGCCAACGACTGTCTGCGCTGCCACGGCATGTTTTTCCAAGGCGATGTCACCGAACTCGTCGGCGCACCCGACAAAGGCGGTGCCTGGACGCTGCGCGAGCCATCCAGGGCGGCGCAGGCTGCCATCCCGTGCCTGTCCTGCCACCAGGTGCATGCCGCCGCCGAAGGCACCCAGGTCGCGAGCTTCTACGATCATCGCGAGCAGGCTCACTTCCCCGCCCAACTGCTGCCCGTCGCCGTCATTTATCAGGGCGGGCGTGCCGTCAGGGTCTCGCGTGATCCCCGCCAGCGGCCGTGCCTGCAGTGCCACGCGCCCGACGCGAGCCACCAACTCGCCAGCTCCGATGACCATACGCCGGCGGGTGTGCACGAGGGCCTGAGCTGCCGCGATTGCCATTGGGGCCACAGCAACTCCGCCAAGGCGTCATGCCAGGCGTGCCATCCGGCGGATTCCCATTGCGGCATCGAGGTGCAGAAAATGGACACGACGTTCCGCTTCCTAGGGAGCAAGCACAACGTCCACACCGTCGCCTGCGCAGACTGTCATCCCCAGGGCATCCCCAAGAACAATTCCACTGAAACTCGTAACCATGAACACGAATGAGATTCCCCAAGTAGCCACGGCGAAGTTTCTCGCGGGATATAACTGCGCCCAGGCCGTCCTGTTCGCCAACTGCGAACGGTTGCAGCTCGACAAGAACACCGCCCTCAAGCTGGTCACCGGCTTTGGTGCCGGGGTCGCCCGCGAGGGCGAACTCTGCGGGGCGGTCACCGCCGGCATCCTCGCGCTCAGCCTCAAATACGGGCGGGGCGAGAGCGACGACCGGGCGAAGACGGACGATACCTACGCCAGGACGCAGGCGTTCATCGCCCAATTCAAGGCCCGGCACGGGAGCGTGGCTTGCCGGGAGCTGACCAACTGCGACCTGCGCACCGCCGACGGCCAGAAGTTTTTCAAGGAAAACGATCTCCTGCACCGGACCTGCGCTCGGTGCGTCCAGACCGCGAGCGAGCTGGTCGCGGCCGCCATCTGAGCCGTCCCGGGCCATCGTTCAGCTCCGGCCCTCCCCCGTTTGCGATTCGGCTTAAGGTGCACATCAGTGCAGTCCTGTGAACAACCGGATTATCGTCGCCGCTGATCCTGCCCGCAACCTCCTCCGACTTTCCTTCACGGGAAGCATCGGACTCAAGGAAATCGAGCATTATGAGAAAACCGTCCAAGAGGCCTTGGCGACGATGTCCGATGGAATCCACTTGGTGACCGATCTGACGGACCTGCAATCCATGGAGATCCTGTGTGTCCCGCACATCGAAAGCACGATGGACCGTATTCGTCTCCACGGCGTGGCGCGGATCGTCCGGATCATTCCCGATCCACGGAAGGACATTGGGTTTAATATCATGTCGCTGTTCCACTACCCGCACGGACTGATGATCCTTACCTGCGGGAACCAAGCCGAGGCCGAGGAGGCGCTGAAGTGAGACCGCCGGCCTGAGCGGTCTAAATTGGACCGTGTCCGTCGGTTGTCCCTGATTTCCACATCGGCGACATGGATCCTGCTTCAGCGGACGATCAGAGCATCCACGGCCACCGGCCCGGGGCCGCGATTGACGATGCTGATGTCATGCTTGCCGGGAGTCAGACCTGTTATTTCACCGACAACCTGCTCGGCCAGGCGCGGGCCGGTGGTGGACAGATCGGCGGTCGCCCGGCTTTGGCCATCGACCTGGATTTCAATCATCCCGGCTCCGCTTTCTTTCGGGGCGATGACGGAGACACTGGTTCCGGCAAACGAGCAGGCCCAGACATCACCCGGCGTGTCACTGGTGGTCAGATCGTTGTTGAAGTCACCGCTGCCCAGGTTGCAGCGGCGAACCCATCCGGCGGCAACCGCGCCTGGGTCGTCGTCGTTGAACCAACCCTTGTCATGGGTGATGCGCAGGACCCGGCACCCTGAGGCCAGTCGCTGATTGATAATCCCCGGCAGCGGCTGCACCGCTCCGTCGGGCGTTACCGTCAGCCCTTGCTCGTTCTGGACAAACGTCAGCACGACATCGGAGCCGAGCAACTCGACCTTGGAAACCCTGCCCAAGGTCGACCCGCCGGCCCGCAGGGCCTTGAGCGTGATGGGACCGCCCTGCCAGTCCATGAGCGCGGCATAGACGTTGCCTTGGTTGCGCGTGTAACAGACGGCATCATCACCAAAGACTTCAAACGGGCGGGAGGCGTAAACCGCTTCGCCGTTGATTTTCAGCCAGGCACCGACGTCTTTGCAGATGCGGACTGCCTCAGGATCCAGGTCGCCCCGGCCATGTTGGGTGATGTTGAGCAGCATCGTGCCGTTGCGGGAGACGTTCTGCATCAGCCGCTGGATTACGGTGCTGGCATCCATGTAAGCCTGCCCGGCCCGGTAGTGCCAGTCCGCGATGCTGGTTTCGGTCTGGAACGGATAGGCGGTGATCTGCGATTCGATGACGGCTTCGGTGCTCTTGACCAAGGAACGGTCAACAAAGGGAAGCAGTTCGGGGTTGTTTTGGAAACTGTCGTAACGCCCGCCCACCCCCTTGAGGTTGAGCACGACGTCCATTTTCCCCCGGTTCCACTGCAAGGATTTGTTGTAGTAATTCGCGGCCAGCGGCGGGGCCAGGGGACCCAGCCCCATGCGCACGCCCAGGTCGACCTGCGAATCGCCGGCATGCTCGTCGAAGTAGATCACATCGGGATGATACTTGGTGACGGCGTCATCCACCCGC
>CAZZDB010000093.1:0-14793 GCA_964652485.1 uncultured Oleiharenicola sp.
GTCGGCGGGCGAGCGCCTGCAGGTCGATTGAATCTGGGGAAGAAAAGGAAGGTTGGGTCGCCGGCAGTTGAGCCATAAATTGGGATCCTTCGGTTGGCAATGCACACAAAATATGTTACGTAGAGCCAGTCGGGCTGGCAAGAACGGAACTAGTCGACTTCGGTCAAATGCTTCGCGCTTGCGGGCGGTATTCGGGCACTAATGACTGCAACGCCGGTCCCACCCGTTCGTCGTACATGATGACGGCCTTGACACTCCGTAGACCGGTCTCGATCTCTGCGAGCGGCCGAGGGTAGCCTAGAAACCGTAGAATCTTTGCATTGTCTGTAGGTACGAGATTTTCTGAATCGAGGTTGATTTCCTCGAACAATTTTTCTCCAGGACGCAGTCCGGTGAATTTGATCTCAATGTCTAAGCCTGTCCGCAGTCCGCTCAATTCGATTAGCTGGTGGGCGAGATCCGCGATCTTGACCGGTTCCCCCATATCCAGGACGAAAATCTCGCCACCTATGCCGAGGGTGGCGCTTTGCAGGACGAGCCCGACGGCTTCATTGACAGTCATGAAATAGCGGGTGACCTCAGGATGCGTCACGGTCACGGGCCCGCCGCTGGCTATCTGTTTCCGAAACGTGGGAATCACGCTGCCCGAGGAGCCGAGCACGTTGCCGAAACGCACGGCCATGAACTGCGTTTGACCCGCACCGTCTGCCTGCAGGGCCTGCAGATACAGTTCCGCGACGCGTTTTGTGGTGCCCATCACGCTGGTCGGGTTGATGGCCTTGTCGGTTGAGATGAACACAAAGCGACCGACCCGGTGCTCGACGGCCAACCGTGCCAGGAGACGCGTGCCCAGGACGTTATTGCGGAAGGCCTCACCGGGCTGGAGTTCCATCATGGGCACGTGCTTGTGGGCGGCCGCATGAAAAATGAGCGCCGGCGCATGGCGCTGGAAGATGTCGCGCATGCGCGCGCCGTCCAGGATGTCCGCCACAAGCGGCACAAATTTCACTTTCGGCGCGAGGCCGGGCAGCTCCTGTTCGATCTGGAACAGGAGGTATTCACTGCGTTCAACCATCACGAGCAGTCGAGGTCCATGGCCGGCGATCTGGCGGCAGAGCTCGCTGCCGATGCTGCCGCCGGCCCCGGTGACCAGCACCACCTGGTCCCGGATGAGCTCGCGGATCCGATCCGTCTGCAGGTCGACGGCCTCGCGGCCCAGCAGGTCCTCGATCTCGACGGCGCGGATCTGGGAGACCTGCACATTGCCGGTGACCAACTGCGCCAGCGAGGGCACGGTGGCAAACTTGATGCCCGCCTCCGTGAGGATCTGCACGACCTCGCGCAGGCGCCGGCGGGAGGCACTGGGCATGGCGATGACGACCTCGTCGAGCGGCTGCGTCGCGAGGAAGGCCGGGATGGTCTCCGGCGCGCCATGCACCCGCACGCCATGGACGGAGGTCTGCCATTTGCGGTGGTCGTCATCGAAGAGCACCATGGGGGCCATGTTGAGGATGCGCCGCTGGGTCAGCTCTTTGACCAAGGAGGCACCCACATCGCCGGCACCGATGATGCCGATGCGCCGCAGGCCCTGGCCGGAATTTTTCTCAAAGTAGCCCTCGCGCAGCAGCCGGAAGCCGGTCCGCACGGCGCAGATGACGACAAAGGACGCCATGAAGTCGGTCAGGATCACGGCGCGGGGTGGCGCATAGGCGATGCCGTCCCACGACCAAGCCGCCAGGGCGGCGAGGGCGGCGAGCAGCATCGCGAAGAAGATGCGCCGGACATCGGCGAGGCTGAAGTAGCTCAGCAAGCTGCCAAACTGGCCGAAGAGCACGAGCAGGACGAGCTTGAGGCTCACGAGCCCGGCGGCGATGAGGTTGAAGTTCTGGAAATATTCGGGTTCCGGGTGGAAATCGAAGCGGAGCAGGTAGGCGAACCACAGCGAGAACAGCATTGACGCCGAATAGAGGAAAAGCAGGCCGAGCGGGCGGGCGAGTTGGTAGGGTTTCACGGCGCGGTCAGGTCTGGCGGGACTGCACGATGGCCGTGGCGCCGGGCGGCGGGGCGGGCTGGAGCGGCGCGCGGCGCGCGGCCACCTCGACGAGTTCCCGCGGGGCGCCCAGGCCGGCGACGAGCGCGCTGACCTGATCCAGTGCGGCACGGCGGTTGACGGCGCTCAGCAGGGTGAGGAAAATCAGGCGCACATCGAGCGGCACGCCGGCGTGGTCGATGTAGAGCAAACCCAGACGCGATTTGTAGGGGCGTATGATCTGGTTGTAGGCCAGGTCGGGATCGGGCTGGCCCTCGAGGATGCTGCCCTCGTCGGCGAACACGATCGAGGAGATGTCCGTGATGCCGGGCCGCACGGACAACAGCCGCTTCTCCTCGGCGGTGTAGAGATCGGTCTCGCGGGAGACGTTGGGGCGCGGGCCGACGAGCGACATCTCGCCGACCAGCACGTTCCAGAGCTGCGGGATCTCGTCGAACTTGCAGCGGCGGATGGTGCGGCCGATGACGGTGATGCGAGGATCGTTGTTGGCGGTGGAGTCGACCTTGGTGGCATCCGCGCGCACGACCATCGAACGGAGCTTGATCATCCGGTAGGGACGCTCACCGCGGCCCACCCGGTTGGGAATGTAGAAGGGCGAGTGCCGGTCCTGCAGCCAGACCAGGACGCAGGCCACCAGCAACAGGGGCGAAAGCACGATCAGGCCGAGGAGCGAGGCGGTGAGATCAAAGAGGCGCTTCATGACTGGCCGAGAGTCTTCAGGGCGGCGGCGGTGACATCCGCCGCGTGGAAGTAATAGGCCTGCTCCAGGGGCTTGCTCGTGGGTGCAGGGGCGTCGGGCAGGGTCAGGCGCCGCGGGGCGGCCTTCCATGCGGCCGGCGGCAGTTGTTCGGAGGCCGAGGCGATGATCTCGCTTGCGAGGCCGCAGGTCGCCCAGTCGCCGTCGACCGCGAGGAGGCGTCCGGTCTTGCGGACGGACGCCGCGATCACCGCGCGGTCGAGCGGGTTGATCACGCGCAGGTCCACGACCTCGGCACTGATGCCGCGGGTCTTCAGTTCCGCGGCGGCCAGACGGCAGAGATGGGCGGAGTAACTGCAACCGACGAGGGTGATGTCCGTGCCAGTGACCTCCACCCGGGGCTTCACGTCGGTCAGCCGCAGCGCCGGATTCACGGGCGGCAGATCCGCGGCCAGTTCGTAGAGCCAGCGGTCATCGATGAAGAGTACCGGGTCGCGCCCGAGCGAGGCGGCGACCAGCAGGTCGCGGGCGTCGGCGGGGGTGGAGGGCATGACCACGCGCAGGCCAGGAATGTGGGCGAACCACGAATGGAGCGCCTGCGAATGCTGCGCGCCCTGCTCGCCGCCCCGGTTGATGATGGCGCGGACGACGACGGGCACGTCGACATCGCCGCCGAACATGTGGCGCCATTTGGCCGCTTGATTGACCAGCTGGTCGACGCCGAGCAGGAAGAAATCGACGCGCGGGTGGATGACGATGGGCCGGCGCCCGCTGAGCGCGGCCCCGACGGCGACTCCGGTCGTAGCGAGCTCGGAGACCGGCGTGTCGATGACACGGGCCTTGCCGAATTCCTTGTCGAGGTCGGTCATGCTGTTGCCGACATACCACGGGCTCCAGAGGCCCTGCCCGATGGTAAAGGTCTCGGGATGGTTTTTGAGGAGATAGGCAAACCCTTCGCGTAGGGCGTGGCCGTAGCTGGTGCTCATGCGCGGGCCTCCTGGGAGTAGACGCGTTCGAGCAGGGCGCTGGCGGGCGGGTAAGGGTCGGCGGCGGCGCGGGTCCAGGCGGCCTCGACCGCCGCGCGGAATTCCGCCCAGTCGGCCTGCAGCTGCGCGTCGGTGAGATGGCCGGCGGCGATCAGGGCGGCGACCAGGCGGCCGATGGGGTCGCGCTTTTTCCATTCCCCCAGGCCCTCCTTGCGCATCACGCCGACGTCGTTGTCCTCCCGGTGGCCGACGTGGCCGCGCCAGCGGTAGGTCACGGCCTCGATCAGCTGCGGGCCGGCCCCGGCGCGGGCGGCGGCGACGGCCGTGCCGGCGGCACGGGCCATCGCGACGGTGTCGTTGCCATCCACCCGCTGCCAGGCCACGCCGTGTGCGACGGCATGCCGGCAGATCGAATCATACGGCTGCCGCAAGCTGATGTGGAGGTGGCTGGAGAACAGGTTGTTTTCCACCACGTAGATTACAGGCAGCTTGAAGACCGAGGCGAAGTTGAGCGATTCGTGGAACACGCCCTCCTCCGTGGCGCCGTCGCCGAGGTAGCTGACGGCAATGCCGTCGGTGCCTTCCATCTGTGCGGCGAGCGCGGCGCCGGTGGCGATGGGGACGGTGGCGCCGACGATGGGCACCGAGCCGAAGAAATTATGGGCCCGGTCGAGCAGGTGCATCGAGCCGCCCATGCCGCGGGAACAACCCGTGTCCTTGCCGAGCACCTCGGCCAGCAGGTGGTGCAGCGAGCCGCCGAGGGCGAGGAAGTGGGCGTGTGAACGGTGGGCGCCGAACACCCGGTCGCCGCGGCGGATGTGCGCCGCGATGCCGACGGCCGGGGCCTCCTGGCCGATCACGAGATGGCAGGGGCACTTGATGACGGACTTGCCGAACTCGTCGCCGATCTTCTCCTCGGCGCAGCGGATCTCGATGAGCTTGCGCAGCCACGTGCGCAACTGCGCGGGCGCGGTGTCGCCGAGCACCACGGGATCGTGGCATTGGCTGGGGTCGGCCAGGGCGCCGAGGTGGAACGCGTCGGGATTCATGCGCTTTATTTGCGGCCGTAGAACTGGCGGATGACTCCGCAGATGTAGGCGACCTCGGCGTCGGTCAGCGAGGTGTTCATCGGCAGCAGGAAGCAGCGTTGGAAAAGCCGGTCAGTGGCGGACAGGTTGAACTTGGGCAGGCCCAGGTCCTTGAACTGGTGGACCGGGGTGCCGGCCCACTGGATGATGGTGCGGACACCGTTCGCGGTGAGATACTCGCGCAGGGCGTCGCGGCGGCCGGATTCCACCTCGTAGTTCTGGTAGATGTCGTAGTGGTCCGGATCGTTATCCGGCCCGGGCGGCAGCGTGATGTCCTCGAGATCCTTCAGGCCGTCGCGGTAGAGGCGCGCGAGCTGGCGGCGGCGCTCCATTTCCTGCGGATAGATCGTGAGCTTGGTGAGGAGCACCGCGGCCTGGAGGTTGTCGAGGCGGCTGTTCATGCCCCAGCGGACGACGAGACCGTCGTCGTTGCGGCCGTGGTCGCGCAGCTGCTTCAAGGCGGTGAAATTCCGGTCGTCGTTGGTGAAGAGCAGGCCGCCGTCGCCGAAGCAGCCGAGCACCTTGGCGGGGTAGAGGCTGATGGAGCCGGCAAAGCCGAAGGTGCCCGCGCACCGGCCCTTGTACTTGGAACCGAGGGCCTGGGCGGCATCCTCGATGATCAGCAGGTTGTGCTTGGTCGCGATGGCCTGCAGCCGGTCCATGTCGCTGGTGCGCCCGTTGAGCTGTGTCGGCATGATGACCTTGGTCCGCGGGGTCACCGCGGCGGCAACGGCGGCGGGGTCGATCAGGTGGTCGGGGCCGCACTCCACCAGCACGGGCGTGCCGCCGGCAAAGTGGACGGCGGCGGCCGTGGCGATGTAGGTGTGCGACGCGAGGATGACCTCGTCGCCGGGGCCCACGCCGGCCGCCTTGAGGGCCAGGAACAGGGTGTCAGTGCCGTTGGCCATGCCGATGGCATGTTTGGCGCCGGCGAAGGCGGCGGCCTGCTGCTCAAACTGCTTGAGTTCGTCCTGGAGGATGAACGCGCCGCGCTCCATGACCTTGGTCATGGCGGCGAGGATTTCGTCGCGCTGCTGCCCATAAACGTGGGGATAACGGAAGAAGGGAATTTGCATCATCGGCTGGAAAAAGAGGGAGCAGCCTCGACCGGCTCCCGGGTCGCGGCAAACCAAATTTGCCAGCCCGCGCCGCGGCCTCACCCCGCCGGGCGATGACCGAAGCCGACCACCTTGAAGGCTTGGCGGTGCAATCCCGGCTGCGCGGCATCCCAGCGATCCAGGCACTCCGCCGCGCGGGCCGGGCCGAGCAACCGCAGGACGGGGGCGAGGAAGGCAAACACGCCGTGATAGCTCGCCTGGAGGTCAGGATAATCCGCGCGGATCCGTGCGAGGGTGGCCTGCGTGGGCATCCGTTCCAGCGTGGAGCGGCTGCGCCGGCCGCGGAGAAAATGGAGGAAGCGGTTGAAACGATAAGCCGGGTTGTGGTTGAGCGAGTCGACGAAGATGAACGCACCGCCCGGGCGCAGCACACGGCGGAGCTCGGCGAGGAAGCACTCCAGGTCCACGTAGGACAGGCTGCCGGCACAGGTGACCAGGTCGAACGAGGCATCGGGCAGCGGCAGTTTTTCGGCGTCCGCGATGACGGTGCGGAGCGGCAGACCCGCTCGGGCCGCCCGCTGCCGGGCCAGGGCGAGGTTGTTCTCCGCGATGTCGCTGGCGGTCACGTCGGCGCCCGCGCGCGCCGCGGTGAGTGAATGCAGGCCGTCGCCGCAACAGAGGTCGAGCACGGCGAGCCCGGGCCGGGCGGCGCGCCGGACCAGTTCCTCGTAGACCAGGTAGGGTCGGCGCAACACCGGATCGACCGCGGCGGCGCCGTCGGGTCCCAAGGCGCTCCCGGCCTCCGCCAGCTGCCGGCCGGCCCGCTCGTTGTAGCGCTGGCGTTCGATTTCCCGATCCTGTCCGGGATCCGTCATGCGGGGCGGGACGGGCCACGCGCGGAAACGGTCGGCACCGGGCCAGGGTTCGGATTTTTTCTGCACGGGCGCGGTGCCGGTCAGCAACCGGGCAAGGCCCACCAGCACGCCGAGCCCGTGAATGAAATGGAAGAGGAAGAAACAGAAAGGCAGGAAGACAAAGTGCAGTGGCTGGCGGAAGCGCAGCGCCTGTTGCAGTGCGGACAGGACGGCGAGCACGGCATAGAGCGCCAGCACGGCGGCAAACGGCCAGCCGATCAGGCGCGGGAAGAACGGGGTCAGCGCGAGTCCGCCCAGCACGCCGGCGGCGAACACCCCGGTGATGGCGTGGCGCGGCGCGAAGGCGTAGGGCGCCAGATACCAAAGGTAGGCGTTGTAGGGTGCCTCCTTTAAGAATTGCTTCCCATAAAACGCCGTGAGCGTCGGCTGGTTGTAATACTGCGATTGGATGGCGGGATTCAGCCACACCGTGTGGCCGGCGGCCTTGATCCGGCGGTTGAACTCATAGTCCTGGGCGCGGACCAGGCGCTCGTCGAACAGACCGATGGCGTCAAAAAGGTCCCGCCGGAAAAAGCCGAAGGGCACCGTGTCGCGCGGGCCTTCGTCGGCCCCGGTGCGGAAACCGGAGTCACCCACGCCGAACTTGTGGGTGGTGAGCGCCTGCACGAGCTGGGCTTGGTAAGACTTGCCGCCGGGCAGCGTGATGCACACGCCGCCGGTGTTCGCTGCGCCGGTGCGGGCCGCGGTCTCGTGGCACTGGGCCAGATAATCGGCGGGATACTCCGTATGGGCATCGAGCCGCATGATGAACTGGCCCCGGGCGGCCCCGAGGCCGAGATTGAGGGCGCAGGACTGGGTGATGCCGGGATTGTCGAGCCAGCGCACGCGGGGCTCGCGGGCACTGATCTTGTCGATGAGCGCGCGCGTCAGGTCGGACGAGCGGCCATCGAGCACGATGAGCTCAAACTGCACGCCGGGCGGCAGCGTGAAGGCGAGGACGGACTCGAGACAGGCCCGGATGTAGCGCTCCTCATTGCGGCAGGGAATGAGGATGGTGATCAGGCTTTCCATACCTTGGCGCGATCGGCGCCCGGCACGGCGGCCATGGCGTTGCGGGTGTCAATGATGGCCTGGGCCCATTCGCCCAGTTCGGTGTAGTTCACCGCGGCGTGTGCGGTGGAGATGATGACCAAGTCGTAGGCGGAAATCGTCGGTTGGTCCCAAGTGACGGAGCGTCGGCCGGTCCAGGCGGCATGCTCGCGGGTGGGCTTGATGGCGGGGATGTACGGATCGTGGTAGTCGACGGCCGCCCCGGCTTGGGCGAGCAGTTCCATCAGCGCAAAGGTGGGCGACTCGCGCTGGTCATCGACATTGGCCTTGTACGCCAGGCCGAGCAGCAGCACGCGGCTGCCGTTGAAGGCGCGGTGGCGGGCATTCAGGGCCTCCGCGGCGCGGGTCATCACGTAGCGGGGCATCGCCGTGTTGATCTCGCCGGCGAGTTCGATGAAGCGCGTGTGCTGGCCGAATTCGCGCGCCTTCCAGGTCAGGTAGAAGGGATCGATCGGAATGCAGTGTCCGCCCAGGCCCGGGCCGGGGTAAAACGGCATGAAGCCGAACGGCTTGGTCTTCGCCGCGGCGACGACCTCCCAGATGTCGATGCCCATCGCCGCGTAAACGACCTTGAGTTCGTTCACGAGGGCGATGTTCACGCTGCGGAAGATGTTCTCGAGGAGCTTGGCCGCCTCGGCGACGCGGCAGGAGGAAACGGGCACGACCTGCTTGACCACCCGGGCGTAGAGCGCGCAGGCCTTTTCTGTGCAGGCGGGTGTCAGGCCGCCGACGAGCTTGGGCATGATCTTCAGGTCGCTTTGTGGATTACCCGGGTCCTCGCGTTCCGGCGAGAAGGCGAGATGGAAGTCGGTGCCGGCCTTCAACCCCGAGCCGGCCTCGAGCGCGGCGCGGAATTCCCCGTCCGTCGTGCCCGGATAGGTGGTGGACTCCAAGACCACGAGGGTCCCGCGCTGCAAATGCGGAGCGATGGCCTCCGCCGTCGAGACCACGTAGCTGAGGTCGGGTTCGCGGTATTTGTTCAGCGGGGTGGGCACGCACACGATGATGGCGCCGGCCGAGCGCAGCGCGGCGAAATCCGTGCCGGGCTGGAAGCGGCCGGCGGCCACCTGGGCCTGGATGTCCGCCGCGGCGATGTGCGCGATGTAACTGCGGCCGCCTTGCAGCGTGCTGACCTTGGCGGGATCGATGTCGATGCCCAAGGCGAGCGTCCCCGTGCGGGCAAATTGCAGCGAGAGCGGCAGACCAACGTAACCGAGACCGATGATGGCAACCGGAGGCATGGTGAAAGGGTAGTGGTTACGAGAGAGCGCGCTTCAGGGCCAGCAGTTTTTGGTAAGGCCGCGTCGGCCCGAGCATGGCGAATATGCAATCCGGCCAGGAAGGGGGCGTCAGTAGGCCGCCCACTAGGTGATGGCTGGCCTCACGCAGAGTGAGCAAGTGGGACAGGCCGCCGGCGGCCCGGATATTCAAATCGCGTTCAGGGCCGCGGACGTGCTGGTAGCCGAGCTTGAGGGTCGTATAATCGTGGTTCTGGTGGATGACGTGCACATCGGTCGTGGCGTCGATCACCGGCACACCACTCATGCGGCACTTCCAGACCAACCAGGAATCCCAGCCCACCCGCCCGACCGCGAATTCTGGCATACTGAAACTATGGTCGCGCCGAAAGAGCATATAGTCCATGCCTGCCGATCCGTGTAGTCGGCCGCGGTTAATCCGCTGCGCAAAAAGTTCAGTCCAGAACTGCTCAGGTGCCTCGCCCAGATCGATCGTGATTTCCATATCCCAGCGGCGGCCACTCAGAAGAAAAGCTGGTTTGGACCACACCGCCTCAGCTCCAGCCAGAAGGGTCCAGTCAAAGAGGATGTCGGCGTTGCTGTAAAGTAGCAGTGGACGCGTCGAACCGTTTGCGGCACGAGCGAAGGCGTCGCTTATAAGCGGAGTGCCATATTCGTTGACCGCGATGTCGGGCACATGCTTCGCCCCGAATTCCCGGGCGGCCTCCGCCACGCCAGTATCATTGCCGAGAAGGAGCACCTCTATTTTGGGACCAAGACGAAACCACGAAGTGAGTGCGTTGCGTTGAATGACGCCGATGTGCCCGACAAAAGGCTTGGGAATGGAGAAAATGGTCAACATTTTGACGGGCGGGCATACGCGGCAGCTCAGGGCCCCGGATAAGCGGTCAGATCTTTGTGGGGTCTGGGACTTGAACGTGTTCCCGCCACGTGCGGCGAATTAGTTGGAGGAGGCCCTCAGGACCGGTCAGGCGAAGAAATGCGTAGATCATATATAGCCGAATTTTGAGCCTGGCTCTGCCGGGGTGAGGATTGTGGTAATCTTTAAACCGGGGTCCCAATTCGGGGTCGGAGATGATTCTTGCCAGTAATTCGTTGTGCGAGTCGTTGTTTCCGGAGCGAACTGAGTCGTGGAGGAAGCGCTGGACAAAATCGCCGTCTGGAAAAAGGCCGAGCACCAAATTGCGCACCGGAGGGGTCGCCTCAATTAGGTCGCAGATTCGTGCGCGCGCCCGGATGCCGTTAATGTCAGATGAGAGGTTGATCTGGGCATGCGGGCTCTTCGCCGTGAGTGGGCTGAATTTGCGCCAGCTGAACATGACTTCCGGGCTAATGGCAATCGATTTGCCGGCTGCGGCGCATTCGAAAAGGAAGAAGAGATCATCACCGATATAGGCCTGCTCGCGATAGGGAAAGCGTACACCGAGTTCTCGCCTATAAGCAAAGGTGAAGGGATGAAAAAGCCAGAAAGGGAGAACTTGGGATCTAAGAAGTTGCCGAAGCGCAAAGCGATCGCTCCAGTCGTGCAGCAATTCTTTCCCGGCGGAGCGTGCATACAAGTGGCGGCCGGTTTCATTGATAACCTCATAGGCGCAAGCGTAGATGTCGCGATCGGGATGTTTCTTAACGAAGCGAGCGAGGCGTTCCAACGCGTCAGGCGGCAGGAGATCGTCGTCCCCCATCAGCCAGACCAACCGGCCCCGGGCTTTGGCCAGTAGAAAGTTTCGGTTTTTCGACCACCCCAGATTTGTAGGCTGCACAAACCAGCACAAACGGGATTCGGTGGCGAAACTTTCGAGCGCGGCGATGACCTCGTCTCGCCGGGGGGAGCGATCATCCGAGACAATTATTTCGAAATCCTGGAAAGAGTTCGCTAGCACCGAGCGAATGGCGAGCAAAAGCAATTCGGGACGGTTATACGCGGGGATCAGTATCGATATGAACGGTGCGTCAGAGTTCATCCAGTCGTTTGGTTCCGTCTCAGAAGGAGGCCTCTTTCGGTTAACTCGGATAGTGATTGAGCGTAGGTGGAAACAGGGGCTTCTTCCCGCGAAGCCCAATCGAGGAATCGGGAGATACCTTGCTCGAATGTGATGGTACTGGAGAACGTTAGCATTCCTTGAGCTGCCGAGATGTCGGCCCGGGCGTGCCGTATGTCACCCACGCGAAACTCTCCAGTGATCTCGATCGGCGACTGGCTGCCGCTGAGGTGCACGATGGTTTGGGCGACCTTGAGCACCGTGGTGGAGAGGCCGCTACCAAGGTTTAGTGTTATTGCACCCTCGCGTGGCGGGTGGATGAGGCAGGCGGCCACGGCCCGGGCTATATCCTCGACGTGGATGAAATCTCTCGACTCAAGACCGTCCTCAAAAATCTTTATTGGCTGATTGGCTCGCGCCAACCCCGAGAAAATAGAAATGATGCCGGTGTAGGGATTTCGCAGCGATTGCATCTCGCCGAAGACATTTTGGAAACGTAGATTGAAAACCGAGAGATTGGCACCGGAAAACATCCGAAGGATGTCTTCCTGGACCGCCTTGGTGAGGCCGTAGAAGGAACTAGGGTTGCGGGGCGCATTCTCCGGCGTGGCAACGCAAATTAGTTTATCACCGCACCGGAGGCAAAAGGGCTCGAAGCGCCCCGCTTGCATGTCGTCGATTTTCCGGGCTGGCGGGTGTACCAGACCGCACCGGGCGCAAGAATATTGGCCCTCTCCGTAAACCGCACGGGAGGAGGCCAAAATTACGCGCCTGATACCGGGAAACTTGCCGGAGGCAAGGGTCTCTACGAGCAATGCGGTGCCGCCGATATTGATTCGCTGATACCGGCTCAGCTCATACATCGACTGTCCCGTGCCAGTTTCCGCCGCTAAGTGGATCACGGCCTCCATGCCTTCCAAACTTTGCTCCAAAGCTTGCGCATCGCATACGTCGCCCTTCACGAACGCAAGCGAGCTGAGATCGCTCCGCCGTCTGCCGGCGAAGACGAATCGCTGCAGCTCATTATTCACTGATTCCACGGGTTTTTCGCCGTGAATTTGTTTCGAGTAGCAGTCGAGAATCCGCACCGCATGTCCTTGGGCCAGACATTCTTTTGCCACAAATCGGCCGATAAATCCTGCCCCGCCCGTGATGAGTAAGTTCATGAAGTCCTGAGGAACCGGCATTTAAACGTTATTCAATCGGCATTCAGCAATGTCTAAATTCCATATGGGTTCACGTCGGTTGCAAGCTGTGCGCGTAGTTTGGCAGAGATGAGCAGGTGGCAAGCGAGGGCGGTTGCAGGCCTTAAAAATAGATAGCACTATCCTGGAAATTTACGACGTCACCTGTTGCCAGCGATAAGGCAAGAGTGTGATTGGTGAAGAAGAGGGAGTATGCCGTCAGTTTCCACGACCGGGCGCACTCGGGGGTTGCATTGCCTGTTAGCCTGTTTTTGCATCCATTGGTGTTTGGCACACTTCGCTTCATTCTCGCCCTGCTTGTTGTCGCTGCGCACTGCGAATTGGCGCACCATATTAATCTGGGAGTATCGGCAGTAATTACCTTCTTTCTGCTTTCAGGGTTTGTCATGACGGCGACGATCCGGCGCTATTACAATAGTTTGGACCGTTACGGTAGCTTCGTGCTGGACCGGGTTAACCGGATCTTCCCACAATATCTTTTCTGGCTGGCACTCACGTTGTGTTGGTTGGCTTTCTTCCCCTTCGAGGGGCAGTTGCTCGGTGTTCACTCGATTTTAGAAAACGTTTTGTTGTTGCCCCTGATGTTTGTGGTTTACGACTTAAAGCCGATCATAACGGGGACCGTATATGTCAGCCAAGCGTGGTCGCTATCGTTAGAATGGTATTTCTACATGCTGTTACCGCTGGCTCTGCTCCTTCCGGGGATGAGATGGTGGATGTTTGGCGGCAGTTTTGTGGTGTTTGCCCTGGCGGGTTTTAACGTGATTGATTCGTATAATTACGGGTATCACCTATTACCCGGCGTGTTTTTTGTTTTCCTGATCGGGTCCTTCCTTTTCGAGGAAAGAGAAGGCACGGTGCCACCGCAAAAAACCCTGCTGGCTTTCGCTCTTATTGTAGTCGTTGGTATTTTGGTGAACACGTTGATGACGATGAATCATGCGTGGACTCCGGAGGTCATGGTAGGCCTGCTGGGAGGTATTCCACTGGTATTTTTCCTTTCTAAGTTTTCATCGCATCGGCTGGATGACACCCTGGGTCAGCTTTCTTATGGGGTATTTCTCAGTCACAATCTAGTGCTGGCTTTCATTTATAAGACTCACTTCCTTCATTCGCGTTGGGCTATTTTCTGTTGGGCCGCACTAGGTTCAAGTGTGCTGGGATATCTCTCATATTGTCTGGTGGAGCGTCCATTTTTCCAGATGCGTCGGCGCAGGCGCGATCGCGAATTGGCTGTCGGATGAATCCGGGGGAAGCACCTCGCGCGCCATCCAAGAGGCTTGCGTACATCGATTGTTTGAGAGGAATCGCGATTATTCTGGTGGTTGCGGTGCACACCGGGCAACAAATGTCCTCTGCACCTTTTTTCGCTAGGTGGTCCCAGTATGGGCAATATGGAGTTCAGCTTTTCTTTGTTGTTTCAGGTTTTTCCCTCTGCCTCGCTGCAACCGGAGGAGAAGTCCGCGGATATGGGGCCTTCCTGCTACGCCGCGTATGCCGGATCGCGCCAATGTATTATATTGCGCTACTGCTTTTCTTTTTGATTACGCTCTACATTGAGCGCGTGAACCATGGGGTTGCTTTTTTTACTCCAATCGCTGAATACACCGCTCCCCGGGTTACGGCCAATCTGTTGCTGGTGCACGGATTGGTTCCCTCGGCTAATAATAGCATTGTTCCCGGCGGGTGGTCGATTGGTTGCGAATTTCTATTCTATGCGGCTTTCCCTTGGCTGTTAATCATAAGGAGAACAGCCCTTTTGCTTGCGGTGGTCGTGGCTGCTGGGATTGGCTCCTTTGGGCTGCAATACATCCCAGGTTTGGCACCATGGTCTTTTTATTACAGCATGCCGGTGCAGCTGCCTTGTTTTGTCGCGGGCATGCTCGTTTACAGATTTTCCGAAAACAAGACATTCAACGCAATCGCGACGTTCGCAGCGACAGGCGCGTTTTTCCTGTTGTTCAAGGCCCACCACGTTTCATGGGGTTGGCGATTAAGTCCACTGCTGGCCGCTGTCGCTTTCGGGGGCTTGACGTCTTTAATGCACGCTTGGCGCCCGCGTGGGATTTGGTTCCTGCTGGTAACAGGTAGGGCGAGTTTTTCCATCTATTGCTTGCATTACGCTTTCGTTAGGCTTGTCGCGCCCCCTTTGGCTCAGCAGTGGGTGACCAACGGAAAGCTTCCCGAGTTGGCTGCTTGGGGTGCCTTTGCTGTGACGTTATTATTGAGCACGGTAGTGGCCACCGCTACCTATCGATGGATTGAGGTGCCGTTTATCAGACTGGGCCGGAGGATAACGGAATGACGGGAGAGCCGGGGTGAACAACAGCAGCTTCGCATCCTAGTGGGGGCATAAGATAGGCCGCTAAACGGAGAAGGGACTGACCTGCCCCCCGTTGCTGGAGGGTTAAAATGAGAGTCCCGGGTTAAGTGACCTGCCCCCGTGGACTGGAGTGTTAAGGCTCTAATTTCCTCTGCTGGGATGA
>CAZZDB010000094.1:0-14785 GCA_964652485.1 uncultured Oleiharenicola sp.
GGCGCGTGACCGATGAGGACTGGCACCACCACAGCATCTACGACCGCCTGGCCCGGACCGCCGAGCTCATCCGCGCCAAGACCAACCGTCCCGGCGCCCGTTGGACCATCATCGACTCCGAGGACGAGCGCTCTCGCGACCTGGCGGTCGGACAATTGGTGCTCAGCCAGTTCCGGCTGCAGCAGGATCGAATGGCGCGCCGGCCGCGGGCGGTCACCACTCGGGCCGTGCAGCCGTTGCGGCCGTCCGGCCTGCGGCGGTTGCAGGCGCTCAGGCTGGACCAGGACCTGACGGAGAAAGACTACGATACGTTGCGCGAGAAATGGCTCGGCCGGTTGAGCCAGGCGGTGCGGTCCGCGCTTGCGGCCAACCGCTCGGTCGTGTTCGCCTTCGAGGGCTGGGATGCCGCGGGCAAGGGTGGCGCCATCCGTCGCCTGACCAGCGCGATCGACCCGCGGGACTACCGGGTCATCCCCGTGGCCAAGCCGGACGCTGAGGAGAAGCACGCCCATTACCTTTGGCGCTTCTGGCGCGATATCCCGCCGGATGGACGCATGACCATCTTTGACCGCTCCTGGTATGGGCGGGTGCTCGTGGAGCGGATCGAGGGTTTCTGCCACGAGGACGAATGGCGGCGCGCCTTTGGCGAAATCAATGATTTCGAGCGCGAACTCACCGCGCACGGGACCATCGTCCTCAAGTACTGGCTGCACGTCTCGCACGCGGAGCAACTGTGCCGCTTCCGCGAGCGCGAGGCCACCCCCCACAAGCGGCACAAGATGAACGCCGAGGACTGGCGCAACCGCCGGAAGCGTGGCGCCTATGAAATCGCCGTCGGCGACATGCTCGCGCTCACGGACAAGGAGAACGCGCCGTGGCATCTCGTGCCGGCGGACAACAAACGCTTTGCCCGGCTCGAAGTCCTGCGCTCCGCCAGCCGTCAGATCGAGGCGGCGCTGGAATCCTAAGGCTGCGCCCCCAACGGGAACCTCACGCCTCAACCAGCGTCAGGTCCGGCTCAAAGCTGACGGCGAGGCGGTAGACCTGGCCGGGGCGCATGATGAGCGGGTGATCGCGGATGAACATCTGCACGTAATGCAGCTTGCCGTAATTGGTCCGGTAGGCCGGATCGGCGCTGACCACCTCGGTCTCGGCCCAGTTGGCCTGGAAGTCGTCCTTCAGCACCGAGCAGCGGTGGCCGAGCGGGCCGAGGGCCGGCGAATTTCCGAGCCGGTAGCGCGAATGCGGCGCGCCGATGACGAGCGCCATGCGGAATTTGTCCAGCTGGATCTGGTTCTTGACCGTGTAGGCGAACTCGGCGGCAATCTTGCTGCCGGTGAACGTCCACTGGACCTTCACGCTGCCGATGCCGCGGACAATTTGCTCCTTCGTGTTGATCAGCTCGGGCTGTTCGTAACGGAAGTAGAATGAGTTCTTGAGCCCGAGACCGGTGACGCACTTCTGGCCGTAGAAGGCGGGCAGGGTGACGTTCTCGCCGAAGGTTAGCTCGGGCACCATGATCGGCAGGTACATGCTGTTCGGCCAGTCGAAGACGCCAGGACAGTGCGGGAAAGGAAGGTTGTCGGCGGTGCAGTCGGTGCCGGAGCTGACCAGCGGCAGCTGCACGTGCAGGCCGGACTCGGCGTCGCGGTAAAGAAAGAGACCCTGCTCCTTGCGGTTGCTCTTGTCGTAGATGACGAAGCGACCGCTGGTCCGCGGCGCGTCCACCTTGACCGAATCGGGCATGTTGACGGTCTTGGCGAGGCGGGCCCACTGGCAAAGGTAGCGCGCGGCGTCGAAATTCGCCATCCGGGTCGTGTGGCTCGGCATGGCGGTGCGCTCCTCGTCGCGCACATCAAGGAAGCCCTGCTCCTGGTCGAGATAGGTTTGGAAGAAATAATAGAACAGCCGGCGGAGGATGTCGAAATACTTGTTCTTCTGGTCGTCGGGGATCCAGCCGTCGCGCAGGCCCTGGAGAATGAGGGTGATGCAGTGCATCTGGCCGTAGGCGCCGGCGGAGCGGCCGTAAGCCCAGCCGAGGCCGTCGGCGCGGACAAGGTCCGGCATCATCTTGATGTATTTCTCGGCGTAAGTGCGCAGGGTGGGGAGCTTGCGCTCGCGCAGGGCGGAATTGGCGTGCAGCTGCAGGGCCGACCGCGTGAAGGCCAGCGTCATCACGCCGTAGAGATTGAAATGCCCGCCGAAGCCCTGCTCAACGTCGTCGAAGAAGCCGGAGGAACTGGTTTGTTCGATGCGCTCGGCGAGGCGCTCGATGAGGCGCGAGGTCTCGTCCTTCTTGGAGAGGCCGAGACTGTAACGGCACACGGCCTTGGCGATGTTGAAGGCCTGCCAGTAATTGTCGTAGTCGCTGCGGGTGAGCAGCAGCTTGTCGAGCCGCTGGCGGGTCTCCTCGACCAGGCGTTCCCAGACGGCATTGCGCTCCTTGGAAGGTCCGAAGGAAAGGAGGCCGAGCGAGGCGTAGGCGACGCCATTCTCGCGGGCGGGCTCGGTGAAGGCCTGGGCCGTGATGCAGCGGGCCGCGAGGTCGATCAGGTCGTAGCCCTTGAGCGTCGTCTCGCCGGTGGCGCGGTAATATTCGCCAAGGGCGAAGGCGACGTGGCCGGGTTCGTCGGGGCGGTGGGTTTCACCGGGAATGGGAGTGATGGTGCCGTCGGCATTGATGGCGTCGAGGTTGTGGCTCAACATCGACCGGGCCATATCGAGACATTGCTCGGAGAAGCTGTTCATTCAGGAAAATTTCGCGTCAAACGGTTGCTTGGGAGGTAAATTTGTCGCGGCTCGCAAAAGCCGGGGCAAGCGTGAAGTTCTAGCGGGCGATAAGTTTGAGGAACTCGTCGTTGGTCTTGGTCTTGGCGAGACGGGTGACCATGGTGTCGGTGGCCTCCTCGATCTTCTGCTGCACCAGGGCGCGGCGGAAGAAATGGATGCCTTCGAGCTTCTTCGGCTCGATCAGCAGCTCCTCTCGGCGGGTGCCGGAGGACTGGACGTTCACCGCCGGCCAGATGCGCATCTCCGCGGCCTTGCGGTCGAGGACGAGCTCCATGTTGCCGGTGCCCTTGAATTCCTGGAAAATGATGTCGTCCATCCGGCTGCCCGTCTCGACAAGGATGGAGGCGATGATGGTGAGGCTGCCGCCGTCCTCGGTGTTGCGGGCCGCCGCGAAGAGCTGGCGGGGCTTCTCCAGGGCGCGGACGTCGAGACCGCCGGAGCCGGTGCGGCCGGAGTCGCGCTGGGTGTTGTGGGCGCGGGCGAGACGGGTGAGCGAGTCGAGCAGCAGCACGACGCTCTTGCCGGCCTCGACGAGGCGCTTGGCGCGTTCGATGCAGAGGTCGGCGATGCGGACGTGGTTCTCGACGGCTTCGTCGTTGGAGGAAGCCCAGACTTCAGCCGGCACGCTGCGCTTGAAGTCGGTGACCTCCTCGGGACGCTCGTCGACGAGGAGGATCATCACGTGGCACTCGGGGTGGTTTTCCAGGACGCCGAGGGCGATGTCGCGGAGAAAGGTGGTCTTGCCGGTGCGGGGCGGGGCGACGATGAGGCCGCGGGTGCCCTTGCCGATGGGGCAGAAGAGGTCGATGATCCGGTTGGTCATGCGCCCGTCCTTCATCTCAAGCTTGAGCTGCTTGTCCGGCGTGATGGTGATGAGGTTCGCGAAATCCACGGCACGGCGGCGCGCCTCGAGTTCCATGCCGTCGACCTTCTCGATGAAGCGGACCTTGGGATTGGGGAAGCGGTCGTCCGGGGTGGCCTGGGCGGTGATGATGCTGCCCTGTTGCAGTTTGAACCGGCGCACGAGTTCACGGGGCACGAAAGGGTCGGTGGGGCGGCGCTTGCCAAAGCGGGCGAGGTCGAGCAACTGGCCGTTGCGGCTGTTGTCGATGTCGAGGACGCCTTCGACGCGGATGCTGTTGTCCGGTGGGACCGGAGCGGTGGAGGGGGCTTGCGACGCCGGAGCGGCAGGCGGATTTTCTTTATCCATACAAAACGGGTTTTGTGAGCTGCCTAGGCTTGACCGTGCAATCCGTCGGGGGCATTTCTGCAACGCTTAAGCTTCAACCCAAAACAGGAGAAACTTGTGACGGACCAAACGATTACCTCAGTGTCCCGGGAGAGTCGGATTTTCAAACCCTCGGCCGAGTTCAAGAGCCAAGCTAATCTTGGCAGCTACGCGGTTTACCGTAGGCTCTACGCCGAGTCTGTCAACGCTCCAGACAAGTTTTGGGCCAAACAGGCGAAGGAACACATCATCTGGCGCAAGCCTTTCAAGCAGGTCCTCGAGTGGAAGCCGCCTCACGCCAAGTGGTTCCTGGGTGGCAAGTTAAACGTTTCTGAGAACTGCCTCGACCGTCATCTCGGCACGGCCCGCGAGAACAAGGCCGCATTAATTTTTGAAGGCGAGCCCGGCGACGTCCGTACCATCACCTACCGGCAGCTCTATTTCCATGTCTGCCGCATGGCGCACATTCTGGAGAACATGGGCATCAAGAGCGGTGATCGCATCGCGATCTACCTGCCCATGATTCCGGAGGCGGTCATCGCCATGCTGGCCTGCGCCCGTATCGGCGCGGTCCACACGGTCATCTTCGGCGGGTTCAGTGCGGAGGCGATCAAGGACCGCATCAATGACTGCAAGGCCAAGGTCGTCATCACCGCCGACGGCGGCTGGCGGCGCGGCAAGGTCGTCGAGCTCAAGGCCAATGTCGATCGCGCCCTCGAGGGTGCGCCCAGTGTGCACACCGTGCTGGTCGTCAAGCGCTGCGGCAACCCCGTCACGATGCACGAGGGCCGCGACGTCTGGTGGCGCGAGGCTTGGGAAGGCGCGCCAAACTCGCACGCGGCCAAGGCCTTTGATTCCGAGCATCCGCTCTTCATCCTCTATACTTCCGGCTCCACCGGCAAACCCAAGGGCGTGCTGCATACCTCCGCCGGCTACCTGCTTGGCGCCAAGCTCAGTTCGCACTATGTCTTCGACCTCAAGGACACCGACCGCTACTTCTGCTCGGCCGACATCGGCTGGATCACCGGCCACAGCTACGTCGTCTACGGCCTGCTTTCGAACGGCTCCACCGTCTTCCTCTACGAGGGCGCGCCCAACCAGCCCCAGCCGGACCGCTTCTGGCAGATGATCGACCGCCACGGCCTGACCATCTTCTACACCGCGCCGACCGCCATCCGCGCCTTCATGCGCTGGGGAGACAATTACGTGCTAAGCCACCGCCTCGACTCGCTGCGCCTGCTCGGCTCCGTCGGCGAACCCATCAATCCCGAGGCTTGGATGTGGTACCACAAGATGATCGGCAAGAAGAAGTGCCCGATCGTCGACACCTGGTGGCAGACCGAGACCGGCTCCATCATGATCACGCCACTACCCGGCGTCACCCCGACCAAGCCCGGATCAGCCACGCTGCCGTTCTTCGGTGTGCTGCCCAAGGTCGTCGACGAGAAGGGCAACGAGTCCCCGCGCAACAACGGCGGCAAGCTCGCCATCATGCAGCCCTGGCCCTCGATGCTCCGTACCCTTTGGGGGGACGACGAGCGTTTCAAGAAGGCCTATTTCAGCGAGTTCCCCGGCAAGCCCGCCATCTACTTTACGGGAGACGGCGCCCGGCAGGACAAGGACGGATACTTCTGGGTGGTCGGACGCATCGACGATGTGCTCAACGTCTCCGGCCACCGCATCGGCACGGCTGAGATCGAGAGCGCCCTCGTGTCGCACCCCGCCGTTGCCGAGGCCGCCGCCGTCGGCCGCCCGGACGAACTCAAGGGCCAGTCCCTCGTCGTGTTCGTGACCCTCAAGTCCACGCACACCGCCAGCGACGAACTCAAGGAAGAATTGCGCAACCACGTCGGCAAGGAGATCGGCTCGCTCGCGAAGCCCGACCTGATCCGCTTTGCCGCCGGCCTGCCCAAGACCCGTTCGGGGAAAATCATGCGCCGCCTGCTCAAGGAACTCGCCACCTCAGGCGAGATCAAGGGCGATACGACGACGCTGGAGGATTTTTCGGTCATCTCGGCATTGAAGTCCGACGAGGAATAAGCCAATAACCAATCCGGGCAGAGGGCCACTGCCGTGTTAGTTCGCCCTCATGCTCTCATCTGCAGCCACCCGCCCGACACATCCCGCCCTGACGGGCACCCCTCTCCCAGAGGGGATTTTCGCTGGTGCTGATTTGGCTCCCCTCTGGAGAGGGCCTGAGGCCCGAATCGGTTGCGGTGATTGTATCGGCATTTTCATCATTTCTTCTTGGCTGGAATGGCAAAGGCAAGGCTCACGCCGATCGCGGTACCAATTGCGATACCAACGCCGACGTTTCTTATCCCGACGCCGATTGCCGTTCCTGCTCCGATTCCCACTGCTAGCCACGCCGCGTTAAAGTTGGCGGCATCTTTTTTGGGTTCACTGCTCATGTTTGATGTGAAGCTCTAGTGCCGAACGTTGATTGAACCAACCCTAGTTGGCTTAGCCAAAATGCTAAGCTTCGCCGCCTAAGTCGATTGGGATTTTCCACATCAGTAAATCCACGAGGGTTGGCATAATCAGGAATAGGCCATTCGGCTCATTGCGCTAACTGACGGGGTAGCGATGGCCTTGTGGGCGATATCGCTCTGTTGGGGATTGTGTATAACCCGCGGCCCAGCGAGCGCACGGGCTCTTCTTGGAGAAATCGTAGTTCTAAAGCGGGCAACGATTCCACTGCCGTGGGCTGTTTCCCCTATGAATATCCCTGGAATTGCCCGT
Source organism: uncultured Oleiharenicola sp. (assembly GCA_964652485.1). GTDB lineage: Bacteria > Verrucomicrobiota > Verrucomicrobiia > Opitutales > Opitutaceae > Lacunisphaera. The sequence goes on from CAZZDB010000094.1 coordinate 6,761, forward strand.
TGGTTCATTGATCTCAACCATCAGTCCTTGGAGTTCGGTTCCCGGGCCGTCCGAAAGATGGGTGGGTTTGGGCGCGAGTGCGTTTTTTACGCCACCTCGACCGGCTTGGTGCGGTCAAAGGATGAATGCAACCCCTGACCACCACCGGCAATCCCGCCAGAGGCTCAGTTGGGCTCAACCTCTTGCATGGGACCGCTGCCACGATCGGCATCGCGGACATCCTGAAGGCCCGCATCCTGATCGTGGATGACCAGGCGAACTGCGTCGCCCTGCTGGCGGGAATCCTGCGGAATGCGGGATACGTGGCGGTTTCCTCCACGCTCGATTCGGGGGAGGTTTACGAACTGCACCGCCGGAATGGCTATGACCTGATCCTGCTCGACCTGCAGATGCCCGGCCTGGATGGATTCCAAGTGATGGAGAGCCTGAAGGAGATCGAAACAGGAGGGTACCTGCCCGTTCTGGTGGTCGCCGGCGATCCGACGCACAAGCTGCGCGCGCTGAAAGCAGGGGCGAGGGACTTCATCGGCAAGCCCTTCGACACAGGTGAATTGTTGATCCGGGTCCACAACATCGTCGAGGTCCGGCTGCTGCAGCAGAAGCTGAATCAGCGCAACTCAGCGCGGTTGGAGAACTCCCAGCGCCTGGCCCACATCGGCGACTGGGAATACGACTTCATCAACCTGCGCCTGGTCTGGTCCGAGGAGATCTACCGCATCCTCGGCGCCACGCCGGAGGATCACCCCCCGCACTCCGAGTCCTTTTACCGTCGGGTGCATCCGGACGACCTGGCCTTCGTTCATCGGGAGAAAAAGGCGGCCGCGGAAGGCTTGCGTGACGTGAACTTCGAGCACCGCATCGTCCGGCCCGATGGAGAGGTCCGCCATGTGCATCAAATCGTCGAACTGACCTATGATGAGCGCGGCCAGCCGGTCCTGGAGTCAGGCACCGTGCAGGACATCACCGACCGCGTGCGGGCCGAGGAGGCGCTGCGCCGCAAGGAGGCCCAGTTCACCATGCTGGCCAGCACGGTTCCCGACTACATCTATTTCAAGGACCGGGAGAGCCGGTTTCTGCTGATCAACGACCGGATGGCCCAGGACGCGGGCTTCCGGGATGCGGGCGAGGCGGTCGGCAAGACCGACGCGGATATATTCAGTGACGAGCATGCCCGGCAGGCCCGGGCCGACGAGCAGAAGATCATGGAGACCGGCGTGCCGATGCTCGATTTCGAGGAAAAGGAAACCTGGCATGACGGCCGTTTGACCTGGGTGTCCTCCACCAAGATCCCGGTGCGCGATACGGCCGGCAATATCACCGGTCTGCTCGGTATCTCGCGCGACATCACGGCGCGCAAGCATCTCGAGGAACAACTGCGCCGGGCCCAACGCCTGGAGGCGATCGGCTCGCTCGCCAGCGGCGTGGCGCATGACCTGAACAACATTCTGGCGCCGATGCTCATGGCCGCCGGCATCCTGAAAGACCGGCTGCCCGCCGCCGCTGACCGCCGGATTCTCGATCTCGTGGAAGACGGGGCGGTCAGAGGCGCCCTGATCATCCGCCAGTTGCTGGCCTTCAGCAGCGGGATCGAGGGCACCCGCGCCCAGGTGCAGTTGAGGCATTTGCTCCGCGAGATGGAACACCTCATGCAGGAGACATTTCCCCGCGGCATCCTGATCGACGCCAGCATTCCGGGCGACCTTTGGACGGTGCTGGCCGATGCGACCCAGATGCACCAGGTGATCATGAATCTGTGCGTCAATGCGCGCGACGCCATGCCGGACGGTGGCAAACTGACGTTGCGTGCGGAAAATTTCCGGCTGGATGGGGTGCTGGCGCAGACCTATCCGGAGGCCAAGCCGGGGCCCTACGTGCTCATCACGGTGGCGGACGATGGCGTCGGCATTGCCCCCGAAGTCATCCCGCGCATCTTCGACCCGTTCTTCACGACCAAGGGTATCGGCAAGGGCACCGGGCTCGGCCTGTCGACCGTCATCGGCATCGTAAAGGGCCATGGTGGATTCATCACAGTGTACAGCGAACAGCGCCGGGGCACCTCCTTCAAAGTGTTCCTGCCGGCAACCGGCAGCATTGAGGTGGACAAACACGAGCGCTCCACGGCTCCCATTCCATTGGGGAACGAGGAGTTGATCCTAGTAGTGGACGATGAGGCTCCCATCTTGCTGGCGACGCGCGAGGTTTTGACCGCGCACCACTACCGGGTGCTCGTGGCCGGAAGCGGGGAGGAGGCCATCCGGCTTTTCATCGAGCGCGGGGAGTCCATCGATCTGGTGCTGACCGATATCATGATGCCGGGCATAGGCGGGCTCGAACTGACCCGTGCATTGCGGATCATCAAGCCGGACCTCAAGGTCATCGCGACGAGCGGGCTCGAACAACAAGACGAGCGGTGCGCCTTCGCTGCCTTGGGAGTCACGGTGATTCTCCCAAAGCCCTGCGTCGGATCTGTCCTGCTGGAGGCGGTGGGCGCCGCGCTGGAAAAGAAAGCGTAATGCGCGTGCTCTGTCTCGGGCGGCCGCCCCGCCCCAAGGAGCCCAAGGGGGCCTGTTTTCGCTGGTTCGGGCCGGATCAACATCCGAGGCGGGGACTGTGCGCCGGGTGTGAAAGAGGTTTGAGGCGGGAGAGGTGCCGGCTCATGATAGGGAGTGTTGAACATTGAGGAGGCATTCGCCGCGGCGCTGCGGCTGCAACAGACGGGGCAACTGGCCGGGGCCGAGGCCGGCTACCGGCGGATCCTGGCGGTGGAACCGGGGCAGGCAGGCGTGCACTACAATCTCGGTCTGGTCCTCTGCGGCCAAGGTTTGTTGGAGGCCGCCGTCGCCGCCTATGCAAAGGCGCTCGAACTGCAGCCGCATTTCCCGGTGGCGGCCAATAATCTCGGGGCCGTGCTCGAACGACTGGGGCGCTTCGATGAGGCGGAGCACTGGTACCGCCAGGCCCTGCGGATGGATCCGGGGTCGGCCGAGGCTTGGAGCAACCTGGGCGGTGTGCTCAAGGACCTGGCCCGTTTCGATGAGGCCATGGAATGCCATGACCGCGCCATCGCGCTCCAACCGGGGAACGCACGGCTGCACAGCAACCGCGTCTTCACCCTGCACTACGGCGCGGCCGACGACCCCGCGGTGCTGCTGCGCGCGGCGCGCGATTGGAACGACCGATTCGCCGCGCCGTTGGCGTCGGCGGTGGGAACTCACGGCAACGACCGCACGCCCGGGCGCCGGCTGCGCCTCGGTTACGTCTCGGCCAATTTCCGCGAGCATTGCCAGGCGCAGTTCACCGTGCCGCTGCTGGAGCGACACGATCACGGGGTCTTCGAGATCTTCTGCTATTCGGATGTGTCCGCGGCCGACGCCGTCACCGGCCGGCTGAGGGCGTGCGCCGATGTCTGGAGGGAGACCGCGGGCCAAAGCGATGCCGACCTGGCTGCGCTCGTCCGGCGCGACCGGATCGACGTGCTGGTGGACCTGACCCTGCACATGGCGCATGACCGGCTGCTGCTGTTCGCGCGTAAACCCGCCCCGGTGCAGGTCACCTGGCTCGGTTATCCCGGCACCACCGGGCTGGAGGCCATCGATTATCGGTTGACCGACCCGTGGCTGGACCCGTCGGGGGTGGCGGACGCGTGTTATGCCGAACGCTCCCACCGGCTGGCCGACAGCTTCTGGTGCTATGATCCGCTCGCGAAAGGGCCTCCGGTGAATCCGCTGCCGGCAAGGGACACGGGGCACGTCACCTTCGGGTGCCTGAACAATTTCTGCAAGGTGAACGACGGCATGCTGGCCCTGTGGGCGCGGGTGTTGCGGGCGGTGCCCGGTTCCCGGTTGCTGCTGCTCGCGCCGTCCGGCTCGGCACGGGACCGGGCGATGGCGCGGCTCGGAGTGCCTGCGGCGCGGGTGGAATTTGTGCCGTATCAGCCGCGCGCCGACTACCTGCAGGCCTATCACCGCATCGACGTCGGGTTCGACACGTTTCCCTACAACGGTCACACGACCAGCCTCGATTCGCTCTGGATGGGGGTCCCGGTGGTGAGCTTGTCTGGCCGTACGGTGGTATCTCGGGCCGGTCTCAGCCTGCTGTCGAACCTCGGCCTGGCCGATCTAGCTGCGGACACGCCCGGGCGCTTCGTGGATATCGCCGTCAGCCTGGCCCGGGATCCCGACCGACTGGCCGCGTTGCGGATGGGCCTGCGCGAACGGATGACAGCCTCGCCGCTGATGGACGCCGGCCAGTTCACCAGCAATCTGGAGGCCGCCTACCGGACAATGTGGCGGCGCTGGTGTGGGACGGATCGATAGTCCCTGACTGCGGGCGACGGGAGCCTGATTGCCCTCGGTAGGCTCGCAGAAAAATCTTGTGGATTTCCGGGGAAAACTGTGACTTCTTGCGCTTCCTTTCGCCAGGGTAGCTCAGTGGTAGAGCAGAGGACTCATAAGCCTTTGGTCGCGAGTTCAATCCTCGCCCCTGGCACCATATTTTCCCCAAGCCTCGCGTGGCCGGCCTCCGGGCAGCAAAACCGCCCGCGGCAGCGTTCGGAATGGCGGCAGGCTGGGTTTGTTACCCTAACGGTTGAGAACGCACATTCCGTCTGGAGTAGTCCGGCCGGCGGAGGTGTGATCGTGGCGCCACATCAACCCCTGCGTCCCATGCGTCTCATCTTCCCGCGTCACGTTCTGTCCGCCCTTGCCCTGTCGGCCGCTGCGTTGGGGCCGCTGGGTCTGTCCGCGTCGAATCCGCCAGGGTATCCGCCGTTTGCCAAGAGTGAGTATACACCGGCGCGGCTTGGGCCGCATGAGCCGGATGTCGAGGTGGATTACCCCGGGAGTGCGACCGCCCGCGGCATCCCGAAGGGCATGGCTGTGGTGAGCATCCTCGTCGGCGCCGACGGCAAGGCGATTGATTATCTCTTGGTCAATTGCACTGATCCGGCGTTCGGGACGGCCCTGCTGGACGAGGCGAAGACACTCAAGTTTGCGGCGGCGAACTTCAAGGGGATCGCAGTGCCAGCCCGCTTCAATCTGGGCTATAATTTCGTCCCGAACGACAAGAGCATCGCCGTGAATGCGATGGACGCGGCGCGGGCCAAGATCGGAGGCATCGACCCGCCGGCCGCCACCTACTCGGCGGTGTCCGAGGGCAAGCTCGACCGACCACTCGAGTTCACCCGCGCGGTCATGCCACAGCTGCCGGCGGATTACCGCGGCGCCGACGCCAAGACGGTCATGGTGTTCGTAACTTTCTACGTGGACGAGCAGGGTCACGCCCGGGCGCCCAACGTGGAGTCGGCCGTGTCGCCCGGCCTCATCCCGGCGGCGCTCCGGGCGGTCGCGCAGTGGTCGTTCAAGCCGCCGCTCGCGAAGGGCAAGCCCGCCCTGGTGTTCGCAGGACGCGCGGTGGGGTTCGTCGCGTCGAAGTGAGCCGCTGTGACCGAGCGCAAGCGGCGCTACAGGTCAGGGTGCAATCGCCGTTCGTTCCTTCCAAGACCGGGATCAGGCGCTGCCGGAGGGCGCGATTCGGTCCGGCACCAGTGCAGTGCAAGTTCGGCCGCCAGCTTCGCCCGCTGCCGGGTGGGTTCGCAACCCTCGCCAAGCAAGCTGTCCAGACGGTCAAAGATCGCCCAGCGCCACGTGTCGGAACACTTCCGTTCGGTCAGGGCAAAACTGACCATGCCCGGGTCAGGACAGGAAACCTCGAGGGTCTGGAGCGAAAAGTCACAGCAGGCGGAAACGGAAGCGGATTCGGCATTCGAGGCGAGGGTCTGAAACGAACGCCAGATTGGATCGGTTGAAGTCATGATTGGGAGAAGTTCCTGGATGATAGGCGCGGGGCTCAGGGCGCGATATGGGGTGTTAACTGACTCCCACCGCTGGCGGCCAAATGGGCTCCGGCAACTCCCCTCCCGGAGTCGCATTCTTGGAGGCTAGCCGCCTCTGAGGCGTCCCACGTGCCGCCGAAGGTTCACGCCGTAGCGGGCGAACGAGCGGGAAATGCGCTTGGCGTCAACGAGGGTCAATTTCCCGCAGCGGGAAAAGGTATGCAATCCGTCGCGATGCGTCGGCGAGACCAGATCCCCCGTGAGGCGGGGCACGAGGTGCTCGGTCGTGATGCGGTTGGGCTCCAGCGTCGTGAATCGCAGAAAACGAATCGCCCCACCGTAAGTCCGGCTGCAATCCTGTACCGGCAGCGTCACGAATCCGTCGGATCCCACGAAGGGCGTGCCGCCTGGCCGTGCGCCGGTGCGGTCGTTGAGGATCGGGTTAAGTGGGTGCAGCCGCCAGGGTCCCGTCAGTTTCTCGGCCCAGGCCACGTGCAACTCGCGCTGGTCACGCGCCTGCGGGCCAACCACGGTGAAGAACATCCACCAGGTCCCGGCGTAGCGGACGACCGAGGCCTCGGCCCCCGGGACGCCAGATAGCAACGGGGTCTCGCGCACCCAATCCCCGGGAAAGTCGCGGGCCCGGTAGAGCGCGATCTCGCCGAGCCGCTGGCTCTCGGGGATCATGAAGATTTCCCCGCCGTCCTCGATGAGGAATGGGTAGGACAGGTGCGCGTTCGAGGCGAGAACCGTGCGGCCGCCGATCCAGGCGAGCTTATCGTCCAATTCATGATGCTCGATCACGGCATGCTTGGTGCGGTAGTCGAAGGCCTCGACAAACACATGCGTCCGACCGTGGCGTTGCAGGCCGAATGGGTCGGCCAGATAGCGCCACGGACCAGGATCCGGCAGCCACACAATCCGTTCGCATTGCGCCGCCAGCGCCGATGGATCCAGCAGGCTGCTGTACGGTGCCGGCACCACACCCACTCGCCAGAAATCGGACTTCGGCGGGAAACTCATGTCGCCGCCATTGCGGGACGAACCACCTTGGCGCCGCTCGGCTGCCGGCCCTCGATGACATGCGCGTAGAAGTCCGTTATGCTGGCCAGGCGGGCGCTGGGATCGAAGAGGCTCAAATCATATCCGACCTTGGGCAGGCCGTCGGTGCAGAACCGTCTGTAGGCTGAGGCGATCGCGTCTGCCATCCCGTCCTTGCACCCCGGGGGCACGAGCGGGACGGGTTGATCGCGCAGGAATTCCACCGGACCCTCGGCCGCCGTGGCGATGACTGGCAGGCCCGCGCTCATGGCTTCGATGATGGCGAGACCGAAGGATTCCTCCCGCGAGGGGGAGACGAACAGGTCAAGATCCTGCAGGCACGCCTGCACGTTGCGACGGTAACCAAGGAAATGAATGCGAGGGTCACCGTCGCGCAGTTGCTTGAGTTCGGGGCGTTGCGGACCGTCCCCGACAATGACGAGCGCGGCCGTCGCAGGCGCGCTGGTGCGGAAGGCGGAGACGAGCACATCCATGCCCTTGCTCGGATGCAGCCGGCCGACCGCCCCGATGAGAAAGACATCGTCGCCCAATCCCAATTCCTCCCGGAGGCCCGGGTCGGTGGCCGACGCTTGGGGCAGCGGGAGCCAGTTGGGGATGACGCGAACAAGTCCTGAGTAACGGTCGAGCCGGGCGCTTTGTGCGCGGTTGACGCAAATGAGTCCGCCAAGCCGCCCGTGCTGGTGCGGCTTGTAGCCGACATGGAGTGTGGCCACGGTCTGGTGCCGGTCCGAGACGCCCGCCAACGCCTTGCACGCGCCGCTCAAATGCCCATGGCAGATATCCGGCGCAAGGCGATCGACAAGACGACGCAGGAGAAAGGCGCGGAATAACCTTCTGAACGCGTGGAACCTTATCTTGTGCGACAGCGAGGCGCGAAGGGGAGAAGAGCGCATGCCGGCGACATGGACCTCATGTCCGGCGGCGGCCTGGCGGTTGGCCAGATCGATGCAATAACGTTCTGACCCTGCGATCCGGGAGGAGAACAAGACATGAAGGATGACCATTGGGGGAGGAGTTTTGGAATGAAGCAGGTGAGACTCGCGGTCAGGGGGTGGTTGACGGTCCGGCTGTCGCCGATGCGCCTTCCGGCAACATCATAGGCCAATAGGGTTGAATATGCTGCTAGGCCG
>CAZZDB010000095.1:0-14583 GCA_964652485.1 uncultured Oleiharenicola sp.
AGGCCGCCAACTACGACGTGAAGAAGGCCGAGTGCGGCATCATCTACATCGACGAAATCGACAAGATCCGTCGCACCACAGAGAACGTCTCGATTACGCGCGACGTCTCCGGCGAGGGCGTACAGCAGGCGTTGCTGAAAATCCTCGAGGGCACCACGTGCAACGTTCCCCCGCAGGGCGGCCGCAAGCATCCGAATCAGGAATATATCCAGGTCAACACCTCGAACATTCTTTTTGTCTGCGGGGGCGCCTTCGTCGGCCTCAACGAGGTCATCAAGAAGCGCCTCGGCCAGCGCTCGCTCGGCTTCCACATCAATGCCAAGGACCACGACCTGACGCCCGACGAGATGATGCGCGGCGTCGCCCCGGAGGATCTGATTCGTTTCGGTATGATCCCCGAGTTCATCGGCCGCCTGCCGGTGGTCTCCGTTCTCGACGAATTAAAGGTCGCCGACCTCGAGAAGGTTCTGCTCCGGACGAAGAACTCGATGGTGAAGCAGTACTCCAAGCTTTTCGCGATGGATGGCGTGCAACTCAAGTTCACTCGTGACGCCTTGCGGGCGATAGCCCTGAAGGCCATTGAGCTCAAGACCGGCGCCCGGGCCTTGCGCGCCATTCTCGAGAAGATCATGCTCGAGGTCATGTACGAGCTGCCGACCCGCGACGATATTTCAGAAGTCATCATCGACAAGGCGGTTGTCGAGGGGCGCAAGAAACCCCAATTGGTGAAGACGGCTCGCGGCGCCGCCTCGACCAGCAAGGACGCAGCCTGAGGATTGCGCCGGATTCCGGTGCTGGTTGACAAACCTGCGGCCCTTGATGCTTGCCGCCCGTGGGGGGTTTGCCACGCACGTTCCGGCGGTTTCAACCGGGCGAGATGTTCCCCTTTTCGCCTACCTGCGGCGCTACCAGTTGAACGACTCGTCTTTGGCGATCGCCTTCGCGAAGGCGACGAAAAGCTTCACGCAATTCTCCACGTCCTGCAGATCCACGACTTCACTCGGGGTGTGCATGTAACGGAGCGGGATCGAGACGAGCCCGACAGCCACGCCCCCGCGGGCCATCTGGATGGCGCGCGCATCGGTGCCCGTGGGGCGGGGGTCTGCCTCGGTCTGAAAGGGTATCTTGGCCTTGTTCGCACAGGCGATCAGCCGTTCAAACACCTTGGGATTGATGTTCGGTCCCCGGCAGATGATGGGACCGGCACCCAGCTTGGTATCGCCGAACTTGCGCTGGTCGCAATCGGGATGATCGGTCGCATGACCGACATCCACCGCCAAGGCAACGTGCGGGTCCACCGCGAAAGCGGAGGTCGTGGCCCCGCGCACGCCGATTTCCTCCTGTGTGGTGGCGACGGACACGACCTTGGCGTTCAGCTTGACCTTCTCCTTGGCCAGCCGGATGAGTGCCTCGCCGACCACGTAGGCACCGACTTTGTTGTCAAAAGCGCGCGCGGTGCCGATGCTGCCGGTGATGAGCTCGAACTCGTGGTCGTAGGTTGCCACATCGCCGATGGCGACACGCCTAAGCGCCTCGGCCTTCGACTTGGCGCCGATATCGATCCAGATTTCATGTTTTTTTGGCACCTTTTTCCGGTCTTCATCGTCCATTAAGTGGACGGCCCGTTTGCCGGTTACGCCTTTCACGGTCCCACCGGCCGTCTGGATTATAACACGTCGGCCCGAGATGATACTGAGATCATGGCCGCCAATAGTATCAAAATAGAGAAAACCGTCCTTGTTGACGAAGGTGATGATGAGACCGAGCTCATCCATGTGACCGGAGAACATCAGGGTCGGGCACCCCGCCGGATTGAGCGTGGCCAGACGGCAGCCGAGCGCGTCGTTGGCGTAGGCGGCGGCGTGCGGCCGTACGAAGCGGTCGTACACGGCCTGGGCCTGCGCTTCCGCCCCGGAGGGTGATTTGGCTCTCAGCAGCTCGACGAGAAATTCCGGGGCTTGGTAGTCGGACATGGCCTAATCACTGTTTAAGCTTCTGCGCGCTGCAAATGAAAACACGCCGGCCGGAGCTAACGGGGCTGCAGCAGATAGTCCGCCCCGATGCGGTCGGCGGGGGAGGTGGCGCTGGTGGGTGAAAACTGGTAGCCGAGGGGCTTGAGCAGGACCTCGGTTCCGGCCACTTCTTGCGGGCTGTGAAAGCCCATCACGATGACCGGCCGGTGTTGGCGGATGGTTTCCAGCGCTCCGCCCAGGGCGTGGTGTCCGTGGCCTTCGACGTCGACCTTGATGAAGTCGGGGGGCCGGATCTCGCCGCCGCTCACCAGGTCGTCCAGCCGGACGGTGCGTACCGGAATGGTCTTGGTCGCGGCGGTCCTGGTCTCTCCATCGTAGGCCAGATGTACGGTCGTGTCTCCCTGGCTCAGGTCAGAGAAGAACTCCGCCTCGCCGGCGACATCGGACGCGGCGCATTGATAGGTTTTCAACCACGTCAGGTCGTTCATCCTGCGATGCCGCTCCAACCGCGCGTAATTCGCTTGCAGCGGCTCCACGGCCACGACCTGACCCGAAGGTCCCGTGCGCAGGGCCAACCCAATGCTGTAATAGCCGAAGTGTGCACCGAGATCCCAGCAGGTTTTGCCACGGAGCTCACCGAGCGAAAGGATGGCCCGCTCCACGTCGGGTTCGTATCCGCCGCGCCAGTAGGATGTCCACGGATAAAGCGTCCAACGTGCACCGGCGGGCAGGCCTCGGCGCACTCGCACCGGCAGATGTTGAAGGCCGGTGGCGCGAAGGACGCCACCGACGACCTCTTGCAGGAGAATCTTCACGTCTTTGATGGTTGATTCATCCGCCGACCGGGCGAGACGGCGCGCCCGGGCTGGGCTTTCTCAGGAAAACATCAAAAGCCTCGTCATACTCGAGATAGGGCCGGCCGGGCAGCCACGCAATCTGCCGGAGTCGTGGGCTGGCGTCGAAGCTGGCGACCAAATGATAGTCGTCCAGCAAAGCGGGGGACTGTTGGAAGATATCCTGGGACTCGAAACGTCGCAGCACCAGCCAGTCGGGCCGCAACTCGCGGATGATGCCGGGTGCGTTCTCACCCAGGCGGCGCCGGGCGGTGACAATCTCGGGAGAAGCGAGCCCCAGGAAATCATACATCTTCAACTGCGAAAAGAAGCCGATATAGCCCAGTGGCTCGAGGTAGACGGTGTCCTGCGGCGAACGGGCATTGGCCCGGAGCCAATAGCCAATATACCGGCGCTGGCCCTCGATGATGGTCTGTTGCTGGCGGAGCTGCCAAGCCGTCATGCCCAGCAGGACGACCGACAACGCCACGTGGGCCAACCACGGCGTACGCGCGAGCCCGGTCGGCCAACTGCGTTTTTTGGCCGAGCGACCGAGGTCCTCGGCCGCAGCTGCCACCACAATCATGGCCGTGATTGCGTGGCACGGCCAATACCAAGGCGCGCGTGTCACGGCGGTGGCATAGAGTGAACTCAATAAAAACGACAGCGACGCCATGCGCCCGACCCGCGAGCCGCGGGGTAGCAGCCAGTAAAGCGTGCTGATCGTGGCCGCGCCCCGCATCCACCACGCCAACACCGGAGGCCAGCCCCCGAACCAGGAGTACGCGGGCAGAAAGGCGTCGCGTAACCGGCCCTGCCAAGCGAATAGCACCGTCTGGCGGACGAGGATGTCCAGCCAATTTAGCCGCCACGGGGCAACCAGGCCCGAACCCTTGGCGGTAATGGTGTGTGGCACTGGCGAACCGTAGTAGCTCCACGCCCATAGAAACCACGGGGCGTAAAGAGCGCCCGCGACCAGCGCGGCGCGCAGGTAGAGTCTGAGCAGGGCGCGTCGGTCCGCTGCGGCCGCCGTTGTCGGCAAGAAAACGAACCAGGCCACGGCAGTCGCCCCGCCAAAGGCAAATCCGTCGGGTCGGGTCCACATCAGGCCGCCCCAGGCCAGGCCGAGGCGCAGAACCGTGCGTGGGCCACCGGTCGAGAGCACGGCGACAGCCCAAGCGATGAACAAGAGCATGAAGGGCGTCTCCATGCCGTTGATGCTGAAGTCGACGCATTTGGGTTCCAATAGTGGCAGCAGCGCGAGCAAGGCGCGCGGGAAAGTGCCCCAACCCCACGCAGTGGCGGCACGCCAGAGGAGCACGCACGCTCCGCCCAGGGCGCAGCTGCACCAGATGCGGAAAATTCCCAAGGCGATCTCGTCGGAACGGGTCCCGGTCAGCTTCAGCGCCAAGGCCGGCAGCAAGACGCCGAGCGGCGAGGTGAAGGTGTGAACCCGTTCGCCCATTTGGAACACGAGGCCGTGACCTTCGGCCAGGTTCTTGCTGGACCGGTAGGTGATGTAGAAATCCTCCCACCGATGATCGGTATAGAGGGCGAACACGGTGCACACAGCTATCGCCAGCAGGAAAACAAGGAGGGTGGGCGAAGGGCGCGGGACTGGGTTCACGTGGCCCTCAGCTTCTCGGCGATCTCTTCCAAGGGATGGGTGATGATCTCGGCGAGCGTTGGATGATACCAGGGAGCGCGGAGCAGGTCGCGTACGGTGGCACGCATCGCCAACGGTCCCGAAAAACAGTGGATGAGTTCCCCCGCATCTTTTCCCACGATCTCGGCGCCGAGAATTCGCCCGCGTTTCGGCTCGGCGAGGACCTTCACATAACCGTAGTTGGCCTCCATCAGGATGGACTTGCCATGGTCGTTGAACGGGTAAGCGGCACTCAGGTATTCCACCCCGTGCTCGTCAAGGTCCCGTTCGAGCGCACCGATCGTGGCGAGCTGCGGATCAGTGAAGACGACGTTGAGCAACAGCGAAAAATCCACCGGCTTGAGCGGCCGGATGCCGGCGGCGTGGCGCGCGGCCAGTTCACCCTGGGCGATGGCGATATGGACGATCTCCGCTGGTCCGGAGCAATCACCGGCGGCGTAAATGTGCGGGGCGCTGGTCTGCTGCCAGCGGCTGATGATGACCTGGCCATCCGGGCGGGTCCGTACGCCCGCCGCTGAGAGGCCGAGGCCGGCTGTGTTGGGTTCACGGCCCAGCGCGTTGAACAAGTGGGCGGCCCGGCGCGTCACCAGGCGACCATTGTGGTGAAACTTTACCGTGGCACCGTGCCGATCGGTTGTTACGGACTGGAGCTTCGTGTCCGTGAAGAGGCTGATGCCCTCGTCGGTGAAGGCCTGCTGGACGACACACGAGGCCTCGGCGGAGTGGTCTCGCAGGATGTTCGGGCTGCGCTGCACCAGCGTCACCTTGCTGCCGATGCGGTTGAGGAACTGGGCGAGTTCGCACGCGACAATGCCCCCACCCAGCACGAGCACGCTTTTCGGCACGAAGTCCAGGTCGAGCACGTCGTCGCTCGTCCAGCATTGCGCCTCCTTGAGGCCTGGGATCGGCGGTACGCTGACTTTGGACCCGGTGCCCAGTAGGAAGTGCCGGCCGCGCAGCCTGCGTCCGTCGGAGAGTTGCAGCGTGTGCGGGTCGACAAAACGGGCGTGGGCTCGGTAAAGATCGAACCGGCCGGATCTGAGCGCCTGCACGCGATAAGCCGCGAAGTCCGCGATGATCCTTTTCTTGCGGGCGTGGACGGCCTTCATGTCGGCGCGCGCGCCCGTCACCCGCAGGCCAAACTTGGCGGCGTGGCGGGCGTGGTGGAGGATTTCGGCGGCGTAGATCAGCGTCTTGGATGGCATGCAGCCGCGCAGGATGCACAGCCCGCCGAGCTGTTCCGCGCCGTCGATTACCGCCACCCTCTGACCGAGACCAGCGGCAACCCGCGCCGCATTGAAGCCCGCGCTGCCACCACCGATGCAGATAAAGTCGTAGGCTTTCATGGCCGGAGCGTATCCGAGCGGTGAAAGACCGTGAAGCCGTTAATGGTCTGGCCGCGGACGTAAAGGTTCAGACTCCCGCCATCATATTCTCCCCGGGTATCCGCCGGCAGCAACAAGGTGCGAAAATACCCGGACGAGATCAATCCTCCGAGCCCATCCGTTTCGAACGGTCGTCCCGCCGTCCGGTCCAGCCAATAATTGTAGGCGATCACAAAGGGAGGAGACCCTGGATTGAGCCACGGTTCGTTGAGGTTGTTGATCGAGGCGTAACGCGGGACCGGTTGATTCCTCCATGCCGCCCACGTGGCGGCGAGCCCACGCGCCTGCGGAATCTGGCTTACCTGACCGACGTAGCCGAACTCCACGAGAGATTGCACCCCGAGAGCCGTGACGAAGCCAAGAAGAACCATCGTCGGTGATCCGCTTCTGGCAACCAAGCCGGCGGCCAGCAGGGCGAGCATGACCTCGGCCGTAAAATAGTAATATGAGGCTGCGCCCAGCTTGCAGCTGGCGGCAAAAGATAACGGAAGCGCGACCAGCAATCCCAACAGTCCCATCAAACAGGCATCCGAGACGGGGGGAGCGCGAGGTTGCAGGTCAGGCCGGGTGGGCCACAGCAGGGCCGGGGCGGCCATGAGCCACAACGGCGCAGTCTTTTGGATCAGGTCCACCAGGTTGTTCAGGCCGAGCGCGAGATAATAGACATTGGTCGTGCTGGTACTGCGAAAGGCGGCACGGTAGGACGGGCCCAGAGTCAAAAAAGTCAGGCACCACAGCACGACACTGCCCCCGCTGAGAATGCCAGCCCACCGCCATTGCCGGCGGAACAGCAGAAACAGCACCGCCCCGCCGAGTCCCAGGACGTAGGTCTGTTTGAATGACCACGCACCGTAGAATAGAAGGCAGCTGGTCAAAACGGCGGCCAAAGGCCGCCTTTGGTAGTTGAGAAGCAAGAGGGCAAGGCCCGTTGTTTCCAAGGCGAGCGCCCAGACATCGGGCCGGACCGTGTGCGCCCACCAGCCAACCAGTGGGCCGAAATATACGAAGGTCGCGACGCCCGCGGCCGTCAGCCATTGCCCGCGCAGCACCCGACTTAACAGCCAGAAGAGCCCGCCGACACCGAGGAGCGCGCCAGCCGCCGTGACCAACCGGCCCGCCCGGGGTATGACGGTGTCATCAATCCGATTGACGGCCGCGCGGACGGGTCCGGCATAGCCTGCGTAGAACAGCCAGTTGAAATAGGCCGCACCATAGGGCAGGCGCGCGGCGTCGGTATAGATGGTCTCACCGTGCACCGCGCGCCATATGGCGTAGAAGCTTTCCCCTTCGCAACCAGAAGTGATCGCCACGCCCGGCGCGATGCCGGCCGTCTCCCAGGCATCCAGCCCACGTCGGACAAAAACCACCACCGATAAGAGAGCGCAGACCAGTGCCACGCCGTTGGCTCCGCGCTGCCAGATTTCACGATTTCCGGAACGCGCGTCGGGCATAGGGCGCAGGACCGTTCAACGACCCTTTCCGAACAACATCACGTGAATCGTCTTCAACACGATTGACGCGTCTAGCACGAACGAGAAGTAGCGGATATAGTAGAGATCGTACTCGAGCTTGCGGAGCGTATCATCAAGATTCTCCCCATAGTTGTAGTTCACCTGCGCCCACCCGGTGATACCGGGCTTGACGAGGTGGCGGAAGTGGTAGCAGGGAATTTTCTTTTCGTAGTCCTCGACCAGCCGCACCCACTCGGCCCGAGGCCCGATAAGGCTCATGTCACCAACGAGCACGTTCCAAAGTTGCGGCACTTCATCAAGGCGGGTGTTGCGCAGGAACTGGCCGACACGGGTGATGCGGCTGTCTCCCGCGCGGGTGTAACTGTCGCCATCACCGCCCGTCCGCATCGTGCGGAGTTTGACGATGTCGAACAGCCGGCGGTTCTTTCCGACCCGCGGTTGCCGGAAGAAGATCGGACCGCGATCTTCCAGCCAGATCGCCGCCACGGCCAGCGGCAAAAGCGGCAAGGCAAGGGCCAAGCCCAGAGCGGCGAGCACAATGTCGCTGACGCGCTTGAGGCGTTCGAAGACCGGTTCGCGTGCGATCTGGAATCCTTCCTGAAAGAGCCACGTTTGGTTCAACCGGTAAAGAGGGATCTTGCGCCAGTAGACTTCATGAAACAGTTCCAGGGTGTAGGTGGGAACCCCGGAGAAATGCAGTTCCATCAGCTTCTGGGCGACGGCAGCCGGCAGTTCCTGGCTGGACTCGCGCAGGATGATGGCATCGAGGTTGCCCTCGTATTCCGCGAGGTAATGGGCCACGTCGCCGAACGGCGGCACGGAGGTGGTGGTCGGCTGGCTGAATCCCGGCGCGAAGGTGGCGTGAGTCGCGTAAAGCACGGCCTGGGTCATGCCGGTCTTCTTGCACTCCTCCTTGAAGGAAACGCAGCTCTCCGGGCTGCCCAGAAACATGAAATACCTCTGCTGCTTGTGCGCCTGCAGCCGCTGATAGAAAATCCGCCGGTAACTCAGCGTGAGCGGGACCAGCAGCAGGCACGCCCCGGTGATGACTAGGCGGCTGCCTTGGAGAGGGAATCCGGCGCTGATGACCGCATAGGTGAGCAGCAGGGTAAAAAATAACACGGATAGGAGGGCGATCGTATGCTGGCTCGTATAGGTCACCGACATCATGTCGGTGCGCGGGTTGTAGCCGTCGATCAGATAAACCGTCAGAAAGAGCATCATCATCGGCAGCAGCAACGGCGCCAGGATCGGGTCGTGGTATTCCAGCAAACCGCGCGTCCACGCGAAAAAGTTGAAGGCTGCGATGACCGCGACGGTATCGAGCAGCACGAGGGCGAAGGTGACGGTTCTTCCCTGTGTCATGAACGTTTCATTTACTGCGTGGTTTTCCCCTAACGCAAACCGAAGTTGGCTGCCCCTTTCACCTGCTGCAACAGGGCCAGCCAGCACTGGAGGGCGGAATCAAAGGTGAAATGCCTCTCGTAGGTGGCACGGGCGTTGCGGCCCAGCCCGGCGGCCAAGGCCGGGTCACTCTCGAGCCGGGCAATGAGCTCCGCCAAGCGGGTTCCACCCGTGGGTGCCACGACCAGCCCGCATTCCTCCCGCTCCAGCAGTCGGGCGATATCACCGGCTGGGGGCCCAACGAAGAGCACGGGCCGGCCGGCGGCCAGTACCCCGGCCAGTTTGCTCGGGTAGACCAAGCTGGCGAAGTCCGGTTTCAATGTGACGAGATGGGCGTTGGCCGCGGCCAATGCAGCCGCCAGGGCCTCCCTGGGCTCCGGCGGCAGGAATTTGATGTTAGCCAGGTTCCGGCTGCCTGCCGCTGAGCGGACCTCGTCGAATCGCGGGCCTGAGCCGATAAACGCGAACACGATCTTCGGGTGCGCCCGCAGTTGCTCGGCCGCGTCGAGCACGGCAGCGAACTCATGGACCCGGCCGAGATTGCCAGAGTAGGCGATGATAAACCTGTCCGCCAGCCCCCAGGCTGTGCGGCGGGCGGCGATACTTTCCGCGATCGGTTCGTTGTGCAATTCCCGGGGCGCCCAGTTGGGCACGATGGCGGTTTGGGCGGCCGGCACCCCTCGGGCGGCCACGGCCGACGCCATGCTTTCACCCAAGGTCACGCAACAGCGCGCTGACCGCCACGCGGCGTCACGCTTCTGGCGCAACGGTCCGAGCGCAAGCCCGGCGAGGGTACCGACATATGCCGTGACAATCTCGGGGTAGATATCCTGGATCCAGTGCACGATGCTGGCGCCCCCGCTCAACGCGGGGCCTGCGACGGCCGCACCGAGCATCGGCGGATCGGTCATCGGGACGACAATATCCCCCGGGCGGGCTAGGCTGGCCACCAACCGGCGGGCGCGCCCGATGAAACGCATGTAATTTAGCGTGCGAGAAACGAGGCCACCGTGTTTTTCACCGCCGCCGGTGCGGTGTATGGCCACGCCGTTCCTCGGCCCCAGCGCCTCCCCGGCGGCGATGACATGTACCTCCCAGCCATGGCTGGCCAGCCCCTCCGCCAGATCGGTCAGCAATTGCGCGGTGGCCGCTGTCGAGGGCCAGTAGACCCGGTTGACGAATATGACCCGTGGCCGCGTCCCACTCACGACTTGGGATGGCGGGCGCGCCGCAGTTCGCGTGCCTTGGCCGCGCTCAGGAACTCATACCACGCCATCAAGCGGCAAAAGACATAGCCCCGGTAGCCGTCGAGAAACCCTGCGCGCCAGACATAATGGTAGAGGAACCGCAGGGCGGGACGAAACGGGAGTGACCAGGCCAACCGGCGGAGGCGGCGCTTGCGGGCGAGGCCGGCGTCCAGTTCGACGCTTTCGCCTTGGTTGGCGGACTGCGCCTCGACCTGCAGGCGCGCCTCCCAATTGCTGTACCGATTGTGCTTTTCGACCCAGGTGGCGATATCGGGAAAGGCGTAATGCTCCATCTCGCCCGGGAGGTAGCCGGCCGCGCCGGCCAGCTGCACGTGTTCGTGCACCTCGTTGTCGCCGGACCCGGTGCCGGCACTGTCCGCCAACCTTTCATAGCGGCCGAGTTTGTGGCGGAAGAAACGGAGATTCCAACTCGGGTAGTAGCCGCAATGGTTGAGCCAACCGTCGAGAAACCAAAAACGGCGGTTCACATAAAAACCCTGGTGCCGGGACTGGCCCAAGGCAGCCCGCATGGCGGCGCCTAGTTCGGGCGTGGCCCGCTCGTCCGCATCGATGATGAACACCCAGTCGTTTTTCCAAGGAACGTGGGCGAGCGCCCAGTTCTTTTTCTTGGGAAACTTTCCGTCCCAATTGAAGTTCACTACCCGGGCGCCGGCGGCAAGGGCCAGGTCGGGCGTGCCGTCGGTGCTGCCGGAATCGACCACCACGATATCGTCGCACCACGCAACGGAGGCGAGGCACGCCGCCAGGTTGGCAGCCTCGTTCTTGACGGGAATGAGGACGGAGATGGGGGCGTTCTCAGACATTTTCAGAGTGCTTCCTCGTGCTGGCTTTGGACGTCAAGCCGGGCGTAGCGGATCGCGCAGTAAAATGTGGCGCAGAATGTCATCAGCACGGCGGAGTTGGCAAAGGGGAATTCCAGGGTCGCATAGAGCAGGACAAGGACATCGCCGGCGAGCAGGTAGCGTGGCAGGATGGACTCGACCTGCCGCCAGGGCACGGCGAGCAGCGGGAGCAGCACGAGCAGCGCGAGCATCGTGGTTCCCGCGAACCCGACCTCAGCGAGGGACTGCAGCCAGTCATTGTGGGCCCGGGCATAGAAGGGGATCCACCACCAGGTTTCGACTGTCCGCTGCGTGTTGAAGATCCGGAAGACGTGCGCGTAGCTCTCGAGGCCCCAGCCAAACACCGGTTTGGCGGCGGCCATCCGCCAGGTGTCCCGGTAAAGCACGAGGCGGGAAACCAGCGTGCCTTGCGTTGTAGCGCTAGCCACCTGATCGGATGTTAGGCGGGCGCGCTGGGCGATGACGTCACGGCTCAGATAGCCGACGGCGGCCACGGACAAAACGGTGGCCACGATGATACCTGCCACCGGCAGCGCCGCAGACTCGCTGAGTTCGCGCCGCCGGCGGATCAACCGCATCAGGAGGTGGGCGAAGGCACCAAAGAGCAGGACGAAGGCGAGGGCCGTGCAGGCGCGCGAGCCGCACAGCGGAATGGTCGCAGCCAGCAGGAGGGTGGCGACCGCGCCCATCGGTGCGGGAGAGTGCCAGAAGTCGCGCTGGCCGCCCCGGCGGATGGAATGGTAGAGCAGCCCCAGGCAGACCGCGGTGTTAAGCAGCGCGAACGCCCCCCAGTGATTGGGATAGATGAAGGTGGAAAAGAATCTCAGATTCGGGCTCGGCATCTGGCCAAACCAAAGCTGCCTGGCACCGGTGAGCTTCTGAAACGTGCCGAACACCGCTAGGACCACGCCGTTGATGCCGAGGATGAACAACAGGGTGCGAACTACGCGCCGGTTGCGCAAGACGAGAAACAAGTTGAAACTGGAAAGGACGATAACATTGAAGTGCCACAGCTCCCGCAAGGCCAGTTGCGGCCGCGCCGAGCTGGGCAGCCAAGGATAGGGGTTCGCCAGGACCAGCGAGGGTTGTCCGGCAATGACGACGCTCCGGAAACTCGGATTTAAGCACCCCCCCACCACGATCAGGTCGTAAACGAGCAGCGGCCACAGCCAGAGCAGGGCGGGATGGCGGCGTTCCCCAGGTGATTTGACGTGTTGGGCGCAGGCGAAGATGAAAAGCAACACACCCACCGAACCCCACCCCGCAATGACCTGCCTCACCCATGGTGCCTGCCCGCCAAAAGCCCATCCGGTGAAGACAATCAGAGTTCCAAAATGAAAGAGCACCAGCTTTTCCAAAAAGCCGGCCCTGCTCCGAAGGCTGGAGCTTCTCGAACCGGAGGCTTCAGCGACGCTCACGGCTCAGACGGTGGTAGAATTTCTGCAACCGGTGCGCGGCTCCTTCCCAGGAAAACTCGCGCCCGACCCAGCTACGCCCACGGTTCCCCATGGCGGCCAGATCGGCGCGGGGAGTGGAGAGTGCCACGCCGAGGGTCTCGGTGAACTGCCCCCAAGGTACGCACCAGCCGCTGCCACCGGCCGCGAGGCCCTGCCAAGGGGTCGTGTCAGTGACGAGCGCAGGCACACCCGCCGCCAAAGCCTCGGCGATGACCAAACCGAAGTTCTCGGAATGTGAGGGCAGGATGAAAAGCGAGGCCACCGCATACGGTGGAGGACAGTTTGCCCCGTCGTAAACCGCAATCCGGTCGCGCGCCCCGGCGGCGGCAATCCAGGCGCTGACTTCCTGCGCCGTATAATCCTCGGCGATGCCTGCGATCAAGAGCAGCCAGTCACCGCGCGGGGCGGCGAGCCACAGGTCAACCAGTTCGCGGAGGCGTTTCTTGCGATGAAAGCGCGAATAGAACAACGCGACCGGCCGGGAGCGCGCAGCCGGGCAGAGTTGGTGCCAGGCGGTCCGGGCGGCGTCGAGTACGTCTTCCGCGGGCAGATTTACGCCATTGGGCGAAATGCAGATTGGCTGGTTGAAGCCGAGTTGGCGGATGTCGTCCGCTTCTTCTGCGCTGGTGGCATGCCAGCCAGCGGCGTCGGCGAAGGCTCCGGGATGCACGAAGAGCTCCGCGAGCCATTTCCGCCAGCGTCGGTGCCGGTGGGCCCAGCCGCTCATCATGCCGCGGGGAGAGATGACCAGCGGGATACCGTGCCGCGTAGCGGCTTGGTGGGCATAGCGCAACGTCAGCAGCCAGAGCGAATGGTGATGAATGCAGTCGACGGGAGAGGCTTGGAGATAGGCAGCCATTTCCGGAGAGCGGGCCAGCCATTGCGGTGTCACCCGCGCAAACTCGCGCAGCGTCACAGCACTATCGAGCCGCGCCGCAGGCTCACCGGCCATCGCGGTCGTAAGCAGCTCGACCGTCTCGCCAAGCCGGGCCAGACTGCCGGCCAGTGCCCGCACGGATCTGGACGGACCGCCGTGACGGTCTTCCAGGCTCGGCACGATATGGCAGATGCGCATCAGTTCGGCTCGATCACCGAGGTTCGCCTCGGTCCTTGATCGGCCGGCAGGGCGACCCTGCGCAAATCTTGCGTGCGGGCAGATCCTTGACAACAACCGAGCGGGCACCGACGACGCACAATTCACCGATCGTCACGCCTGGACCGACAAACACCTCGGCGCCGAGCCAGGCGTTGCGACAGATGACAATCGGCCTGGCGACGAGCGGCATGTCCCAACGCATGAAGTCATGCGTGCCGGCGCAGAGATGGCAATGCTGGCTGAGATTGGCCCCGTATTCGAGACGGATAGGGGCGAGGTTGTAGATGTTTACATGCCGGCCCACCATTGTGTGCAAAGCCAGCGAAAGTTTCCACGGAAAATAGACGTGCACGGTTGGAAAGATGACGGTGCGCGCAACGTCATCAATTTGCGCACCGAAGCAGCGCAGCAGCCACGCACGCCAGGCGTGCCAAGGCCTGGGGCTCCAACGGAACAAGGTGCTTTGCACGCAAATCCAGACAAGTTGCCAGAACGACTCGGCGCGCGAGTAGGGGGTTCGGCAGCCTCGGCCGAGAAAGGGCGGTTCGTCAGCTGGGGTTGTCATGGATGAGCTGTTTGTAATCGGCGAGATGCTGGTCTGCAATCACCGGGTCGTCGAGGACCGAGACGGTCTGTCGGCCCTGCACGCCGAACTGACGACGCAGGCTGGCGCTGGTGACAAGCTGCCGCAAGGCCTCGGCGAGGGCGCCCACTGGGTCGGCACCGCCGCGCGGCACCACCAAGCCGTTCACCCCCGGCTTCACGTGGTCGGCGAAACAGTTTAAGTCTGTGACCACGACAGGCAGGGAAGCCGCCATCGCCTCGAGCACCGCGATGGGCAGAGCCTCGCCTTGTTCGGCCAGCGTGGGATAACAGAAAATATCGAGACCATGGTAAGCGCGGTGCAAGGGGGCCGCTTCGTAGATCGGGGGTTCGATCCTGAGCTGGTCCACGGCCCGCAACGCGGATCCCGCCGTCCTCAATTCATCGACAAACAGCTCGCCGCCCCCACCGCGCGGCACGGAACTCGGCCCACGCAGCTCGAGCCGCCACGGCGGCAAGCTGGGCGCCTGGCGCAGGCGATTGGCGGCAGCGATCAGGCGTCCCAATCCCTTTTCGGGATGCAACCGGCCGAAATAGCCGATCACGACGGTCGGATCTGATCGACCGATGAAAGGTTGGTCTCG
>CAZZDB010000096.1:0-14576 GCA_964652485.1 uncultured Oleiharenicola sp.
ACCATCGGCAACTTCTGGGCCGACACCGTGCGCGTCACCTACTACCTGCTCGTGCCGGTCTGCCTCGTGTTCGCTCTCTTCCTTGTCTCCCAGGGTATGATCCAGAACTTCAAGCCCTACACCGTGGCGAAGACGTTTGAGCCCTTTACCATCCAGGTCCCGAAGACCGACGACAAGGGCCAGCCGGTACTGGCCGCGGACGGCAAGACCCCGGTCATGGTTGACCAGTCCGTGGACACCCAGACGATCGTGCAGGGCCCGATGGCCTCGCAGATCGCCATCAAGATGCTCGGCACGAATGGCGGCGGTTACACCAACGGCAACGCCGCCCATCCCTTCGAAAACCCCACGCCGCTCTCGAACTTCTTCCAAATGCTCTCCATCTTCGCGATCCCGAGCGCGCTCACCTGGTACCTCGGCCGCATGGTCAGGAACCAGCGCCACGGCTGGGCGGTCTGGGGCGCGATGTTTGCGATGTTCGTCGCCGGCACACTCGTCTGCTGGCAGGCCGAGGTCAGTGGCAACCCGATCCACCAGAAACTCGGCGTCGCTACGACTGACGGCAACATGGAGGGCAAGGAGGTCCGCTTCGGCATCTTCAATTCCGCCCTCTTCGCCACCATCACGACCGATGCCTCGTGCGGCGCCGTCAACGCCATG
Source organism: uncultured Oleiharenicola sp. (assembly GCA_964652485.1). GTDB lineage: Bacteria > Verrucomicrobiota > Verrucomicrobiia > Opitutales > Opitutaceae > Lacunisphaera. The sequence continues at coordinate 661 of CAZZDB010000096.1, forward strand.
CACGATTCCTTCACGCCGCTGGGCGGGCTCGTGCCGCTTTTCAACATCCAGACCGGCGAGGTCATCTTCGGCGGCGTCGGCGCCGGACTCTACGGCATGCTCATCTTCGTCATCCTCGCCGTGTTCATCGCCGGCCTGATGGTCGGCCGCACGCCGGAGTACCTCGGCAAGAAGATCCAGGCCTACGACGTCAAGCTGGTCATGCTCGTCCTGATCGTCCTGTCCGCGACGATCCTCGGCGGCACGGCGTGGGCCAGCATCTCCACCTGGGGCCAGGCCGGTCTTAACAACGCCGGACCGCACAGCTTCAGCGAGATCCTCTACGCCTACAGCTCAGCCGTCGGCAACAACGGCTCCGCCTTCGCCGGCCTCACCGCCAACCCCGCCGACGGCGACCCGCACTGGAACACCACCCTCGGTCTCGCGATGCTCGTCGGCCGTTTCCTGATGATCGTCCCCATCCTCGCACTGGCCGGCAATCTCGCGTCCAAGAAACTCGTCCCCGCCAGCGCGGGCACGTTCAAGGTCGAAGGCCTCACCTTCATCGTGCTGCTGGTCGGCACCGTCGTGCTGGTGGGCGCGCTCACCTTTCTGCCCGCTCTGGCGATGGGGCCCGTGGTCGAGCACTACCTGATGGGCGCCGGCACGCTGTTCTGAGCGCCCGCTCCTCCTCGCACCCTCTTCCTCCCACTTTCCATGAGCACCAAAGCCGTCTCCCTTTTCGACCGCCAGATCCTGCGTCAAGCCGTCGTCGATTCCTTCACCAAGCTAAACCCGCGGGCGCAGCTGAAGAACCCGGTCATGTTTGTGACACTGATCGGCGCCCTGCTGACGTTCGAGCAGCTCTTCACCTCGAAGGAGCCCTTCGGCTACGTCCTGCAGGTCGCCCTCTGGCTGCTGTTCACGGTGCTCTTCGCCAATTTCGCCGAGGCGGTCGCCGAGGGCCGGGGCAAGGCCCAGGCCGACACCCTCAAGCGCGCCCGCACCCAGACGATGGGCCGCCGCCTGCGCTCCGGCCGGGAGGAGCAGGTTTCCGCCGCCGACCTGCGCAAGGGCGACCTCGTGGTCTGCGAAACGGGCGACGTCATCCCCGCCGATGGCGACATCATCGAGGGTATCGCCTCGGTCGACGAATCCGCGATCACTGGCGAATCCGCGCCCGTCGTCCGGGAAAGCGGCGGCGACCGCTGCGCCGTCACCGGCGGCACGCGCGTGCTCAGCGACCGCGTTGTCATTCGCATCACGTCGGAGCCCGGCCACACCTTCATCGACCGCATGATCGCCATGGTCGAGGGGGCGACGCGCCAGAAGACGCCCAACGAGATCGCCCTCACCATCCTGCTCTCGGCGCTCACCATCATCTTCCTACTCGTCATCATCGCGCTGAAGCCGTTCGGCATCTATGCGAACGTGGCCTTCTCCATCACCACGCTGATCGCGCTGCTGGTCTGCCTGATCCCGACCACCATCGGCGGGCTGCTCAGCGCCATCGGCATCGCCGGCATGGACCGGCTGCTCCAGCGCAACGTCCTCGCCACCTCCGGCCGCGCGGTCGAGGCCGCGGGCGACATCGACGTGTTGCTTCTCGACAAGACCGGCACCATCACTCTCGGCAACCGCCAGGCGACCGAATTCCTGCCCGCGCCCGGCGTTGCTCCCGAACGCCTCGCCGACGCCGCCCAGCTCGCCTCGCTCGCCGACGAGACGCCCGAGGGTCGCAGCATCGTGGTGCTCGCCAAGGAGAAATTCAGCCTTCGCGGCCGCGAGATCGCCATGCCGCACGCCACGTTTGTGCCCTTCGCCGCGCAAACCCGCATGAGCGGGGTGGACTTCGCCCCGGTGACGGTAAACCAGATCCGGCGCCAGATCCGGAAGGGGGCCGCGGCCAGCGTTAAAGCCTGGATCGAGGACCAAGGCGGGGTCTATCCGACGGCGGTCACCGACCTTGTGGACAATATTTCCCGCCAGGGCGGCACGCCGCTCGTCGTCGCGGAAGGCCCCGAAGTCCTCGGCGTCATTCACCTCAAGGACGTCGTCAAAGGCGGGATCAAGGAGCGTTTCGCGCAGCTCCGGCTGATGGGCATCCGCACCGTCATGATCACGGGCGACAACCCGCTCACGGCCGCCGCGATCGCGGCCGAGGCCGGCGTGGACGATTTTCTCGCGCAGGCCACACCCGAGATGAAGCTCGCCCGCATCCGCGAGGAACAGGCTAAGGGCCACCTCGTCGCCATGACCGGCGACGGGACCAACGACGCCCCCGCCCTCGCCCAGGCCGACGTCGGCGTCGCGATGAACACGGGCACGCAGGCCGCCAAGGAGGCCGGCAACATGGTCGACCTCGACAGCAACCCGACGAAGCTCCTCGAGATCGTCGAGATCGGCAAACAGATGCTGATCACGCGCGGCTCGCTCACGACCTTCAGCATCGCCAACGACATCGCGAAGTACTTCGCGATCATCCCCGCGATGCTGGTCGGCGCGTTCCCGGCAATCGCGCCGCTCAACGTCATGGGGCTCGCCTCGCCGCTCAGCGCCATCCTCAGCGCCGTCATCTTCAACGCGCTCGTCATCATCGCGCTTATTCCGCTGGCACTGCGCGGGGTGGCCTACCGTCCGGTCGGCGCCGCCGCCATGCTGCGCCGCAATCTGCTCATCTACGGTCTCGGTGGCATCGTCATTCCCTTCGTCGGCATCAAGCTCATCGATGTTCTCATCAACGCCGTCCACCTCGTCTGATCCCTTCCGCCTATGAAAACCTTTCTCATCGAACTCAGGACCTCTCTGCTGCTCACCCTCGTGTTTGCCGTGCTGCTCTGCGGCGCGTATCCGCTCGCCGTCTGGGCGGGAGCCCAGGCGCTCTTCGCCCACGAGGCCAACGGCAGCCTCATCACTGAAAAGGACGGATCCGTGCGCGGCTCGCTGCTGCTCGCGCAGAATTTCTCCAGCGACAAATATTTCCAGCCGCGCCCGTCCGCCGCCGGCACGGGCTATGACGCCACCAGCTCCTCGGGCACCAATTTCGGCCCGACAAACCAGAAGCTCAACGACAGCATCAAGGCCGCCGTCGCCGCCTATCGCACCGCCAACGGCCTCGCGGCGAATGCGGCCGTGCCGGCCGATGCGGTCACATCCTCGGGCAGCGGCCTTGATCCGCACATCAGCCCGGCCAACGCCCAATTGCAGTCCGCCCGCGTCGCCAAGTCCCGCGGCCTGACCCCGGCCCGGGTCCAGGAACTGATTGCCCAAGCCACCCGCAACCGTGACTTGGGCGTGTTTGGCGAACCCACCGTCAATGTGCTCCAGCTCAATCGCGCGCTCGATCAACTCGCGCCCGCCAAATGATCTCCCCGGCCTCACCCGCAATCACCCCGCCCATGAAAGCCCGCCATTCGGTGTCCCGCGACAATATGGTCTTCACGGCCGTGCTCATCCTGCTCGCGACCCTCGTCATCATTCTCTGGTTCAAGGACCCCGCCCACCGCTATACGGGCGAGTCCCGCGTGGGCTGGCCACCGCCCCCACATGGCAAACCATGACTCGATGATGATGGCAATTAGCCGCAGCCTGGGGCAACCTCCGATGTAGCCTTCTCATGCCATGCCCGACCTTCGACCCGACCCTGATGCGCTGCTTGCCTCCCTGAAACAGGAGGAAGCCCGGGCGCGGCGCGCGCACCTCAAGGTCTTCCTCGGGATGTGCCCCGGGGTGGGCAAAACCTACGCCATGCTCCGTGCGGCGCAGCAGGAGCGGGCCAGCGGCACCGATCTGGTTGTCGGTGTGGTCGAGACCCACGGGCGCACCGAAACCGAGTCGTTGCTTGCCGGGCTGGAGACCATGCCGCGCAAGCCCATCGACTATCGTGGCACCCAGCTCACCGAAATGGACCTGGAGGCCATTGGCCGTCGCCACCCGAAGCTCGTGTTGGTGGACGAGCTCGCCCACACCAACGCCCCCGGCTCGCGCCATGCCAAACGTTGGCAGGACGTGCTCGAACTGCTGGAGGCGGGCATCGATGTCTACACCACCCTCAACATTCAACATGTCGAGTCGCGCGCCGACACCGTCCGCCAGATCACCGGCGCAACGCAACAGGAGACGGTGCCCGATTCCGTGCTCGACCTGGCGGACGAACTCGAACTGGTGGATCTCACGCCGGAAACCCTGCTGGAGCGGTTGCGCGAGGGGAAGGTCTATCTCGGCGAGCGGGCCGCCGCGGCCCAAGCCGGATTTTTTCAGGGTTCCCACCTCTCCGCTTTGCGCGAACTGGCCCTGCGTTACACCGCGGAGCGAGTGGACCGCCAGCTTCGGGAGCAGCGCGCCGGCTCGGCAAAGCATACCGTCTGGCGCAGTGGCGAGCGGCTGCTGGTCGCGGTCGGCCCCAGCCCATTCTCCACCCAGCTCGTGCGCTGGACCCGCCGGCTCGCCGCCGTCCAGGGCGCGCCGTGGCTCGCCGCCTATGTCGAAAGCTCGGTCGCCTTGCCCGCGGAGGAGCAGCGCCTGCTCGACAAGAACCTTGCCCTCGCGCGCGAACTTGGCGCCGAGATCGTCATCACCCACGACGACAACGTGGCCGAGGCACTGGTGCGCCTGGCGCTCCAGCACAACGCGACCCAGATCGTCGTCGGCAAGCCGCGCGCGCGCCGGCTGACGGAACTGGTCCGCGGCACGCTGGTTGACCGCCTCCTCCGGCAGGGCGGCAACATCGACATCTATGTCGTGCCGGCCGAGTCGGAACGGGGCCGCCGCCGTCTGCTGGCCGTGGACCGGAGCCTGCGCAGTTCGCCGCGGGAATATGCCGTGGCTGCGGGAACGGTCGCGGCCATCACGCTGGTCGGGCAGCTGTTGCCCGCCGACACCTATCTCGCCGTCGGGCTCGTCTACCTGCTCGCCATGATCATGCTCAGCCTGCGGATTGGCCGCGGCCCGGTGCTGGCCACCGGCGTCCTCAGCGCCCTGACCTGGAATTATCTCTTCATCCCGCCCCGGTTCACCTTCGCCATCAACAAGGTCGAGGATGCAACCCTGTTCGGCACCTACTTCATCGTTGCGCTCGTCACCGGCCACCTGACCTCCCGCATCCGCGCCCAGTCGCACAACGAGCGGCTGCGCGAGGAGCGCGCCACCGCACTGTTTGAACTGACCCGCGCCTTGGCCGAGGCCGACACGCTGGACGCCGCCGTGTTCGCCGCGCTCCGGCAGGCGGACGAGCTCTTCGAGGCCAAGACCGCGCTGCTGCTCGCCGATGAAGCCGGGACCGTCACACCGCATTTTGCCGGCTCATTCGCGCTGGATGAGAAGGAACGCGGAGTGGCCGGGTGGGTATACCAGAACAAGCGCGCAGCGGGACGGTTCACAGATACCCTGCCGGGCAGCGCAGCCTTCTACCTGCCGCTCCTGCGCGAGGACAAGGCGGTGGGCGTGCTCGGCGTCGCCGTGCCGGCACCACGCACCCTCGCACTGGCACAGCGCGACCTGCTCGAGGCGTTCGCCCGGCAACTGGCGCTCATCGTCGAGCGCGAACACTTGCGGGACGCGGGAGCGCGCGAAAAACTGCTAGCTGAGTCCGAAAAGTTGCATCGCGTGCTGCTCGACAGCGTCTCGCACGAATTACGCACGCCCTTGGCCGTGATCACGGGGGCCCTGGAGAATCTGCCGGAGGCCGCACCGGAACTGCGGGCGGAATTGGTCGGAGAGGGCCGCGCGGCCGCGCGCCGGCTCAACCGGCTCGTCGGCAACCTGCTCGACCAGACCCGGCTCGAGAGCGGCACACTGAAGCCGCGACTCGACTGGTGTGACGCCCGCGATCTGGTGAATGCCGCGCTGGACGGCGTGCGCGACGAACTCGCGGTGCATCCGCTGGAGGTGATCTTGCCGGAGGACATGCCACCTGTCCGCGCCGATTTTGCCCTGACAGAACAGGCCCTCGCCAACTTGCTGCTCAACGCCGCGCGCCACACGCCGGCCGGCACGGCGGTATTCCTGACCGCCGGCATCGAGCGCAGCGGCACGCGGGCGTTTTTCACCGTGGCCGATCGGGGGCCGGGCTTCCCGCTCACGATGCGCGAGCGGTTGTTCAAGAAATTCGAGCGCGGCGATGCCGCCCGCGCCGGTGGCCTCGGCCTGGGCCTGTCCATCGTGCGTGGTTTCGTCGTGGCCCAGGGCGGCGACATCGTAGTCGGCGAGAATCCCGGTGGCGGCGCCGTCTTCACCCTCTATCTGCCCCATACCCCGCATGGGGCGATCCCGGTCGAATGAATGCTCCCACGACCAAGCCGGGCGTCCTGGTCATCGACGACGAAACGCAGATCCGACGCCTGCTGCGTATCAGTCTCGAGGCCGCTGGATACGCGGTCAGTGAAGCCGAGACCGGCCAGGGGGGTCTGGCGGAAGTCGCCACGCGCCGGCCCGACGCTGTTATCCTCGACTTGGGCTTGCCCGACATGAGCGGCGTGGAGGTCGTGCGGCAGCTGCGCGAATGGTCGCGGGTGCCCGTGCTTGTGGTCACCGTGCTGACGGCCGAGGACGACAAGGTCGCCGCACTCGACGCCGGGGCGGACGACTACCTGACCAAGCCCTTCGGCGCGCTGGAGTTGACGGCGCGCCTCCGCGCGCTGCTGCGGCGGACGCTCACGAGCGGGGAGGAACCAGCGGCGATGGCATTCGGTGACATTACCGTGGACCTGGCCGCGCGGTTGGTGCGGCGCGCCGGCGCGCTCGTGTCGCTCACACCCCGGGAATATGCGATATTCCGCCTGCTCGTGTTGCACCGCGAGAAGGTCGTGACGTACCGCCAGATTCTACGCGAGATCTGGGGGCCCAAGGCAGAGGGAAGCACACATTACCTGCGCGTGCACATGACACATCTCCGCCAGAAACTCGAGGCCAACCCGCATAGGCCGCGCCATCTCAAGACCGAGTCCGGCATCGGATTTCGGCTCGTGACCGAGTGAGTGGCAAGGTCCGGTGAAACGCGCACGGCCGCTGGCGTGCAGTTAGTGTTTTCTTAGCGGGTCTGCGGCCAATCTTAACTACTCGCGGAAGCGGCCTGGGACTAGGATATGGGCATGAAGACATATTACTCTTCGCACTGTGATTCCTCGAAGCGGCCGGAGGTGAGGTCATGGGCCGAGTCCATTTTTGTCCTGGGTATCGTCGGGGCGATATGCGCCACGCTCTGGGTCACCAACTCCGAGTCGCGGTCAAACCATCGTCCCGGCCCGGTTCCGGCGTATGGCGTGTCCCACTGAGGATGCAGCCGATGACCACTCCGGTCGTACTTCGGTTCCCCCAGGATACCTCCCCGACGACCGTGCCGGAGAAAGACCATCTTCGTGGCACCGGGTACGTCGTTGTCGCCATCGCAGCCTTTGTCCTAGGCGTGATCATCGGCCAGCTCGGTGAGCGGCCGCCGGAGGGATCACGCGGCCACCGGCCGTCGCCTTCGGCTCCGGTGCGGCCACATCCGCGCTCCTTCCAGCCGTAAAGACGTGCCGGTCGGTCTTCTTGCGCGGAGTTTTGCTCCGTACGATAGGCCACGCGCGACTGTCGAGATTCTTCGGTGGAGCCAAAGATCGCACCTGTGGCAGCTGCGCCCGTCGCTCCGCGCCCGGGTTAGCACTTATTTAATGCCTTTCCCACCAAGCCTAGCGGTTGCTTAGCGAGCACTGGTACGGGTGGTGCATGTATGGCGGGGTGCCAGCAACAACCCGCCTTCACTCCAACCATGTCTGAAAAAAACTCAGTCTTGATCCAACCGACACTCCGCCAGGCCGGGCTCAGCCCAAAGGCAACGGCCCTGTCCGCTCCACTCCCCTCTCTCCGCCGCTGAAATGACAACCAACGAAATCATTCAAATCGTGCTTTTTTTCGGCCTGGGCATTGGCCTTACGCCTGTCGTCGGCCGGTTCATGGCCCGGGTATTCCAAGGGGATAAGACCTTTCTCCATCCGCTCCTCTTCCCGGCTGAAAAGCTCGTCTATCGGCTGACGGGCGTCGATCCGGCTGAGGAAATGTCGTGGCTGAAGTATCTCTGGGCGGTCGTGATCATGACCTCCGTCGGGTTCGCCTCGCTCATGGCCATCCTGATGACGCAAAAGTGGCTGCCGTTGAATACGCAGGGGTTGGACAATCTTTCGTGGCACCTCGCGTTCAATACGGCGTGGAGTTTCACGTGCAACGCGGACTGGCAGTCCTACACCGGGGAAACGACCATGACCTACCTGTCGCAGACCCTCGGACTTTCCGTCCATCAGTTTATCAGCGGCGCCGCCGGGCTCGCGATCCTCGTGGCGGTGGGGCGGGCGCTCGCCCGCGCGAGCGTCAAGACGATCGGTAATTTCTGGGTCGATGTCACCCGTTGCACGCTCTACATCGTGATTCCGCTGTCGGTTCTCTGGGCGATCCCGCTGGCGTGGCAGGGTGTGCCCCAGACTTGGAAGCCCTATCTGACGGCGAACCTCGTCGAGTCTTACACGGCCCAAGTCCCGAAGACCGACGACAAGGGCAACCCGGTGACCACGTCGGTCCCGAAGGTCGACGACAGTGGCAAGCCCGTGGTCGGGGCAGACGGCAAACCCGTGATGGTGGACCAGCCGGTTATGGTGGACCAGAAAGTCGAGACGCAGCCGCTTCCCGTCGGGCCGGTAGCCTCGTTCGAGTCATGCAAGCAGCTTTTCACGAATGGCGGCGGCTGGTATGGCGTGAACAGCGCGCATCCCTATGAGAATCCCACGCCGCTCGCCAATTTCCTCGAGATGCTGGCGATCATCGTCGTGCCGATGGCCCAAGTCTACATGTTCGGCCTGCTGATCGGCAACAAGCGGCACGCGTGGTGCCTGTTCGCCGTGATGCTCGGCCTCTACCTGCTGTCCTTCGGCGTCGCATGGTATGCGGAAGCGCAACCGAATCCGGTCACCGACAACATCATGCCGCACATGGAAGGCAAGGAGCAGCGTTTTGGCGTGATGAACAGCGTGCTGTGGGGCGTTTCCTGCACCGCCATCGACAACGGCTCGGTGAATTCGATGCACGACAGCTGGATGCCCATCGCCGGCATGATGCCCATGTGGAACATCCTCATCGGTGAAATCATGTTCGGCGGAATCGGCTGCGGCGTGTATTGCATGTTGTTTCACGTTCTCATCACCGTGTTCATCGCCGGGTTGATGATCGGGCGAACGCCGGAGTATCTGGGAAAAAAGCTCGGCGCCTGGGAGGCGACCTGGGCGGTGATCGGAGTCTTGCTGCCCAACGCCGCCGCACTCATCCCGACGGCGGTCTGCGTCTTCCTGACCTCGGGCATTGCGAGCATGAACAACGCCGGACCGCACGGCTTGAGCGAGGTGCTCTACGCCTATGGCGAAGCCGCCAACAACAACGGCAGCGCCTTCGCCGGGCTCAACGCCAACGTGCCCATCTACGACGTCCTGCTCGGCGTCTCGATCATCATCGGCCGGTTCGCCCCGATCGCGGCCGCGCTCGCGATCGTCGGCCGGCTCGCGGCGAAGAAAACCGTCGCCCCCTCCGCCGGCACCCTCCCGGTGCACGGCTGGACGTTCGGCCTCACACTGGCGGGTGTCATCATCATCGTCGCCGCGCTCACCTTCTTCCCGGCGCTGTGTCTCGGGCCGATCCTCGAGCACGGGCTCATGGCCGCCGGCCGCGCATTCTGAGAGCCCGCCATACTTTCAAACCATGAGCACGACCTTCAAAATCGAATACTCCTCCCTGATCCGCCAGGCGGTGATCAACTCGTTCAAGAAACTGCACCCGCGTGACGAAGTCAAAAATCTCGTGATGTTCGTCGTCTGGCTGGGATCGATCGCGACGACGATCTTTCTTTTCCTGCCCGGCCAGTTCACCTCGTTCAACGTCCAGATCTGCTTCTGGCTTTGGTTCACCTGCCTCTTCGCCAACTTCGCGGAAGCAATGGCGGAGGGACGGGGCAAGGCCCACGCGGACGAACTGCGCAAGATGCGGACCAAGACCACCGCCCGCAAACTGGTGAACGGTCGCGAAATGTCCGTTCCCAGCGGCGAACTGAAGATCGGTGACCGGATCGTTTGCACCGCGGGCGAGCTGATTGCGGCCGACGGTGAGGTCGTCGAAGGGATCGCCACGGTGGACGAGTCCGCGATCACCGGCGAATCCGCGCCTGTCATCCGAGAAAGCGGCGGTGATCGGAGCGCGGTAACCGGTGGCACCCGAGTCACGAGCGACCGGATCGTCATCCGCGTCACGGCGGAGGAGGGCAATTCCTTTCTCGACCGCATGATTGCGATGATCGAGGGCGCACGGCGCCAGCTCACCCCGAACGAAATCGCGCTCAACATCGTTCTGGTCAGCCTGACGGCGCTCTTCATCGTCGTGGTCTTTGTACTGCCGCCGATGGCGAACTACGACGAGAAGGCCGCCAACCAAAGCGGCGTCGTACTGACTTCATTGCCGGTGCTGCTGGCGCTCATCGTCTGCCTTATTCCGACCACGATCGGCGGGCTGCTCAGCGCCATCGGCATCGCCGGCATCGATCGCCTGATGCGCCGCAATGTACTCGCCACGTCGGGCCGCGCCGTCGAAGCCGCCGGCGACGTCGATGTGCTCCTGCTCGACAAGACCGGCACGATCACCCTGGGTAACCGCATGGCCACGGAGTTCATCCCGGCGCCCGGCGTGGAGTTGGCCGCCTTGGCCGACGCCGCCCAGCTTGCCTCCCTGGCCGACGAAACACCCGAGGGGCGCAGCATCGTGACGCTCGCCAAGGAGAAATTCCAGTTGCGCGGACGCGAGATGGCTGAACCGCACGCAACCTTCGTGCCCTTCACCGCGCAGACCCGCATGAGCGGCGTCGACTTGAATGGGCGCTCTATCCGCAAGGGCGCGTCCGAGAATGTGCTGGCCTGGGTCGCGGCCCAGGGCGGCGCCCATCCCCCCGAGGTGGGGGCCGAGGTGGACCGGATCTCGCGGGCTGGCGGCACGCCACTCGTCGTGGCCGAGAACCAGCGCGTGCTCGGCGTCATCCTGCTCAAGGACATCGTGAAGGGCGGGATCAAGGAACGGTTCGAGCAACTGCGCACCATGGGCATCCGCACCGTCATGATTACCGGTGACAACCCGCTCACAGCGGCCGCCATCGCCGCGGAGGCCGGCGTGGACGATTTTATCGCCCAGGCAAAGCCCGAGGACAAGCTGGCACGCATTCGCCAGGAGCAGGAAGGCGGCAAGCTCATCGCGATGATTGGTGACGGCACGAACGATGCGCCGTCGCTCGCGCAGGCCGACGTGGGTGTCGCCATGAACACCGGGACCCAGGCCGCCCGTGAGGCCGGCAACATGGTGGACTTGGACAGCAATCCGACCAAGCTCATCGAGGTCGTCGAGATCGGGAAGCAACTGCTGATGACACGGGGCGCGCTCACCACCTTCAGCATCGCGAACGATGTCTCGAAGTATTTCGCCATCCTGCCGGCCATGTTTGGCCTGCTCTATGCAACGGAAAAGGGCGGTTACGGTCCGCTGCAGGCCTACAACATCATGTTCCTGCACTCGCCGCAAAGCGCGATCCTGAGCGCGGTCATTTTCAACGCCCTGGTCATTGTCGCGCTGATCCCGCTCGCCCTGCGCGGCGTGAAGTATCAACCACTCGGGGCCAAGGTGATCCTCCGGAGAAACATGCTGGTCTACGGCGTCGGCGGCATCCTCGTGCCGTTCCTGTTCATCAAGGTGATCGATATCGGGCTCGTCGCCCTCCATCTCGCCCCCTGACTTCACTCTTCTCGTATCCAAACCGAAAGGAAACACCATGATCAAACTTATCAGCCAATCGATCCGACAGACTCTCGTCTGGACCGTCATCACCGGCCTGCTCTATCCCCTCGCCGTGACCGCAGTGTGCCAGCTGCTTTTCCCCGGGCCGGCCAACGGCAGCCTCGTCATGCGCGGCGGCAAACTCGTCGGCTCGAGCCTGCTCGCGCAGCAGTTCACCGGTCCGGGGTATTTCTGGCCGCGTCCGTCGGCGGCGAGCTATGGGACCGGCTCCTCAGGCATCGCGGGCTCAAGTGGCAGTAATCTCGGACCGACGAGCGCCCAACTCCAAACCAACGTGCGCGCCAACGCCAAGGCGCTGCGCGACGCGCACAAGCTCCCGACCGATGCGCCGGTGCCGGCGGACCTGGTCTACGCCTCCGCGAGCGGGCTGGATCCGCACATCAGCCCCGCGGCGGCGCGCTTCCAGATCGCCCGCGTGGCCGCCGCACGTGGCGCCGGCGAAGACGCGGTCCGCGCATTGGTGGAGAAGTCCGTCGAGCCGCCGCAATGGGGCTTTCTCGGCGAGGCCCGGGTAAACGTGCTGCTGCTTAACCTCGCCCTTGACGACCAATTCCCCGTCAAAAAATAAACCGTGAGCCCCACTCGACCGAGCGATTTGCCACAACGCGCTTCGCGCCACCCATGAACACCTGTGTCCGGGAATCGCAGCGCTACGAGTTTTCCTTCCCCTCGATCGACACGGTGGTGGAGGTCGAGACATCGGCTGCGGGCGTCATCATCCACGCATCCCGCGATACGTTTTCCGAGACGCGCAGGGCGAGTTTCCTTCGGATGCTGGCCGCCGAGGGATTCATTCGTGACGAATTCTACTGGCGTTCGCCGGACAGCGTGCGCTGGATCGTGGACTCGTCCTGGTTCATGCCTGACGCCGCGTGCGCCGCGCAGACACGGCGTTGCATGCAGCGGCTGATCTTTTCCACGATGGCGTTGTGGCTGCTTCTGCTCAGCTGCCTGGTGCTCCAGCCGGGACGGGCCAGGTCAAATCCACCGGTCTCGGGCGGCGGACACAGCCAAGCGTCGACCGGCCGGCCGGCCGGCGAATAAAGCGGTATGGACCGGCTCACCGGCTTCGGCTTGTTTGCAGTCACGGCGATGCTCGTGTGTTACGCGTTGGAGGAACGCAGTCGGTGGTTTGCCCTGGCGTTTGCGGGCGCCTGTGCGCTGGGTTCGACTTACGGGTTTCTGCAAGGTGCTTGGCCGTTCGGAGTCGTCGAAGCCATTTGGGCCGTGGTGGCGGTGCGGAAATGGTGGCGGGCGCCACGCGGGTAGTGCCCGCGGGCGGCCGAACGATATCTTGGCGGCCTTACACCGGTCTTAGCGATTTCTTAACTATTTCGGGCCTGTTCTTATCCGTTCCTTAATTCCGGGTGGTATAACGGGTGCAGTGACGGAGGTGTTCACCGGACCGCAACCCCAGCTAAATAACAAAAAACTTAATACCATGGCTGAAAAAAACACCGCCTCAATGAAGCCCACCCTAGGGCTGACGGGACTGACGTTCAACGCGATGGCCCTGATTGCCCCCGGGGCCTTCCTTTGGCTGACCTTCGAAGAGCAGGCCCTTTATGGCGCTCCCATGGCCGGCGCCGCCATGTGGTTCGGTTTCTTTGCCGCCTTGCTGCTGTGCTTTGCCACCGCGATCAGCTACGCCGAACTGTCCAAGCTCTATCCCGGCACCGGCTCATCCTATTTTTACGCCGAGCAGGCGTTCATCTCCAAGAAGAAAGCCTTCAAGTATACCCGCATCATCAAGTTCTTCACCGGATGGGCGAGCCACCTCTACTACTGGATCTATCCCGGCCTGATGGTCGGCGTGACCGCGTTGCTCGGCGGTTACCTGGCGGCCCAGTTCTGGCCCGATACATTCAGCGGCAACTACAACAGCCCGCTGCTCATGATCATTATCTGCGTGGTATTTTCCCTGTTCATCGCCTGGGTCGCCCAGCGGGGGGTGAACGGCTCGACGGGCGTGAACATCGCGATGAACATCATCCAGATCCTCGCCCTGATGGTGTTCTCGGTCATGGCGCTGGGTTATCGCATGAGCCACACGGAAGGCGCGACGGCCATCCACCTGTCCAACGGCACGG
>CAZZDB010000097.1:0-14562 GCA_964652485.1 uncultured Oleiharenicola sp.
GCTCCGTCAGTGTGGGGGCGGTAAGCAGGAGGCTCTCGCGGGTGGGTTTGTCCAGATCACCCGTCTCGGTCAGGCCCGCGCTGCGTTGGAAGGCGCGCAGCGCGGCAGCGGATTGCGGTCCACGCACGCCATCGATCGAACCGCTTGAGAAACCGCGGCGCGCCAGTTCGACCTGGACCTCGAGCCAGGTTTCCACCGGCCGCAGGTTTTCCGCCGGGGCGGGCGAGGCCGGCTGTTCAGTTGCTGGCCGGGCACCGTTGCTTGCTTCTGCCGGCCCGGTCTTTGTCCCCAGAGCCCCGTCCGTTGGCGGCATTTCGGGCAAATCGGCCGGCTGGGCGGGCGTGTCCTCGGGTCGGGGCACGGTTGGGCCGGTGGCCGGTTGCGCGCGGCTCGGCGCCCGGGGTTCGTCGCTACTGTCGCCGGGCGAAGCAGCCGGCCCGGGGTTGGTCCCCGTGGAGCCGTCGGTCGGCGGCCTCCGGGTCAAATCGCCGTGCGCGGGTGCCGTCATCGCGAGAGCGAGGACAAGACAAAGCAAACGTTGCGCGGTGGCCGCCGTCATCGGCGGCGACCATGCCACCCCGGGTGGAAATGAAAATGCGGAAATTGCCCGTCCACCGGACGTCATCCGCCGATGTTGACTGGCCATGGTGATGGGCCGTGGCCGAACCGGACCACGAATCCCCGCCTGCTCCTGCCCTTCCTGCTGCACGGTCTCGTTGCGCCACTTGGCGCGCAAACTCCGGAGGTCATTCCCCTCTGGCAGAACGGTGCGCCCGGCTTTGAAGCCCGGCGGGATGAGCCCGAGCAGGCGAAGGACTGGTGGGTGAAGAACATTCACAATCCCTCGCTCACGGTGTTCCGGCCGCCACCGGGGAAAGCGAACGGTTGCGCGCTGGTCGTCGCGCCGGGCGGCGGGTTTCGCGAGTTGGTTTTCACCGCCGAGGGGAAACAGGTGGCGGATTTTCTGAATCCGCTCGGGGTGACGGTCTTCGTCCTGAAATACCGGCTGCCGAACGAGCCGGACTCCCCGTATACCCTCGAGCATGTCCGGCAGGATGCCCGCCAGGCGATGCGCCTAGTGCGCAGCCGGGCCGGTGAATTCCAGGTCGACCCGGACCGGATCGGCCTGCTGGGGTTTTCGGCCGGCCTGGCGGCGGTCATGATGGTCGCGTTTGACCCGGGCGAGGGCGGCCCCAAGGCGGCTGACCCGATCGACCGCGCCAAGGCACAGCCGGATTTCGCGACGCTGGTCTACCCCGGTGGCAAGCCGCAAAAAAAATCCCCGGCGACGCGCCGCCGGCCTTTCTCGTTTGTGCGGACGACGACGAATACGGCTGCGCCGACGTGACGATGGACCTGGTGCAGAGATTCCGGGCGGCGAAGGTGCCGGTGGAGGTTCACCTGCTGGGCGAAGGGAAGCACGCTTTCAACAAGGGTGACCGTTCCAAGCTCGCGGCGGTCAGGCACTGGCCGGACCGGATGGCGGAATGGCTGCAGGATCGCGGCCTGTTGACGGCGCAGAAATAGTCATCGCGCACTGGCGAGATGCCAGTGACCGCAGATCGTGCAGCGGTAGGCTTGGCGCTGGCGCTCGAACCCGGCGACCATCGCGGCATCGAGGGCGTCGCCTTGGGTGCGATACCGGCGTTTGCGGGTGCACATCCGCTGCTGCAATTCAGGGTCCGGCTTCTTCATGCGATCATCGGGAAATTGGATTGGGGCCGGGTCGCAGGCGAACCCATACGCTGCCATAAAGGGCGGGGCAGCCGTCTTGGTTCTGTAAGTCGCGTATTTTGGTCGAAGCCTCGGGATAGGACGATTTGGCACACCTGGGTACGAAGCAAATTCCGGAGGGTGTGCCCTGCCGAATCGCTGTCAGATACAGTTGTTAAAAAATTACGCTAAATATTGTTAATCAAGGTAAAGAAATATACTTTTGGGGCACTTGCTTTTGCCAGACAAGTTCACATTTTGGTCGATGACGGAAGGACTGGGTTCCTTCCCGCAGTTGATTGAAATCGCTCCGACCCTTGGTGGGAAGGGGCACTAACCGCCGCTTCAGGTGGCATTAAAAAGGACAGAAGTCACATGACTATTGCCCTAATCGTAGCCTGGCTCGCTGTCGCCGTGATTTACCTCATGGCCGGCACCGAACGCCGTCGGAAACGCTACTACTAAGATAGCAAATAACGCCGCCCCGGGGGATTTCCTCCGGGGCGGTTATTTTTGTGCCCACGGCTGGCGGATTTCCCCTCGCTTCAGGTGCGCCGGGTCCGTTAGGCCTGTGGGATGGCTCCATCGCCCGTTGTCCCAACCAAACCGGAACGCACTGCCCCCTGTCCCTGCGGGAACGGAAAAACCTACGGCGACTGCTGCGGGCCGATCCATGACGGCCAGCAGCCGGCGCCGGATGCCGAGCGGCTGATGCGCGCGCGGTTCACGGCCCATGTCGCCCATGATTTTCGTTTTTTGCATGAAACCTACCGGCCGACCGCCGGGAAGCCGTTCGTCGAGGAGACGGAAGCTCCAACCATGCTCTGGACGAAGCTGGTGGTACACGCCCACGAGACGACGGCGGAGGCGGACAAGGCGTTTGTCGATTTCTCCGCCTATGGCACGGAGGAGGGGGTGGAGAAAGTGCTGCACGAGAAGGCCGAGTTTCTCCGCGTCAACGGCACCTGGCTCTACAACCGCGAGGCCCGCCTCGGCCCCGCACCGTACAAGGCGGCGACGCCCAAGGTTGGCCGCAACGAGCCGTGTCCGTGCGGCAGCGGCAAGAAATACAAGCAGTGCTGCTTGCTCAAGGCGTAGACCTTGGCGCGGCGGTCCACGAAGCGGCTTGACCGGGTCGTGGCCGCACCGGGGCGGCGAGGATGCGGAGACACAGGCTTTCACCGCGGGCGAAGTCCCGGCAGGTTTGCGGCCGGTGCTCGTAGATCGTGCAAAGCTGCGTGACGGCATCGAGGGCGACACAGGCCCCGTTGCCGCGCTGGTCCATGCAGCGCACGCCGGCGTGCTCCACCACGAATTTGTCCGCGACCACATCGCCCGGGCGGAGTGCGACGGTGAGATGACAGCAGCGGCCGCAGCCCGCGCAGGGCGGAGGTTCTGAAAGGGCGACAGTGATCCGGTTGGTGGGTTGGGACGGATCACTCCTCCGTCGTTGCCGGATCATCGGCCCGCGGCTCCGGAGCCCGCACGGGCCCGTTCATCATCGGTGCGAGGACAAACTTGGTTTTGCTCCGGTTGATGGCCTGCTCGATGAATCCGAGGATTTCCGAGCGGCCCGTCTTCGTGGTGACCGAGGTCGCGAAGACCCGGGGCCGGGCGTCGGTCGATTGCGCCATGGCCTGCGCAAAACGTTCCATCGTGTTCCGCGTGTGCTGGACGGCCTGCTTGTCGACCTTGGTGAAGACGAGCACGAAGGGCAGGCTGCGCTGACCGAGCCAGTGGACGAACTTCAGATCCATCTCCTGCGGCTCCAGGCGGGAATCGATCAGCACGAACACGCAACGCAGGTTCGACCGCTGTCCGAGGTAATCCCGCACCGCGGTGTTGAACTCCAGCCGGTCCTCGCGCCCGACCTTGGCGTAACCGTAGCCCGGCAGATCGACCAGGGTCCAATTGCCGTTGATCGTGAAGAAATTGATCAGTTTCGTCTTGCCCGGCAGGTCGGAGACCATAGCGAGGTTCTTCTTTTCGGCCAGCAGGTTGATCAGCGAGGATTTGCCCACGTTGGACCGGCCGATGAAGGCGAATTCGGGCAGCACCGAGCGGGGGCACGACCCGAAGTCGGGCGCGCTAATGGCAAAAAGGGCGGATTTGATTTTCACGGGAGGGAAGGCCGGCTTGGGCTTGGGTGATAGCGGTCCCAGAGTCGACCTATTCCGGTAACCACCGCCGGGTCAGGCGCGGACGCCCCAGCGCAACTTGGCCGGTGAACTCCGCGGGTTGTCCCGTCGCTCGGCCGGACCCGCGCGGATCACCTCCTCGCTGGCGGCGGAATAGATCCCGCTGCGCAGACCTTCACGGAAGGCGTGCTTCACGCGCCGGTCCTCGCCGGAATGAAAGGTCAGGATGGCCACGCGTCCGCCGGGTCTCAGGCAGGCGGGCAGCTGCCGCAGAAACTGGTCGAGCGCACCGAACTCGTCGTTGACCGCGATGCGCAGGGCCTGGAATACGCGGCGGACGCAGTCATCCACGCTCTCCGGATCGTGGCGGGGCAGGTGCTCGCGCAGGATTTCACGGATGACCTTGGCGAGTTGCACGGTGCGGGTGAACGGGTCCTGCGCGCGCCGGTCCACCAGTTCGCGGGCCAGGAGCGCGGCGTTGGGTTCGTCCGCGTTGGCGGTGAGCACGGTCGCAAGTTTCGCCTCCGGCACCCGCGCCAGCCAGTCGGCGGCCGAGGGCGAACGTTGCGGATTCAGGCGCAGATCGAGCGGGCTGTCCGTCTTGAAGGTGAAGCCGCGCGCCGGGTCGTCTAGTTGCATCGACGACACTCCGAGGTCGGCCAGAATGACATCGGCGCCGTCGAGTTGGAGTCCGGCGAGCACCCTCGCCAGGCCGGCAAAATTGCTCCGCACGGCCGCGAACACCTCCTCGCCCCAGCCGGCGGCCCGGAGGCGCGCGACGGTCCGGGGCAGCTCGATCGGGTCGAGATCGAGCCCGATGAGGCGGCCGCGGACGCTCGCCTCGGTCGGAGCGATGCGGACCAGCAACTCGCGGGCATGACCACCGAAGCCCAGCGTGCAATCCACGGCGATCTCACCCGGCTGCGGTGCGAGGGCCGCGAGGATCTCGGCCACCATGATGGGGCGGTGGGTGCCCGCAGGGGTTTTCCCGGAGGAGAGCACCCTGGCCACGTCGGCGGCATAGCGTTCCGGGTTGAGCTCCTTGTATTTTTCCTCGAACCGCCGCGGATTCTTTCCCGCGTAGCGCGGCCGGCGGCGACGGGGTGCCGGGGCATCTGGCGGAATTTGAGGATCGGTGTCGGGCATCGGCAGTCCTATTGGCCGGGCCGGTCGGACGGCAGGCAGACGACCTGCCAGTCATTTTGCGCCCCGCTTGGAGCGGTCAGAAGCAGCCTCGTGGCGTGACCGGTCTCGATTTCGTTTCCGCTCACCCGCTGATGACCGGCGATTTCCACCACGGTGTTCCGGGGATGCAGGGTCCAGGTGGCCGGGGCGCCCGGAAACCGGCCGGGAAAAATCGTGACGGTGCGCGCGAGCTGGTCGATCCGGGCCGGGGCGGTTTCGCCGGCCACGGCGAACGAGAGAACATAGGGCGGACGCACCGGGAGGTTTTGGCCGGGCAGCAGGTTGCCCAGGTCGAGCACGCGGAAATGGGCGCGGATGAAATCCGGCGTGAAAATCTGCGCGAGTTCGTCGGATTGCAGCACCCCCGCCGAGTCCCGCACGGCCGCGGGCGAGTTCTCGGCATAAAGCACGTTGGCCCCGGCGTAATCACCGCAATACGCGCCGTATTCCTGCAGGGCGCGGGCGATGATCCTGCCGGTGGCGGACAATCCGGAGTGCGCCACATCCCACGCGGGATCGAGCTGGATGCGGCCGCCCATCGGGATGCCGCGCGTGTCAACCGCGTCGAGCTGCGCGACCTGGGCCGTGCTGGCGGGCGGAACGAAAAGCCCGGTGCGGCAGTGGTCGTAGGCGAATACCAAGGCGTGCTCGATGCGGCCGGTCTTGATTTCATCGCGCATGATCAACCCGGCGATGAGCGGAAAGCCACTGGCGCGCGCGCGATGCGAATCCAGTTCGCGCGCGGCCGCGAACCACGGGGCCGCGACGCCGGTGCCGGACAGATCGGTGACCGCGCCCAAGCCGGTGAACCAGCGGCCGGTCTGGTCGCGACGGGCGGCCCACATGCCCCATTCGAGGTTTTTCGCGCGGTCGATGATGCTCAGGTGATTGTCGCTGTCCTTGCCCACCGGGGGCGACGCCACGGCGTCATCGGGAATCGGGATACGCCGTGGAAAAGCAAAGCCCGCGCCATACACGCCCGGCCGCAGATCGCCGACGTTGTGTTTTGCGGTCCGGTCCGCATCGACGAAATAGACCGGGATCGACCAGTCCTTGATGTTGATGTGCAGCGCCCCGCGGGAGGCGAAATCGGCGATCAGTCCCGCCGAGCCGCGGTCGGGGGCGGCATCGGCGGGGATGCGTTGATTCCAAGGACTGTCGGCAGCGAACGGCCGCCAGACCGGTGCCGCGGCGGTGAGCGCGGCGGTGAGCGCGGCGGTGAGCGCGGCGGTGAGCGCGGCGGTGAGCGCGGTCAGCAGACAAATGAATCGGGCGGCACGCATGCACGGAGACTAGACTTGTTTGGCGGGAAAGACGAGCCGATGCGGATCGATCACCCACCAGGCGACGGCCGCAGGCAACTTTCCGGGGTGGCGCGCGACTCTTGTTGAAGTAGTCCGGCCGGCGGCGGTGTTTTGCTGACAATACCCGGAGCCGCCGCTCCGGCGGGCAGCCACGCCACCCCCGGGTTTCGTTTCCATGGAAAAACTCGCCACGCTCGCCCGACATTTTGTTGGTCTGGCCTGCTTGGGCTCTGGGCTCGAGCAACTCGTCACCCTCGGTTTTGTTCGCCTGGTGCCCAAGCTGCCGGCGTGGCTGCCGGCCCAGTCGTTTTGGGCGGGAGCGACCGGGGTGATGCTGGTGCTGATCGGTGGGGCGATCCTCACGGACCGGAAGATCCGTCTGGCGGCGGTCAGCCTGGCCGGGTTGCTGCTGGTGCTCCTTGGCTTTCGCCTCCCCGAACTCGCGGCCGATTCCGGTGCCCTGGTCAATCCGGGCAAGGTCCTCGTGCTGGGCGGGGGCGCGTTGCTGCTCGGCGGCCGCGGCAAAAAATGGCCATGGGTTGCGCCCGTCCTGCTGGGTATTTTCCTCGCGACCTGCGGTTGGGCGCATTTCCGGTACAGCGGCTTCGTGGACACGCTGGTGCCCGCGTGGATTCCGCCGAGCCGGCGGTTCTGGACCTGCTTCAGCGCCGTGGCGTTGCTGGCAGGCGGGCTGGGCGTGATCCTGCCGCCCACCCGGCGGGCGGCAGGGCTCGCCTCAGGCTTGATGATTTTTTTGTGGGTCGTGCTGCTGCACATTCCCCGGACGGTGGAGCTGAAGACCCTGTTCGAGCTGGACGGGGTCTTCGAGGCGCTCGCCATCAGTGGCGTCGCCCTGCTCGTGGCCGCCGCGCACCCCCGGCCCGCAGCGGGAACCACCCCCGAGCCACAGCGTAGGGACAAATAACCGGCCAAAAAAAAGCCGGCCCGGTCCAGAGTCGGACCCGGGCCGGCGGGCGGAAGAAACTCAGGAGGCGGGAATGATCTCGATGCCGTTGATTTCCGGATTCTCGACCTTGCTCGTGAAGGTGATGTCCAGCTTGCCGTCGGTGATCTCGACGTTGACGGTCTCGACATAGGCGCGCTGCACGCCGCCGGCCTTCACGAAGACATCGAAGTCCTTGAACTCATGCCCCTGGACCTTGAAGGAGAACACGCGCTGGCCCGCGCCATCGATGCCCTCGTAGGTCTCGGCAAAATGCAGCTTCACGACATACTTGCCGTTGGGCAGCTTGTAGGAGAAGCCGTCCATGCCGTAGTGTTCCGTGCGGTAGATGGCGGGGTTGGTCGTGTTGGCGATCTTCATCTCGCTGTCGCGTTCGATCACGTCTCCCCCGACAAAACCCTGGTCGGGCAGCCAGGTGTTGCCGGCATCATCCTTGAGGGCGGCAGCGGCTCCGGCATTGATCCGAACCGCCGCTTTGCCGGCGTCCGCCGGCTTGGCGGCCGGGGCCTGGGCCGCGGCTTGCGGCGCGCTGACGGCCACGACAAGAGCGGCCAGAATTGAAACGAACGACAGGGGCAGGAGGCGGTTTTTATGTAACATGGGTCTCGGAGGATTGGAGTTGATGAAAGCGGCGCGGAATAAGCACGCCATCGGTTCAATTACCCGGTCGGACAAGTCGGGGCAAGGCAAACAATCAGGGACGGCGCCATCCCCCGCACCGGCGTCGGGGCAGGCTGCCAGCCGGCGCAAGCGGTGCCCGCCGTCAAAATATCTCTTTTCAACCGGTTCATTCCGTTCATGGTCGCGTCATCATGGGGCAGGAAACGGCCATTTATCTCACCAATATCGTCATTGGCGTCATTCTGGCCGGATTGATGACCCATTACTGGCTGCGGCAGGACCGGCCCGTGACCATGCGCTATTGGATGCTCTCGGCATGGGTGATGACCTTCGCCGACATTTTCTTCGCCGTGCGTCCGGAGCTGCCCCACTGGGTGGGCCGGATCATACCCACGCTGCTGGTCACGATCGGGCAGGCCGGCCTGTTCCTCGGCGCCCAGCGGACCGCCGACCGCCCCCGGCAGTGGCGGCTTATCGCCGGGATCTGCCTGGGGCACGCGGTGGGGCTGGCATACTTCGCGGCCTACGATCACGTCGCCAACTGGCGCATGGTCTTCAACGGGCTCATCTGGGGCGGGCTGGCGCTGGCCTCGGCCTGGAATTTCCGCCACGCGCCCCCGATGTTCTGGAATTCGCCGGTGGCGCCGGCCAGCGCCTTCCTGGTCCATGCCTTGTTTCACGCCCTGCGCGTCTGCCTCGCCACGGTCTTCGGGATGGGTGGGATGGCGGCGGCCATGGACACGCTGCAGATCATCGGGGATCTCGAGGTGAGCTTCTTCATGGTGGCGTTGTTCGTCAGTCTGTTGATCGCCCACCTCCAGCTGCGCAACCAGGAGCTCAATAGCGCCCACGCCGAGGTCCGGGCCCTGTCCGGCCTGCTGCCCATCTGCTCCTGGTGCAAGAAAGTGCGCGACGACGACGGCTACTGGCAGCAGGTGGAAGATTATTTCGCCTCGCGCAGCCAGATCGAATTCACCCATGGCATGTGCGCCGACTGTTTCAAGGCGCAGAAGCAGCGGAATCCCTGAACCGAAACGACGCCCGGTTCCCGTCGCGCAGGTTGCCGGGGCGACGGCATCAGGCCCGCTGATGGGCACCGGCAGGAGAGCAAATATCTTGGGCAAAGAAATCGGGATTTTTTGCGCGGTGAGAACGGTCGCGAGTCGTGATACCCCCGGGGTGCGGCTAAAAATGGGTCAAAGCCGGTCGGTCGCCTGGAGCGGTCTCTCGCCCGCAGATTTTCCGCCGATATGAAATGCGTATGCGCAGGTTCCTGCCGCTTCTCCTTGTCCTCCTCGCGACCGCCACGCCGGCCCTCGCCGGGTCGGGCTGGGCCGGCATGAAGGCCGGTATGACCAGGGCTGCCGCGGCCGCCGCCGTGGGACAACCGCTGTTCACGAACAAGGCACGCGGCTACGAGGTATGGTTCTTCGATCACGAGGGAGATGTCACCCTCTACCGTGATCGGGTGCTGTATTGGAAAACGCCTTTGACCGTCGACGCGCCGATCCTGCCGGCGGCGCCGGAACCCATGCCGAAGCCCACGCAGAAGGCGCCGGCCGCCCTCATCTACACCACGGATGACGACTCAGCTGCGCCCCGGTCGGTCCCCAAGGCGACCTGATCCGCCCTGCGTGATCGGGTGCGGGCAGCCGGACCGCTGCAGGATTTGCCATTGTGACTTTGTCGCCGACGGGCAGGGTGGTTCGATGTTGAATCGGCGACAAATCAATACCTTCTCGACGCTGCTCGTTGTCCTGGGCTTTGGCAGTGCGGTCGCCATCTTTCTGCTCGCTGCACCCACGCCCGCCGACGACCCGCTGCTAAACGATCCCCGGGCCGAGCGAAAGTATCGTCGGGAGCTGGCCATATATGGTGGGAAGGCCAATGTGCTGTCGGCGGAATTCATGGAGTGGTTCAACGGGCTGTGGCATGGTCGTTCGCTGGCTGGCACGGTGGCTGTGCTCACGGTGGTCGGGACCCTGGCCTTCCGCGTCATGGCCACTCTCCCTGATCCGGACGGGCCGGCCGAGCCGGAATCCGGACCCGACGGGAATGCGGAACCCTGAAAGGCCGGGAGGCGTCTGTCGCCGCCGGGATAGTGCGGTTCCCGTCGACTGGCATTCGCACCCGGTGCGGGCGCTCCCGTGGGTCGTGGCGCGAAGTATCTCGATAGTGGCTGATGTCCATGCCGGTTGCGGGAATGGTGCGACACATTCGCACACTACGCGTCAGCTTGCCGCGCACAAACGATGCGCGGTGATTTGCAAGCCTTGCGGGGTATCCTGGGGCGCCGGAGCGTAACGTTGGTGGCACGCAGGGTTCAAATTCTGACCGTGCGCATAAATCATAAAAATGAAAACCAACGAAATGACCATGAATGCCGACTCTCAACTTCCTACCGCTGTCCCGCCGGCGGCTCCCGTTGTCGCTCCGCCCCCGCCGGCGGCCGCCCCGGTGGTCGCCGTGACCCCGTCGCAGCCGGCGCCGGTCGCCGCAAAATCCCGCAAAGGCGGCAAGAAGAACAAATCCCCGGTAGTCGTGGCCAAGGCGTGACGGTCGTCTGAAATCTCTTCCCCCCGGCCGGTCCTTCGCGGGACCGGCTCTTTTTTTGGCCGCGTCCTTCGCGGGCAGCGGTTGCTGGCTCAGTCCGCCTCAGTTTACACCTGCCGCGGGTACCTTGCCCGGGCCGTCGGGTTTGTCCGTACGCGGGGACCCGGCGGATGAACGGACCACCATGACGAGGGTGGTTTCCTTCAGGGATGACGGAAGAAACATCGCCCGGGCAAAGGCGTCGTGTGCCATGATCGGGGCCGAGCCGACGAGCGGCGGCGGCGGCGAGGTCACGTCATCCGGCATGTTGCGGACGTGCGCGCAGCCCGTGAGCAGCGTGAGCAGCGCGAGCAGCGCGCTGAAGCCGATCCGCTGGAGGGCGGGACAAGGAAGGTAAGTGGTGGACGTTTGCATCGGGAGCGGGCGCCATTTCGGAATGGGACCTGCCACTGCAAATCGTCGGATCGGAGCCCTCCTTGAGTTAAATCGCTGGCCGGCAGCCGACAATTTCTTAGGGCGAACTGCCGCAGGGAGATAGGTCGGATAACAAAATTGGCAGAAAACGGCGCCTCCTGCGGGAGGCGACACTCGATGCGGCACAGCCGGCGAAGGGGGGCGAGATCTCGTCCCGGTGAAACTTACCGGCGTTGCATTCCGCCCGGGCTGGCCGCCCGGTTACGGCAGCGGACCAAAGAATCGGACGAGGTTCGCGATGTGGTCGTCGAGGGGCACCCCGAGCTTGTCGCAACCCATCTGGACCGTGGCACGGTCGATCTTGGCGGCAAAGCCCGGATCCTTGAACTTCTTCTTGATGGAGCTGGCTTTCATTTCGCCGTAGCGCACGGGGTTCATTTTCCGATACGCGTAAAAGATGCCGCTGATCTCGTCGCAGGCGATCAGGGCGGCGGCGAGCCGGGTCTGTGGCAACGTGGTGAATCCGTGGTAGCCGTAGGCGTGGGCTTCGACCGCGTGGACGAGCGCATCCGGATAGCCCCAGTCCTTGAACCACTGCAGCGACGGGGCGGGATGCGTGTCGGGATGTTCGTCGAAGTCGACGTCGTGCAGGAGACCGGTGACATGCCACAGCAGCAGGTCCTCCGCAAAATGGGCCGCGTAGCCTTCCATGGCGGTCGCGACCATCACGGCGTGATGCCGCTGGTATTCGTCCTTCACGTGCTCATGCAGGAGGGCGGTGGCGGCGTCTTTCATCGGAAGCGGCATGCGATTCGGCAAAGGGAATCCAGACGGCACAAGTCAGCGAAAACAAGCCCGCTTGTCCGCCACGGCGCCGCGGATTGCCCGGCGCCGGATCGGCCATAACATTGTTAGAACGCCGCGGGCCGGGTGGTCGCTGGACGTTTCCGGCACCCCGACTATGGTGATGGGCGAAACCCTTGTATTGTCCCTGCGGCCCTTCGCCCACGTCCACCATGGCTACCCCAAGTCCCACCACTCCCATGCCTCGTTCCTTGCCTTTGCTGGCTTTGTCCAGCCTGGCCCTTCTCTCCCTCGCGCCCCTCAGCGCCCAGACCGCCGCGCCGGCCCCGGTCGCGGCCAAGCCGGTGGCTCCGGCCAACCCGTTTATGCTCAGTCCCGAGGAGCGGGCACGCCTCCAGAAACTGACGAATGAAGACCATGCCGACATGATGAGTCAGCTGGGTATCACGAAACTCCGGCCCGGCCCGAGCGGCAGCACCGCTCCCGGCACGCCCAACATGGCGAATTACGACCAGGCCAAGGCCAATCCGTTTCCCGACTGGCCGGACGTGCTCACGCTGAAGAACGGAACCAAGGTCACCACCGCCGAAATGTGGTGGAAGCAGCGCCGGCCGGAGATCGTCGAGGATTTTGAACGCGAGGTCATCGGCCGTGTGCCCGCTGGCGTGCCCAAGGTCACGTGGGCGGTGACCGAGACCGTCAATACGGCCGTTGGCGGCGTGCCGGTGGTCGCCCGTCGGGTGGTCGGGCATGTCGACAACTCGGCCTGCCCGGCGATCGCTGTCGAGATCAAGATGGCGGTGGTCCTGCCCGCCCAGGCCAAGGCGCCCGTGCCCGTCCTCATGATGTTTGGCTGGGGCAACATGCCCGACGAGCCGCTGCCGAAATGGCCCGGCATGGTCGAGCCGCCCGTCCCGCCGTCCACCGACCAGCTCATCGCCGCCGGCTGGGGCTACGTGTCGATCAATACCGGCAGCATCCAGGCCGACAACGGGGCCGGACTCACCGAGGGCATCATCGGCCTCACCAACCAGGGCCGGCGCCGGACCCCGGAACAGTGGGGTGCGCTGCGCGCCTGGTCATGGGGTGCGGCCCGCGGACTCGATTATCTCGAAACCCTGTCGATGGTGGATGCGAAGCACGTCGGGATCGAGGGCGTATCGCGCTACGGGAAGGCGGCGCTCATCACGATGGCCTTCGAGCCGCGGTTCGCGCTGGTGCTGGTCGGGTCGTCGGGCGAGGGCGGCGCCAAGCCGCACCGGCGCAATTTCGGCGAAGCCGTGGAGAGCCTGACCGGCTCGGGCGAATACCACTGGATGGCCGGCAATTTCATCAAGTATGGCGCCGCCGAGGCCTCGTTCGGGAGCAGGAACGCCGGCGACCTGCCGGTCGATTCACACGAGCTAATCGCGCTCTGTGCGCCGCGCCCGACCTTCATCAGCTACGGCATACCGGAGAAAGGCGATGCCAACTGGCTCGACCAGCAGGGCAGCTTCATGGCCACGGTGGCGGCGGGACCGGTCTTCCGCCTGCTCGGGGCGCGCGATCTCGGCGTGACCGAGGATTACCGTGTGGCGCAGATGCCGCCACCGCAGACCGGCCTGCTGGGGGGTGAACTCGCCTGGCGCCAGCACATCGGCGGTCACGAGGACCGTTCGAACATGAGCTATTTCATTTCCTGGGCGGACCGGCTCATCCCGCACGTGCCGCCGGCGACTGCGCGCTGACGTGTCCGGGCGACCGCGCCTACGGCGAATCCCAATACTCCACGGCCTCCACGTCCACCCTCAGCAGGATGAGGCGCGGGTCGTCCACGCCCGTCGGAAAGCGCGTCGCCGCCGTCGGCGTCCACAGCTCCGCGGTCTTGGCTTGGTCGTGCACGACGTGCGCCCGGCCCGAAACCGAGACGTAGCCCCTGCTGTCGGCCGAGGCGTAGGACAGGGCCACCGGCCTGCCATTCAGGACCACCTCAGTCTTTGAGAAGTTGCTGGCCGCGAAAAACCACAGGGCGTTGCCGGCCAGGTCCACTTCCCGCGTCAACAACGGCCGGCTGTGCAGCGTGCCGTTGGAGGTCACCATGGTAAACATGCAGGTTTTGGCCGCCTTGATGAAGTCGGCCAGTTTGGCGAAGGACTCGGCGCGCGGCACAGACTCGGCGTTCATGGCTCATTAGACACCACAAAGGCCACCGCGCCCGCGCAAAAATGGAGCCCGCCCCACTTTGATCATTTTTTCCCAGGGCTAAGCGCGAGCTGGCGGCTTGCCAAGGTCGCGGGGCTGGTCGATGATCGAAGCTTGAGTTTGCGTCCCGTCCCCTCCGATTCCCACGATCGCGCGTTTCTCGGCCATCCCCGCGGTCTCGGTTACCTCGGCTTCGCCGAGGCCTGGGAGCGGTTCTCCTACTACGGCATGCAGACACTGCTCGTGCTCTACATGACCAAGCAGCTCCTGCTGCCGGGCCACATCGAGAAGATCGCCGGGTTCACGGCATTCCGCGGCTTCCTTGAGCGCGTGTATCACGGGTCTCTGTCCACTGTCGCGCTTTCGTCCGCCATTTTCGGGCTCTACACCGGGCTGGTTTACCTGACGCCGATCGTGGGCGGGTTCATCGCCGACCGCTGGCTGGGGCGCACCCGCACGGTCACCCTCGGCGCGCTCCTGATGGCGGCGGGCCATTTCCTGATGGCCTTCGATTTTTCGTTCCTCATCGCGTTGCTGTGCCTGTTGACCGGCGTCGGCTGCTTCAAGGGCAACCTTGCCAGCCAGATCGGGGGTCTCTACGCACCCGAGGACCTGCGCCGGGCCGACGCCTTCCAGATCTACTACCTGTTCATCAACGCCGCGGTCATCATCTCGCAGCTCGTCA
>CAZZDB010000098.1:0-14325 GCA_964652485.1 uncultured Oleiharenicola sp.
TCATGAAGAACAGCTCGACGCAGACGAGGAGCAGGCCGACGCTCATGCCGGAGCGGAGCGGGATGAACAGCGTGTTGAGCGGATTGCCCTTGAGGGCGGAGAAGGCCGTGCGCGAGTTGGCAACGGTGTTGATGCGGATGCCGAACCAGGCCACGCCGTAGGAGCCGAGGATGCCGAGGATGGAGGCGAGGAGGATGACGACGACGTGGGTGGCGGAATTATGCTCGAGGACGCCGAAGTAGTAGACCATGCAGGCGCCAATGAGCACCCAGAGGATGGCGAGGAACTTGCCCTGCGTGAAGAGGTAGGTCTTGCAGGTCTCCCAGATCATGTTGGAGACGTTGCCCATGGAGGAATGCACCTGGAGGGCCTTGGTCTGCATGTATTGCACGAGGCCGAAGGCGGCGCCGATGGCGCACATCAGGATGCCGAGATACATCAGTGTCTCGCCGCCGACGCCGCCCAGGCCGTCAAAGCGAACGTGCGTGAGATCAGGGATATTGATGTCAGCTTCGCCGGCGAAGGCGGGGGTTGCGAATGCGGCCAGCGCCAGGACCAGCGCTCCCATTTGTTTCCAAGCGGTCGGTGATTTCATGCTAAGGGGGTGGGTATTGCTCTCAACCTGCCAAGCGCCGTAGGACGAGGCCAGTTTAATCTCTTGAGTTTCGGCGGCACGGTTGACCTTTCAGTCCGCTTAATCATCCCTATGAGGGACCCGCTTATTGCCATGCCCTTGCTGGAAATCACTCAAGTGACGAAGAGCTACGACCGACCTGGTGGGAGGAGCGGTCATGCCGCCGGCGAAATGCACCGGGTGCTGGACGTGGCGGCGTTCGCCCTCGCGGCGGGGGAGCAGATGGCTCTGCGCGGTGAAAGCGGCTCGGGCAAGACGACCTTTCTGAATCTCGTCGCCGGCATCCTCGCGGCGGACAGCGGCTCGATCCTGCTCGACGGGCACAACCTCGCGATGCTGGGCGAGGCGAAGCGCGACCGGTTGCGGGCCGAGACCATCGGTTACATTTTCCAGACCTTCAACCTGCTGCAGGGCCACACGGTGCTCGAGAACGTGGAACTCGGGATGGCGTTCGGGCGCGGCGTGGACCGCGGCCGGGCGGAGGCGTTGCTCAAGCGCGTGGGGCTCGCCGACAAGCACCGGCATTATCCGAGCCAACTCTCAACCGGCCAGCAGCAGCGCGTGGCCGTGGCCCGCGCGCTGGCCAACCAGCCCAGGCTCGTGCTGGCCGACGAGCCGACGGGCAACCTCGACCGTCGCAACGCCCGCGAGGCCTTGGCCCTCATCCGCGAGGTCTGCCACGAGTCCGGCGCGGCCCTCCTGCTGGTCAGTCACGACGAGCGCGTGCTCGCGGCCTTCGAGAACATGCGGGACTTCGCGGCAATGAACCGCGCGCTGACGGAGGGCGCGCGATGATCCTGAACCTCATCTACCGCAGCATGCGCCAGCACGCGCTCTCAACGGTCGTGACCGTCGGCAGCATCGCGCTGGCGGCGGGGCTGCTGCAGACCGTGTGGGTGGTGAAGACACAGTCGCAGGCCGTGTTCGCCGCGACGAATTCCGGCTTCGACGCCGTGCTCGGTGCCCGCGGCTCCAAATTGCAGCTGGTGCTCAACGCGATCTTCCACCTCGAGGCCTCGCCCGGCAACATCGCCACCGCCGACTACGAGATGATCCGACACCACCCGGCGGTGAAGGCGGCCATCCCCATCGCGGTCGGCGATAACTTCTATGGCTGGCGGGTCGTTGGCACCGTGCCGGCGCTTTTCACCGACATCGAGTATGCGCCGGACAAACATTACGCGGTCGCCCCGGGCGGACGTTTTTTCGAAATAGGAAAAATGGAGGCGGTGGCCGGTGCCTACGCCGCGAAGCAGCTCGGGTGGACGACCGGCACCAGGTTCAAGCCGTATCACGGGCTCGCCTTCGATCCGAAGCAGCAGCACGACGAGCTCTACACGGTGGTTGGCGTGCTGGAGCCCACGAACACGCCGGTCGACCGCGTGATCTGGATTCCGCTTGAGGGCGTGCAGACGATGAAGGGACACAATCCCCTCGCGGCCACGGAGCTCAGCGCCGTGCTCATCCAGTTGCGCACACCGACGGCCGGGCTGATGCTCGACATGGGCATCAACAAGCAGGGCAGCCGGCTGACCTTCGCCTATCCCATCGGCACGATCGTGGCGGAGCTGTTCAACAAGATCGCGTGGCTCGACCAGGTGTTGACGCTGATCGCGTGGCTGGTCGCGGTGGTTGCGGCGGGCTCGGTGCTGGTGAGCATCTACAATTCGATGAGTGCCCGGCAGCGCGACATCGCCATCCTCCGCGCGCTCGGCGCGCGGCGCCGCACCATCTTCGGCTCGGTCGTGGGGGAGGCGGCGGTGATCGGCCTGCTCGGTTCGGCGGCGGGCTATGCGGTCTTCGCGGTGCTCGGCAGCCTGGTGTCATCCATCATCCAAGGGCAGACGGGCGTGGTGCTTGAGCCGCTGAAGTGGAATCCGGTGTTCGGGTGGAGCCCCGCGGTGTTCGCCGGACTGTGCGTGCTCGGGGGCATCGTGCCCGCCATCAAGGCCTACCGGGTGCCGGTGGCGGAAACCATCGCGCCGGTTTCGTGACGCCGGCGTCGCTACGGTTGGCGGCGCCCCCTCGGGCTGGGCGCCAAAACCTTTGACGGTTCGCGCATCATGGCTAGCTTCCGCCCGATGAAGATGCCGTTGCGCTCCGTGGCCCTGACCCTGCTGTTTGCTGCGGGTGGGCTGGCGCTGCATGCGGCGGCCGATGCGGCGAACGGGGACGGTTACGAGAAGGTCGGCTTCGACCGGCTCGCCTCCTATGCCTATAGCGTGCCGGAGAACGATCCGGCGACGCCGAATACGCCGCCCCCGTCGGGCGCGAGCCAGATTCCCGACCGGGTGAAGGCGCTCAACGAGCAGAAGGTGGCCGTGACCGGCTTCATGCTGCCGGTGAAGATGGACGGCGGGCTCGTGAAGGAGTTCCTCCTGGTCAAGGACCCGATGCTGTGCTGCTACGGCGTGATGCCGAAGCTCAACGAGTGGGTCGTGGTCAAGATGACGGGCAAAGGCGTCAAGCCGCTGATGGACATTCCGATCACCTTTGAGGGCAAGCTGAAGGTCGGCGAGATGTATGAGAACGGCTACCTGACCGGTGTCTACCTGCTCGAGGGCGACCGTCAGGCCGAGACGAAGGGGTGATTCCGGCCGGCCGCTCCGCCGGTCCGATCGATCAGGCAGGCCTACCGCGAAATGTCGCGCTGGCTCAGGACCTTGAAGCCGCGGGTGTTGAGCGCGGTGGCGGCGAGGTCGTTATCCTCGACGCTCAGGGCGAGGGCGGACTTGCCCTCGGGCCGCAGCAGAAACGAGTAGAGGTAATGGATGTTGATTTCCACGGTGAGCAGCGCGCTGAGCACACCCTTGAGCTGGGACTCCTCGGTGATTTCCACCACGAGCACATCGCACTCGGTGAAGGAGAAATTGCTGGCGGCCATCAGCTCGCGGGCGCGCTCGGGGTCGTCGACGATGAGCCGGTCGATCGCGCAGTCGGTCGTGTCCAACGTGGTCATGGCCATGATGTGCACGTTATGCTTCGCGAGCATCGCGGTCAGGTCGAAGAGCTGGCCGACGCGGTTCGGGATGAAAACCGAGAACTGCTTGACGGGATCGGCGGCGACCGGAGCGGTGGTGTCTGACATGGTTGAGGCGCCAAGGTAGTCCGACCGGGAGGCGCGGTCAATGACGGCTTGTGCGGGCTTGAGCCCACCGGCCCCGGCGGTCAGGTTGGGCGCACATGTCGACCCGCAACCCCCACCAGGAGGCCACGCAGCGTGCCAATGACAGCGCCGCGCTGGTGCTGCGCGGCATCGGGTTGAACGCCCTGCTGGCGGCGGTCAAGCTGGCGGGCGGAATCTTCGGGCACACCTACGCGCTCATCGCCGACGCCGCGGAGTCGATGCTCGACATCCTCACCTCGACGCTGGTGTGGGCGGGATTCCGCGTCGCCGCGCAGCCACCCGATGCCAACCATCCCTACGGCCACGGCAAGGCCGAGCCGCTGGCCGGGCTCGTGGTGGCGCTGGTCATCTTCCTGATGGCCGGCTGGGTGGCCTCGCACGCAGTGCATGAGATCATAACGCCGCACCCGGGGCCGGCGTGGTGGACGCTCGTGGTGCTGGCGGGCGTGATCGTGGCGAAGACGTGGTTCTCGCGCCGCATGGGCCTGGCCGGCGAACTGGTGGGCAGCACGGCGCTCGGCATCGAGGCCATGCACCACTGGTCGGACGCGATGACGTCGGGCGCGGCCTTTGTCGGCATCAGCATCGCGCTCTGGGGCGGCAAAGGCTGGGAAACCGCCGACGATTGGGCGGCGCTGTTCGCCTGCGTGATCATCGCATTCAACGGCTTTGGCATGTTCACCAAGGCGCTGGGCGACGTGATGGACACGGCGGCGCCCAAGAATTTCGAGAACGAGATCCGTTCGCTCGCGCTGTCGGTGCCGGGTGTGCGCGCGTTGGACAAGGTGCGGGCGCGGAAGAGCGGGCTCAGCCACCTCGTGGACATCCACGTATGTGTCGATGGCGGCCTGACGGTGCGTGAGGGCCACGACATCGCCCACGCGGTGAAGGATGCGCTCATCGCGTCGACCGCTCACGGCATCAGCGACGTGTCGGTGCACATCGAGCCGGCGAGGGAGTGAGCGCGGCTACTTGTAGTGCTGGGCGACCTTCCAGCCGGCCCAGACGCCGACCACGCTGCCGACCCCACTGAGGATGAAAGACCAGAGAAAGCTGCAACCCAGCAGGTCGGCCACATAGCCGAACGCCGTGCCCACCACCGTGGTGCCGACGAAGATGCAGAGCTTTACCATGCGGCCGCCAGCTTGGGGATTTTGGGCGGACTGGCGAGGGTCAACTGATGGGGCAATCGAGAGCGGCTTATTGGCAAGAAAGAGCCAGCCTTTCCCGTTTACTCACCTCTGGCCCGTCCCGTAACCTTCGCCTAATGAAGACCAATTCGAAGCCACTGACACACAACCCCCACCTCATCCAATGGGTGAAGAAGATGGAGGCGCTCTGCCAGCCCGACGCCATCCACTGGGTGGATGGTTCCCAGGAGGAATATGACGCCCTGTGCGGAGTCCTGGTGACCAACGGCACCTTCACCAAGCTCAACCAGCACAAGTGGCCCGGTTGCTACTATGCGCGTTCGGACGCCAGCGATGTGGCCCGGGTCGAGGACCGCACCTTCATCTGTTCGCATTCGAAGGAGGCCGCCGGCCCGACGAACAACTGGGTCAATCCCTACGAGATGAAGAAAACCCTGCGCGTCCTCTTCGATGGCTGCATGAAGGGCCGCACGATGTATGTGCTGGCCTTCAGCATGGGCCCGATCGGTTCCCCCATGTCACAGATTGGTGTGGAGCTGACCGATTCGCCGTACGTCGTCGTCAACATGCGCATCATGTCGCGCATCGGCCTGAAGGTGTTCCACCTGATCGACAAGGATTTCAAGCGCGTCGTCCCGTGCATGCACTCCGTTGGCATGCCGCTCAAGAAGGGCCAGGCCGACGTCCCCTGGCCGTGCAACAAGGACAAATACATCGTGCATTTCCCGGAAACGCGCGAGATCTGGAGCTACGGCTCGGGCTACGGCGGCAACGCCCTGCTGGGCAAAAAGTGCTTCGCCCTGCGCATCGCCAGCGCCATGGCGCGCGACGAGGGCTGGATGGCCGAGCACATGCTGATCCTCGGCGTCGAGAATCCGCAGGGGCGGAAAACCTACGTCGCCGCCGCCTTCCCCAGCGCCTGCGGCAAGACCAACTTCGCCATGATGATCCCGCCGCCGGCCTTCGCGAAGAAGGGCTGGAAGGTGTGGACCGTCGGCGACGACATCGCGTGGATCAAACCCGACGACAAAGGCCGGCTGCGGGCGATCAATCCCGAGGCCGGATTCTTCGGGGTCGCCCCCGGCACGAGTTACTCGACCAATCCGAACGCCATGGCGGCGCTGTCGAAGAACACCATCTTCACCAACGTCGCACTCACGCCCGACGGCGGGGTATGGTGGGAAGGCATGACCGACGCCCCGGCCGAGTGCCTCGACTGGCAGGGCAAGCGCTGGACGCCGGAGATGGCTCTCCAGACCGGCGCGAAGGCGGCGCATCCGAATTCCCGCTTCACCGCCCCGGCCGCGCAATGCCCGACGATTGACAAGGACTGGGAAAACCCCGACGGCGTGCCGATCAGCGGGTTCATCTTCGGCGGCCGGCGCGCGACGACCATGCCGCTGGTCTACCAGGCGTTCAATTGGAGCAGCGGCGTCTACGTCGGCGCCACGATGGGCTCGGAGATGACCGCGGCCGCCGCCGGCACGATCGGCAAGGTCCGCCGCGACCCGATGGCCATGCTGCCGTTCTGCGGCTACCACATGGGCGACTATTTCCGCCACTGGATCAACATGCAGCGCAATCTCAGCGAGACCCCGCGCATCTTCCACGTGAACTGGTTCCGCAAGGACAAGGACGGGAAGTTCATGTGGCCGGGGTTTTCGGAGAACATGCGGGTGCTCAAGTGGATCGTGGACCGCGTTCGCGCCGGTGGCCGGGCCAAGGAGACGCCGATCGGTTGGATGCCGCGCTACGAGGACCTCGAGTGGGAGGGCCTGAACTTCCCGAAGGAGAAATTCGACGAGTTGCAGGCGTTTGACCGCACCGCATGGCGCGCCGAAGTGCTCGGGCACGAGGAGCTGTTCATCGACCTGCACGCGCACCTGCCGAAGGAACTCATGTTCGAACGCGAACTGCTGATCTGTCGCATGTAACAATTGGACAGGGCGGAAGAAAACCGTTGCCTGAACCGGGGGCGGCGACATTTTGGCGGGCGATGTCCACGCCTCCGTCGCCCCATGATGAGGTGCATAGCGAAGAGTTCCTTCGCCTGCTTATGCGCCGTCAGTTGAAGCTGTCCGTGGCCTGCGCGGCCGCGTTTCTCGTCGTCCTGCTCGGCCTTCCCATCGCCAACTACGTCGCGCCCCAACTCATGGCGACGCGCGTTGCCGGCTTCACGCTGAGCTGGCTCATCCTCGGCGTGCTGTTCTTCCCCGCCGTGTGGGGCATCTCGTGGTTCTTCATCCGGCATTCCATCGCGTTGGAGCAGGACGAGGTCAAGTCGGTCAAACGCTGACGCCATGGCCCCGACTCTCGCCTTCCTCAACGGCGTGGATCCGTGGATCTTCGCGTTTTCCTTCATCACGGTCGCACTGACGATCTGGATGGGCTTCCGCTCCGCCCGCACCTCAAAGACCGCGAGCGATTTCTTTGTCGCCGGCCGGTCGGTATCGGTAGGCTGGAACGCGTCGGCGATTTCGGGGGAGTATCTCTCGGCGGCGTCGTTCATGGGAATCGCCGGCATGGTGATGGCCAACGGTTACGATGTGCTATGGTATCCGGTCTGCTATGCGTGCGGCTATCTGTTCCTGTTGCTGTTTATCGCCGGACCCCTGCGCCGGTTCGGAGCCTACACGATCCCGGATTTCGCCGAGGGCCGGTTCGACTCGCCGGTCTTCCGCCGGATCGCGGTGTGCTTCGTGCTGTTCATCGGTTTCGTCTACACCTTGCCTCAGATGAAGGGTGCGGGCGTCACGCTCGCCTACATATTTCCCGGCATGCCCTACTGGGGCGGCGTTGCGCTCGTGGGCGCGGTCATCACCCTCAATGTCGCTCTCGGCGGCATGAAGGGCATCACGCTGGTGCAGGCCTTCCAATACTGGATCAAGCTGTTTGCGATCAGCGTGCCGGTGTTCGTGCTGATGGCGGTATTCGGCTTCTACAACGGACAGATCGGGGCCAACGCAGCCCCTGGCGAAGCCGCCGCGCCGGCCGCGCAGGTGCAGCGCCAGCCGCTGGTCGCCAAGGCCCCGAAGGATGCCGCCTGGCTTTCGCCCTTTGGACCGCTCACCACGAAGGCGGTGACTGCCGCGGCGGCCGCGCTCCCGGTCGAGCAGCGCGCGGCGTTTCTCGCCGAGTATCAGAAGCCCTATTCGCTGCTCTATACTTATTCGCTGATCATCGCGCTGGTCTGCGGCACCGCCGGCCTCCCGCACATCCTGGTGCGTTTCTACACCAACCCCGATGGCGCGGCCGCCAAGCGCACCACGATGTGGGTGATGATCCTGATCGGCGTCTTCTATGTGTTCCCGCCGATCTTCGGCGTCATCGGACGCAACCTGCTACCCGAACTGTATGCCGCTTCCGGCGCCAAGGGCACCGACAAAGTGGTGCTTGAACTGCCACGCATCCTCAACGCGCGGTTCGGCGTGCTCGGCTCCATCCTGAGCGGCATCACTTGCGCTGGCGCGTTCGCGGCCTTCATGAGCACGTTCAGCGGCCTGCTGGTGTCGATGACCGGTGCGCTCGCGCACGACGTCTACGGCCGCATGATCCGCCCGCGGTCCAGCCAGGCCGAACGGCTCGTGGCCTTCAAGATCGCCGCCGTCCTCACGGGCGGCATTGCCATCCTGCTCGGTACGCAGGTCGAGCAGCTCCAGATCAATTTCATGGTGAACCAGGCGTTTGCCATCGCGGCCTCGAGTTATTTCCCGCTGCTCTTCATGAGCGTATGGTGGCGCGGCATGACGATGAAAGGCGCCGCGACCGGCATGCTCGGCGGCGGCTTGGCGGCGCTCGCGTGCACGGGCACGATCATCCTTGGCGACATCGGCAAGATCAACCTGACCGCCTTTTGGGTGCAGCACCCGCTCGGCCGCATATTGATCGAGCAGCCGGCCATCTGGACCATGCCCCTCGCGATCGGCCTGATGGTCGTCGTGTCGAAGGCCACGGCTGCCGCCGTGCCGGCCGATATCCGGATGAAGATGCTCGTGCTGCACGCGCCCGAGGACCTCGGCCTCAAGCAGGAATATATCCAGGAGCACACGGCCGGCGGGCATTAGTCGCACGGCCCGTCGATGAAAATATTCCGCCACCTGTATGTACAAGTGCTGGCGGCCATCGTGCTCGGCGTGATTTTGGGGTATTTGAGTCCGGAGTGGGGTGCGCGGATGAAACCGCTGGGCGACGGTTTCATCAAGCTGATCAAGATGCTGATCGCCCCGATTATTTTCCTCACCGTCGTCGCCGGCATCGCGGGCATGGGCGACCTGAAACGGATCGGACGGGTCGGGGCAAAGGCGCTGCTGTATTTCGAGATCGTCTCGACGATCGCACTGGTGATCGGGCTCCTTGTCGTTAACTGGATCCAGCCGGGGGCCGGGATCAACGCCGACCCGGTGACGCTCGATACCAAGGCGGTCGCACCCTACGCCGCGGCGGCACAGCAATCCTCCATCGTTGATTTTCTGCTGCACATGATTCCGAACACTTTCGTCGGGGCGTTCACCGACGGGGAAATTCTGCAGGTGCTGCTCGTCGCGCTTTTCTTCGGCTTCGCCCTCACGAAGCTGGGGGATCACGCTCGTCCGGTCGTGAACCTGTTGAACGAGGTGGCACGGGTGTTCTTCGGCATCGTGGGCATGGTCACCAAGCTCGCGCCAGTGGCAGCGTTTGGCGCCATGGCGTTCACCATCGGGAAATACGGCATGGGTTCGCTGGTCTCGCTCGGCAAGTTGATGCTGTGCGTCTATGTCACTTCCGCCCTCTTCGTGTTTGTCATCCTCGGGCTGATCGCGCGCTGGCACGGATTCAGCATTTTCCGTCTGCTGGCCTACATCAAGGATGAGCTGTTGATCGTCCTCGGCACGTCATCGTCCGAGAGCGTCCTACCCCGGATGATGCAACGGATGGAGGAGATCGGCTGCGCCCGCCCCGTGGTCGGGATCGTGCTGCCGGCGGGTTATTCCTTCAATCTCGACGGCACCTCGATCTATCTCACGCTTGCCGCCATCTTTGTGGCGCAGGCGACCAACACGCCGCTCACCTGGACCCAGCAACTGGGCATCCTTGGCGTGCTGCTGTTGACGTCCAAGGGCGCCGCCGGGGTCACCGGCAGCGGGTTTATCACCCTCGCGGCCACGCTCGGCACGGTCAGCCACGTGCCGGTCGCCGGGCTGGCGCTGCTGATCGGGGTGGACCGGTTCATGTCGGAGGCGCGGGCGCTGACCAATCTCTGCGGCAATGCCGTGGCGATGATCGTGGTCGCCATGTGGGAGGGGTCCTTCGACCGCTCGAAAGCGGGGGCGATCCTGCTCAAGGCCACCGCCACCGCCCGGCCGGAGCCCGTGCCGGTGAATTGACCACGCCAGGTCGGGCGGATCAAGGTGCCGGCTGATGGCGTGGCAACGGTCCGTCGCGCAGATTGGAAAGCCAGATGGAATCAAAGCCATCGCGGACGGCTGCCCGCCTTTAATCCCATTCCCTAGGAGTGCGCTCACGCGATTTTCGACCTATCGCCTGAGAAGCGGCTGACCCCGACCGTGACGCCTTGGTTGACATAGGTGATATTCCCTATGTATACTAAGAGCTGGGCTTTTGCCGATGAGTCATTCCACCAGAATCAACCGAGTCCTGCGCCGCACGGTGGCGTTGACGCTTCTCTTTTGCGGAGCGGCCGGCAGTTGGGCGCAGGCAACTTTCACTTGGAATGGCGGATCCGCAATCGACAGCAATTGGACGACCGGGGCGAACTGGAGCGGAGGGACACCGGCTAACGCCACCACGACCGCAATCGTTTTTGGTGGCACCACGCGTCTCACGCCCAACCTAAACAGCAATGCGACAGTGAAATCGGTCACTTTCGCGTCCGGCGCGGGTGCTTTCACGCTGGGTAGCGCCGGCGGCAACACCCTGACGATCGATTCGGGCGGTATCACGAACAACAGCACCAACCTGGAGACAGTCAGCGCGCAGATCATTCTCAATGCGTCTCAGACTTGGACGGCGGCCGGTGGCCCTCTGACGGTTTCTGGCCCGGTGAGCCTCGGAGCCAACAATCTCACGACTGCGGGCTCGGGCGATCTGATTTTGGGCGGCCAAGTCAGCGGGACCGGTAATTTCACCACAGGCGGTTCCGGCGCCAAGACCATCAACAATAATCTCTACACCTACGGCGCCGTTACGCTAGGCGGCTCGGGTGTGACGACCGTGAATGCCGCCGTTGGCAACGCCTCCTCACTCGCCATCACAAATTCCGCGGCCACGACCATCACCGGCACGGTCTATACCAGTGGCAGCGGGGGAATTTCCCACACCGGTTTGGGCAATGCCACCTTCGCCCAGAGCGTCGGTGCGACCGGCGGCGGTCTCGTCATCAACAGCGCCGGTAGCACTACCTTCCAATCTACGGTCACGACCAGCAACGCGGTGAGCATAGCCGGGACCGGAAGCGTGGGGATAGCCGGCGCCCTGAGCACCAACAATTCCGCCGTCAACGTCACCACCAGCGCCGGCACCACGACCTTTGGCGGCAACGTCAACGCCGGCACTGGGACGGTCACCGTGTCCGGCGGCGGCGCAGTCAATTTCGCCGGTGCGCAAGTCAACTCCAGTGGCCTGACCGTCTCCGGTTCGGGCGCGGCTACGGTTGCCAGCACCCTGAACCTGGGCGGCGGCAACCTGACCCTCAGCGGCTCGGGCGCCACGACGGTCAGCGGCAGCCAGGTGAATGTCGGCACGATCGCGGTGAGCGGCACGGGCTCGCAGACCTTCACTTCGCAGATCAATGCGACCAACCTGACGATGTCCGGCTCCGGCACGACCACGCTGGCCGGTACCGCCAGCAACAACATCAGCAATACCTCGATCACGGGTGGCACCCTCCTGCTCGACAACAGCGCGGGCACGGCCCTGACCGGCAATGTTACGGTCGGCGCCGGCGGCACGTTGGACTTCGGCGCCAACAGCCAGACCACGGCTTGGACCAACCTCACACTCGCCGCCGGCTCGACGCTCCTGCTGGGCAATTCCAGCCAGAGCATTGCCAACCTCAACATCACGGGCAACACGGTCATCGATTTCGGCGGCGGCGGCTCCAGTCTCGCGGTCGGCAACCTCTCGCTGGCCAGCAATGCCACGCTCTCGATCATCAACTGGTCGAACGCCGCCGACTATTTCTCCGCCAACGTCGATCCCGGCTCGCCGGTGCTCGGCGACGTCGTGATCGACGGCGTCGCGGGGGCTACCTGGAGTTCCAGCGGCGGCACCATCACGCCGAACCCGCATGTGCCCGAGCCGTCCACCTATGGCGCGCTGCTTGTGGGCGTGGGACTGTTGTTGTTTGGGTGGCGGCGCTGGCGCAGGTCGGGCGGATCGGAAATGATGCGGCGGGGTTTCCCCGGGGATGCGGGCCCGCGCCAGTGAACCGCGGGCCGGGCCGGGTGTGACCAATCGGTTGTTTTCGGGCCGGGAGCGGCCGGCTGACGGCCCGGCGATAGACTATTCTTTCTCGGCCGCCACAAACTTCCGGCGCACGAGGTGCCCAGGCACACGGCCCGGGAGTCCTCCCTCGTCAAGGACCTCCGCGGTCGCAGAGGCCGGGACGGGCAAGACCGAAGAACGGGCCGCATCGACGCTCATGCCTCCTCTGGGGGCGTGAAGCCGCGGCGGAGGACGTTCTCGGCGATCAGGCGCGGGAACAGGAAGTTCTCGAGATACTCCTTGCCGCCGGCCTTGGTACCGCCGCCGGACATCTTGAAGCCGCCGAAGGGATGGCGCTCGACGATGGCGCCAGTGCAACCGCGGTTGAGGTAGAGGTTACCGACGAGCATTTCCTGCTGCGCACGCTCGAGATTTCTCGGGCTGCGGGAGAAGAAGCCGGCGGTGAGCGCATAGTCGGAGGCGTTGACCATGGCGAAAGCCTCGTCGAGGTCCTTTGCTTTCAAGATCGCGACGACCGGGCCGAAGATCTCCTCACGGACGATGGTGTGCTCGACCCTGCAGCCGGTGAACACGGTCGGCGGCACGTAGTAGCCGCCGCTGGCGACAGCTTCGGTGGAGAGGGTGGCCTGCCACGCGAGCTTGCACTCCTTCTTGCCGGCCTCGATGTAGCCGAGGATGGACCTCTGCGCCGCGTCGTCGATGACGGGATTGACGACGGTGCCGGGGAGCGACGGATCGCCGACAGGAATCGTGGGGCAGGCGGCGAGGAAGCGCTCGACGAACCGGTCGTAGACGCCCTCGAGCACGATGAGACGGGCGAGCGCGGAGCATTTTTGCCCGGCGTAGCCGAAGGCGCTGTAGAGCGCGGCGGGAATCGCTTCGTCGAGATCGGCGTCATTGTCGACGACCATGGCGTTCTTGCCGCCCATCTCGCAGACGACCTTCTTGAGGTTGAGCTGCCCCGGCCGGGTCTTGCCAGCCTCCTCCCAGATGCCGCAACCGACGGAGCGGGAGCCGGTGAAGGCGATGAAATCGACCTGCGGATGCGCGACGAGATGTGCCCCCGCGTCGGCCCCGGAACAGGGGAGATAGTGGAGCGCGCCGGCGGGCACGCCGGCCTCCAGCATGACCTCCATCAGCAACGCGCCGATGATCGAGGTCTGGCGCGCCGGTTTGATGATCATGCAATTGCCGGCGACGAGCGGCGCAACAGTGAGGCCAGTGAGGATTGCC
This sequence comes from uncultured Oleiharenicola sp., assembly GCA_964652485.1. Classification (GTDB taxonomy): domain Bacteria; phylum Verrucomicrobiota; class Verrucomicrobiia; order Opitutales; family Opitutaceae; genus Lacunisphaera. Next base: position 13,589 of record CAZZDB010000098.1, read on the forward strand.
AGCGGGAAATTCCACGGGGCGACGGAGACGCCGACACCTCGCGGGGTCCACACCTGGGTGCATTTTTCGCCCGGGACAGCCTGCGTGACGACCGGCCGGGCGAGCTTGACCATCTCGATGGCGTAGAAGCGCAGGAAATCGATCGCCTCGGAGAGGTCGCCGTCGGCCTCGACCCAGGGTTTGCCGGCCTCGAGGATGAGGAGCGAATTGATCTCCATGCGGCGCGACTCCATGATATCGGCGGCACGCAGGAGGATGGCGGCACGGTCCGCGACCGGGGTGGCGCGCCATTTCGGAAAGTAAGCAACAGCGGCGGCAACGGCGTCGTCGGCATCCTGCACCGTGCCCTTGGCCCAGTAACCGACGGTCTGCTTGGGGCGCGCGGGATTGACCGAGGGGAAGTAAGGACGGTCTGTGATCTTCTTGCCGTTGATGATGCACGGCCATTTCCGGCCGAGCTTGGTCGCCGCGTAATCCTTGAGCGCGGCGCGCTGCTGGGCGCGGTTGGCCGCCAGAGTGAAGTCGGTGTTGGCGGCGTTGACGAAGGCGCCCTGGGTGAGCGGCTTGCGTGCGAGCGGTTCAATGGCGGTCGCGATGGCGTTAACCGGGTTGCCGAGGAGCTGCTCCTTGGTGGCCTCGCCCATGTTTTTGATGCGGAGGAAGCCCTCGTTTGAAGTGTTCTCGAGCAGGCGGCGGACGAGATAGGCCATGCCGGGGAGCAGTTCGCCGATGGCGCA
>CAZZDB010000099.1:0-14224 GCA_964652485.1 uncultured Oleiharenicola sp.
CGCCCGCGCTGCTCGCGTTCCTGCAGCCGCTCTGCCGCCACGTGCTCGGCGAGGAGCTGATCCTGCCCAGCGCCGCGACCTGGTGGGGCGGCCAGGAGGGCCCGCGCAGTTACATCCTCGACCATCTCCACGACCTGGTGGTGAAACCCGCCTTCCGCACGCCTTACGCACTGCCACCGCGCTACGGTGCCCGACTCGGCAGGGCGGCGCGTGTCGCCCTGGCTGACGAGGTGCGCGCCCGCCCCTGGGCCTGGTGCGGCCAGGAACGCGTGCTCCACGGCACGACCCCCGGCTGGCACGAGGGCGCGCTGCGACCCATGCCGTTCATCACCCGTTTCTTCCTGGCGTGGCACGACGGCGACTACACCGTCATGCCCGGCGGGCTCACCCGGTGCAATCCGAAGGGCGAGGACATGATTGTCTCGCTCCAGCAGGGCAGCATCAGCAAGGATACTTGGATCCTGCACGAAGGTACCGCGCACGTGCCGCCCGCGCTGCCGGCGGCCCGCGCCACCGAGGCACTGCGCCACCCCTCGGCTACCCCGAGCCGCACCGCCGACAATTTCTTCTGGCTGGGCCGCTACCTTGAGCGCTGCAGCCAGTTGGTTCGCCAGCACGAAAAGATCGGGTCGCTGCTGCGCGACGAAATCGCGGTCCTCGACCCCGGCGTGCCGGCCGACGCGCTGCGCCTCCTCCTCGGCGCGCAGGGGATCACTGCCACGGCCGACGTCCGACCCGAACAACTGCCCTCCCTCCTGCTGCAGGCGGCGGGCAACCGCACCCAGCCGTGCAGCCTGGCCAGCAATCTCGACTGCCTCGTCAACCTGTTGGACCGGATCAAGGTCAGCCTGCCGTCGGAAGCGGGCCAGATACTTCGTCAGGTCCGGCGACGGCCGGCGGTGCTCGACACCCCGGCGTGCACCGCGCTCCGGCAGCAGCTCTCAGCGTTCGAGGGTCTCACCGCCGAGGGCATGCCTCGCGACACGGCCTGGCGGTTCCTCGACCTGGGCCGGCGGATTGAGCGCGGCAGCCAGCTCCTCACGCTGCTCAGCGGCCTGCTGCATCCGATTGATGGAGCGGCGCCGACCGAGTTCCGCCTGCAGACCCTGCTCCACCTGGCCGACGGCCTATCGACCTACCGGAATGTTTTCCACGGCTCGCTCACGACCGCGTCGGCCCTCAACTGGCTGTTTCACTCACCGGAGAATCCCCGCGGGCTGCATTTCCAGCTCGACCGCATCAACCGCCACCTCGGCGTCCTGCCGGAAGAACTCGCGCCTCAGGCGGTGGCCGACCTCCGCGCCACCGCCGTATGGATGCTCAGCGACGTGCGCTTCACGCGGCTCGACGGCCTCGCGATCGACGCCGCCGAATCAGGCCGGATTTTCCTGGAACTGCGGCTCGGCCTCGCCGAGGTGAGCGACCGGCTCACCCAGGTTTATTTCTCGCATGCTGTCGCCGGCTGAGCCGTCCCCCCGTCGCCCATGGCCGTCATCCGCATCACCCACCAGACCACCTACCGCCATGGTGGCCCCGCGACCGCCGCGTGGCAGATGGTCCTGCTCCAGCCGCGGCCGGAACCAGCGCAGGAATGCCTCGACTACCAGCTGGAGATTTCGCCGCCCGCGGCCGACCTCGAAACGCGGACCGATTATTTTGGAAATACCCGGCAATTCTTCAGCATCCGCGAGCCGCACCGGGAGCTTTCCATTATTAGCCGCTGCATTGTCCGCCGCGGCAATGATCCGCGCCCGCTGCCCGGCATCACCCAGCCACTGGTCCCCGCCCGCGGGCACATCGCCGCCCTGGTGCGCGATCGCGGCCAGTTCGAACTGGAGCAATACCTGCACGCCACCGCCCGCGTCCCCCTGCTGCCGGGCGCGGGCGCCCTCGCCGACGGACTCGACCAGGCCTCCCTGCCGTTGCTGGAGTGGATTGACCAACTCGGCAGGCGTTTTGCGGACAACTTTGCCTTCGACCCTGCCGCCACCGACGTCGGCACCCCGCTGGCCGAGGTGCTGCTGACCCGGCGTGGCGTCTGCCAGGATTTTACGCATCTCTTTCTCAGCTGCGTCCGGCAGCACGGTCTGCCCGCCGCCTATGTCAGCGGTTACCTGTTGACCCGGCCGCCGCCCGGCCAGCCGCGGCTGCGCGGCGCGGATGCGATGCATGCCTGGGCCTCCGTCTTTGTGCCGGAAGTCGGCTGGGTGGACTACGATCCGACCAACCACTGTTTCACCGGCGGCGGCCACATCGTGGTGGCGCGCGGTCGCGACTATTCGGATGTCAGCCCCATACGCGGCGTCTTCAGCGGCGGCGGCGGCCACAGCCTCAAGATCGGCGTCACCGTCGAGCCCGAGGCGGAACCGGCGGAGGCATGAGCGTTGCACCGGGAAGACCGCGACGCCGGCCTCAACTTTGCGTGCGTTCGTCGCTCCGGGTTTGCCAAGCCCGGGCCGGCAACTAGGTTCGCCGGCATGATTCGCGTTACATCCCCCCTTCGCAGCGCCGCCGTGGCGGTGCTGCTCGCGAGCGTGCCATTCATCCAAGCCGCCGACACCAATCCCACGCAGGAACGCGCCGACCGCTTCCTCGCCCTCGTCAACTCCACCTACCAGGCCATGATCACGATCGAGGGCAACGCGCAGTGGGACGCATTGACCGACGTGTCGCCGGTACACGACGCCGCGTCCGAGGTCGCCAGCAAGGCCCGCGCCGCCTTCGTGGGCAACCCCACGCTGATCAACGAGACCAAGGCGCTCCTGCTCAAACGCCACGAATTGAACGAACTCACGGTCCGCGAGCTTGAACAACTGCTGCTCAACGCCGCCGAGGGCCCGATGACAAACCCCCAGCTCGTGGCCGACCGCATCGCCGCCGAGGTCGCACAGGCGTCCACGCTCAATGGCTTCGAGTTCCACCTAAAGGGCAAGCCGATCACGGTGAACGAAATCGACAACCTGCTCCAGTCGAGCACCGACCTGACCGAGCGCCAGGCCGTCTGGGAGGCCTCGAAGGATTCCGGCAAGGCGCTCAAGGCCGGCCTCATCAGGCTGCGCGACCTGCGCAACGGCGTGGCCAAGGAACTGGATTACCCCGACTATTTCGCCCTGCAGGTCGCCGGCTACGGCATGACCACCGACGAGATGGTGCGGTTGAACGACCAGTTCATGCGCGAGCTGCGCCCGCTCTACCTGCAGCTCCACACCTGGGTGAAATACAAGCTCGCCGAAAAATACCACCAGCCCGTGCCGAAACTCATCCCGGCGCACTGGCTCAACAACCGCTGGTCGCAGGAGTGGGACGGGCTCGCCGCAGGGGCCGACCTCACGCCGTTCTTCAAGGACCGCACGCCCGAGTGGATCGCGCGCAGCGCCGAGAAGTTCTACATGGGCCTCGGGTTCCCGAAGCTGCCCGACTCATTCTGGACGAAGTCCGACCTCTACCCCGTGCCGGCCGGCAGCGCGCGCAAGAAGAACACGCACGCCTCCGCGTGGCACGTCGACCTCGCGAGCGACCTGCGCTCGCTCCAGAGCATCGAGTCCAACCCGGAGTGGTTCAAGACCGCGCACCACGAGTTCGGCCACATCTATTACTTCATCGGCTACACCCGCGACGAGGTGCCGATGCTCCTGCGCACGGGCGCCAACCCGGCGTTTCATGAGGGTTTCGGCGAGCTGACCTCGCTCGCAGCCGGCATGGCGCCCTACCTCAAGTCGCTTGGCATCTTGCCCGCCGACCTCAAGGTCGATGAAACCGCCTTCCTGCTCAATGACGCCCTCGCGCCCGGCGTGCCGTTCATCTTCTGGTCCTCCGGCGTGATGACGCACTGGGAAGCCGATGTGTACGCGCACAACCTGCCGGCCGACCAATGGAACAAACGCTGGTGGCAATACGTGCGCGACTTCCAGGGCGTCGAGCCACCGGTGGAGCGCAGCGAGGAATGGTGCGACCCGGCGACCAAGACGCACATCAATGACACGCCCTGCTACTATTACAGCTACGCCATCGCGCAGGTTTTCAAATACCAGCTCAACGACTACATCGCGAAACACATCCTCCACCAGCCGCCGCAGAGCTGCAATTACGCGAACAACAAGGAAGTCGGCGACTTCTTCCGCCAGATCATGGAGCAGGGCAAGAACAAGGACTGGCGCCAGATCCTCAAGGAGACCACCGGCGAGGATCTTTCGACCCGCGCCATGGTCGAATACTACGCCCCGCTGATGAAATGGCTGCAGGAGCAGAACCAGGGCCGACCCATCGGCTGGGAGTGAGCAGCGGTCAATTGGAGGGTCTATCTCCCGATGGGCCTGGGTCGGCCGGGAGGCCGACCCTCCCCGCCAGCTCCGCGTGCCCCGCGGGGCTTTTTGTTGGCCTCGGCCGGCCCCGGCTGCTTGGCTCCCGGCGCCATGTCGAAAGTATACTTTTACTACTCGGCGATGAACGCCGGAAAATCGACCGTGCTGATCCAGTCGAGCTACAACTATCAGGAACGCGGCATGCGCACGCTCGTGTTCGTGCCCGCCATCGACACCCGCGCCGGATCCGGTCGCGTCAAGTCGCGCATCGGGATCGAGGCGCCCGCCCTCGTGCTGCAGCCCAATGAAAACATCCTGGCGCACGTCCGCTCCGCCCACGCGGCCCAGCCCGTGTCGTGCGTGCTGGTGGACGAGGCGCAGTTCCTCACGCGCGGGCAGGTGGAACAGCTGACCGACATCGCCGACGAGATCCGCATCCCAGTGCTCTGCTATGGCCTGCGCACGGATTTCCAGGGCCAGCTCTTTCCCGGCAGTGCGGCGCTCCTCGCGCTCGCCGATAACCTGATCGAGTTGAAAACCATCTGTCACTGCGGCCGCAAGGCCACGATGAACCTGCGCATCGGCCCCGGCGGCCGGGCCGTGAAGGAAGGCGCCCAGGTGGAGATCGGCGGCAACGACCGTTATGTCGCAATGTGCCGTCGCCACTTTAAGGAGGCGCTGGCCACATGAAGCGGCCCCTTCTTGCGCTCCTCATCCTTTCCCTGACCAAAACAATGTCCGCCGCCAGCCAGCTGATTTTTATCGGCACCTACACCTCCAAGGAGGTTGCCAGCAAGGGCGTCTATGCCGTCCGGCTCGACTCCGACACCGGTGCGCTCAGCGAACCCGTCGCCGCTGCCGAGACGCCCAACCCGACCTTCCTGACGTGGCGCCCGGATGGCCGCGTGCTCTACGCTCTCGGAGAATGCCCCGGCCCCGACGGCCAGACGGGCGGGGGCGTCGCCGCCTTCAGCTATGATTCCGCCACGGGCAAACTCGCACTGCTCAACCGCCGCGGCACGGGCGGGGGAGGCAGCACGACGATGCTGGCCACTGACACCGCCGGCCGGATGCTCATTACCGTCAGCTACGGCGCGGGTTATGTCGCGTCGTTTCCACTCGCGGCCGACGGTCGCGTGGGCGAATGCGCGACCCTCCTGGCCCACTCTGGTCCGCTCGGACCGAACAAAGTCCGCCAAGACAAGCCGCATCCACATTCGGTCACGATTTCTCCCGACAACCGTTTCGCGTTGGTCGCCGATCTCGGGCTCGACCGGGTGCTGGTCTACTCTCTCGACCCCGCCGCCGGCACCCTGGCACTCCACGATCCGGCGTTCATCCCCACGCCACCCGGCACCGGTCCGCGCCACACCAAGTTCTCCCGCGACGGCCGGTTCTTCTACATCCTGAATGAGATCGACGGCTCGATCAGCGTCTGCGCCTACGACGTCGACCGCGGCACCGGCACGCCGGTCCAGCACATTTCCACCCTGCCCGCAGGCTTCAAGGTCACCGACCCCGACCGGGCGGCCGAGATCCGCCTTCATCCCAACGACCGGTTCGTCTACGCGTCCAACCGCGGGCACGACAGCATCGCGGTGTTCTCCCGCAATGCCGTCGACGGCACGCTGCAACTGGTCGGGATCACGCCGTGTGGGGGCCAGCAGCCGCGGAACTTTGCGCTTTCGCCCGACGGCCGCTGGCTCGTTTGTGCGAACCAGAACAGCAACAACGTCGTCGTGTTCAAGGTCGACGCTGCGACCGGCCGGTTGACCCCGACCGGCCACACCGCGACGGTGCCGCAGGGCGTGTGCGTGCTGTTCGCCGGCTAATACCGGCCATTACGCCGCATGAGGGACCCGCGCCGGCCCGGCTGCAGCGCTCCGGCCATAATGAGCAAAATAAGCCCACATTTTGACTGTGGATGCGCATCATCGCGGCTTCTCCCCGGGAACGATTGGGCTAGCATCAGAGGCGATGACACCATCGCGTAACATGAGCATCAAATGGACAGACCGCGCCACATCGCCTGCCGAGGCAGTGGCCTGCATCAAAAGCGACCATCGGGTCTTCGTGCACGGCGCCTGCGCCACGCCCACGACCCTGACCAACGCCCTGGCGCTGCGACGCGACGTGGAGAACGTGCGCCTCTACCATATGCACACCGCCGGTCCGGCCGCGTGGATCAGCCCGGCCACGGAGGGATTGTTCCGCTCCGTGTCGCTGTTCACGGGCGGTCCGTTGCGGAAGGCCGTCAACGAGGGTCAGGCTGATCACGTGCCGATCTTCCTCTCCGACATCCCGGGCCTCTTCCACAGCCGCCAGGTGCAGCTCGACGTGGCCATCCTCCAGGTCTCTCCGCCCGACCGCCACGGCCTGTGCTCGCTCGGCACGTCGATCGACTGCGCGCGCGCCGCCGCCGACACCGCCAAGGTGGTGATCGCCGAGATCAACGACCAGATGCCACGCACGCTGGGCGACAGCACGCTGCCTTTTTCCCGCATCACCGCCTTCGTCCACACCAACCGCGCGCTGCATGAGCACCATCCCGAGGCCGAGTCCCACATCGAGGCGCGCATCGGCGAACTCATCGCCCCGATGATCGACAACGGCTCCACGCTCCAGATGGGCATCGGTGGCATCCCGGACGCCGTGCTTGCGCGGCTGCACGACAAGCGCGACCTCGGCATCCACAGCGAGATGTTCTCCGACCGCGTGGTCGAGCTGGTCGAGTCCGGCGCCGTCACCAACAAGCTCAAGGCCGTCGGCCGCGGCCGCATTGTCACCAGCTTCATCAACGGCACGCGCCGGCTCTTTGACTTCGTCAACGACAATCCGGGCGTCGCCTTCTACCCGTGTGACTGGACCAACGACACCGCCAACATCCGGAAGAATCCCAAGATGGTCGCGATCAACTCGGCCATCGAGGTGGATCTGACCGGCCAGGTCTGCGCCGACTCCATCGGCCACCGGATCTTCTCCGGCATCGGCGGCCAGATGGATTTCATCCGCGGCGCCGCGCTTTCCCCTGGCGGCAAGCCAATCATCGCGCTGCCGGCGACGGCCGCTGGCGGCAAGGTCTCCCGCATCGTGTCCCAGCTGAATCCCGGTGCCGGTGTCGTCACGACCCGCGGCCACGTCCATTGGGTCGTGACGGAATACGGCGCGGTGAACCTGCACGGGCTGTCGCTGCGCGAGCGTTCCGAGGCGTTGATCTCCATCGCCCATCCAGATTTCCGGGCCGAGCTGCGCCAGCAGGCGGTCCACCTGCGGCACTTCGTTCCCCCGGCGACGGCGAGCTGAGGCTCGGTGTGAGGTTGCAGGGCGGGACCGCTGATTCCGCCACGAGCGTGATCAAACGACGGAGGCAGGATCAGCGATCCCGCCTTACAGCTGTCATGCTCACCCCCCCCCGCTGTCAGGTCGTCTGATCGAGATCGTTGAAGAATTCATCGCCCGTGGTGCCCTTCAGGGCGCCCTCGCCGCTGCGCACGGCGGCCGGGGGCTGGACCACCACGTGCTGCCGCCCATTGCCGCCGGTAGGCTTGCCCGCGGCTCTGGTTTTGGCCGGGACAAATCTGCCCGCCGGAGCCCGGTTCGGGGCTGGGGCTTTCACCGGGTGGCTTGCCGCCGCGGTCACGGATTTTTCGACGAGGCTCATGAGCTGGTCGACGGCGTGGCGCACTTCCGCCGACTGGGTCTTCAGTTCCTCGGCAGACGCAGCCGACTGCTGGGAAAGAGCCGCGTTGCTCTGGGTGATCTTGTCGATGCCGTTGACCGACTCGCCGACCTGGGCGATGCCCTTGCTCTGCTCGTGTGACGCCTGGGCGATCTCGGCTACCATCTCGTCGAGACGGCGGATGCGTTCAACGATCGCGGAAAGGTTGGCGGCGACCTTCTCGCTGACCCGCGCACCCTGGGTGCTTTTCTCGGTCGAATCGGAAATCCGGTCGCTGGTCTCACGCGCGGCGGCCGCGCAGCGCTGCGCGAGGCTGCGTACCTCGTCGGCGACGACCGCGAACCCGAGGCCAGCCTCACCGGCCCGGGCGGCTTCGACGGCGGCATTGAGGGCGAGAATATTGGTTTGAAAGGCGATCTCGTCGATGGTCTTGATGATCTTGGAAATCTCGCTGCTCGAGGCTTGGATGGCGCTCATGGACACCTTCATCTGCTCGACATCGTTCGCTCCGGCATCGGCGGTCTGGCGCGCCTCCTGGGCCAGACGCTTGGCATTCTGGGCATTCTCGGAGTTGCGGTTCGTCATGCTGGCGATCTCGTGGAGCGCGGAACTTGTTTCCTCAAGCGAAGCCGCCTGCTGGCTGGCGCCGTCGGCCATCGTCAGCGCCGCCTGGGCCACCTGCGTGGCCGACTCCTGGGTCTTGGTCGATTCGCTGGCGAGGTGGAGGGAAATGGTGCGGATCGGACGCGTGACGCCACGGGTCACCATCCAGGCCGCAGATAACCCGAACAGGATACCGGCAATGGTGATGCTGAGCATGATGATCTCGTTGCGCTGCTGGCTGGCGCGGACGCCGGTCTCAATTTCCTCCTGGTATGCGTGCACCGAGCGGCTGACCTCGGCGATGGTGGCGGTAAACTCGGGCGCGATCTTGTTGATGCCATCGGCGATCAACCCGTCCCGCTGCCGCTTTGACTCCACCAGACGGTCGATGGCCGCGCCGTAGGCAATCGCCGCCTGCCGCAGGGAGGTGAGACGAGCGGTCTTGGCCTCGTCCTTCAAGGTGGCGTCGAGTTTCTCGAGTTCGGCCTGGTCCTTTTCGATGAGTTCGATCTGCCTGGTGACGAACTGGAGCGAGTCACGGGCGGCCTGGGCGTCCTCCTTCCGGGAGGTTTTTAGGAAGGTGGCGACCTGCGTGCCGCATTCGAAGAAGGCGCGCAGCGCATTGGCCACGCGGAAGGCGCTGTTCATGTCGCCCTGACCCTTGGCCTCCGTCATGAGAGACTGCAGGCTTTCCTTCATCTCCTTGCCCTTCGGGGTCAGGATGCCGTCCTCCACCTGGGCTCGCTGCGTGTTGTTTTCCACCAAGGCCAGGAAGGTCTGATGGTAGCGGTTCAGCAGCTCCTTGGCAGTGGCGATCTGCTTGGCCCGCTCGGGCTCCACGATGTTCTTCTGCGCCAGGCTCATCTCTTCATCGAGGGCCTTGTGGGCCGCCTGGTAGGCCAGGCTGCTCTCGGCCGAGCCGCTGGCGAGGAAATCGTTCACCTGCACCTTGAGCGCCATCATGGCCGTCTCGAGGGTGGCGGCGGTATGGGATTCGGTCGCACTGGCGGAAAAGAGCTGGAATTTCTTGCCAGCGGTGCCGAGCGCGAAGCGGGACACTCCGGCGATGACGGCCAGTAGTCCGATGATGGCAACAAACCCCAGGGTGATCTTCTTACCGACGGTCAGATTGAGCTTGTTCATGGGCAAAGGAGCGACCGCCAGTGGTTATTCAACGGAGAATTTGATCGGCATGGCCACGTGGGTCGCCACCGGATTTCCATCCCTCACGGCCGGCTTGAACCGCCATTTCCTGATGGCCTTGAGCGCCGGCTCCTCCAACTCGGGATTGCTCGATTTCACCACCTTCTCATCGGTGACGTTGCCCTTGTCATCCACCGTGAAACTGACGGTCACGAGTCCGGGGACGCCGGCGCGAGAGAAGCTCGGCGGGACATCAGGCGCCACCGTGCGGACCGGGACCGGCGGCTCGGTTTTGTCATCGGCTAACAGTGAAATGACCGGCAGCAGGAAGATGCCGGTCAATAGTATGGACGTGCGTAGACTGGGGACGATCGACTGCATATGGCACTTATCGGCCATACCCATGCCCGACTTAAGGATTTCACGTCATCGTGGAGGAGTTCTGGCGACCTCCCTGCCGCCGCGCCCCGGGTTATTCACAGACGGGTGCCGCCGCCACCCCGGCCAGCCGCCGGGGTGGGCCCGGCTGGAATCAGAAGGCGGCCTCGGCCCCCGGCTTCAGACGCGGGGGACGCAAAGTCAGCACCAGATAGTAGGCCGCCACCGCCAGAAAGGCGCAAAACACCACGAACCAATCGCCGTATTGGGTGTAAAAGCTCTGGCGATAGTGCCACCGCAGATCGCGCGTGACATTCACCGATTCGGCGCCGCGGAAATACACGCTGCCGGCCTCGTCCTTGAGCGTCGCCCGGGTGTTGCCGAATTCGTCGATCCAGCCGCTCCAGCCGCCGTTGCCACAGCGGATGACCGGGCGGCGCGTCTCCACCGCGCGCAGGACGGAATGCGCCGCATGCTGGTAGGCCGCCCCGCCCTCGCCATACCAGGCGTTGTTGGTCAACACGGCCAGCACCTCGGCCCCGGCCCGCACGCTTTCGCGGGCCAGTCCCGGAAAAACATCCTCGTAGCAGATCAGCACGCCGACCGGCAGACGGTTGACTCCGGCCGGGACGATGAGCGGCGAGGCATCGTTGCCGCTCTGGAAGTCGCCGCCGATCGGCACCACTTTCTCCAGCCAGCCCAGCACCGGACGCAGCGGGATGTATTCACCGAAGGGCACAAGTTTGCGCTTCGCGTAGCCCGGTGGCAAGACGCCGCGGACCGGATCAACCACGAAAGCGCCGTTATACCAGAATGGATCGGCGGGCGTCCCGCCGCCCGTGTAAACGGTGCCGAGCAGGATCGGCTTGCCGGTGCGCCGGGCGATGGATTCGAGCCAGGGCGCCACGTTGGGGTCACGGTACAGCGGCCAGGGCACCACGGCCTCGGGCCACACGATGAAATCCGGCGCGCCGGTGTCGTTGGCGTCGATCGTGACCCGCTCGATGGTGCGGATCACCTCCGAGGCCCGCGCCGAATCCCATTTTTCATTCTGTGGGATGTATGGCTGGACCAGCGCGACCCGCGCCAGCTTGTGCCGGGCGGGACCCATCATCTCGGCGAGAAAAGGAAACGAGGTGAACACCAGGATCATCAGGGCCAGCATGAACTCGGGGCTGCGCTTGCGCAGGCCGGTCGCGCCCTCGAAGAAAATGCGGTGCGCATAGGCGGCGCCGGCGAGGTTGAAAAAGATCAGGATGAACGACACGGCCCAGGCGCCGGCATAGGATGCGCTCTGCAGCACGAGCGGCCGCTGCCATTGGCTCGCTGCGAGCGGCAGCCACGGGAAGCCGCCGAAGAGTACGCTGCGCAGCCACTCGAGCATGACCCACAAGGCCGCCAATCCCAGCAACGCGAGGATGCGGATCATCGCCGGATGGCCGGCCTGCCGCGGGATGGCCCACCATGCGGCCAGATACCACAACCCGGTCAACAGACCGATGAACGGCCCGAGCAGGAACAGCCCACCCCAGGTGACGTTATGCAGCCAGCCGAGCAGGAGTGTCCAGGCCACCACTTGCGCCGCGAGGACGGTCCAGGCAAAGATCCGGAAGGTCGGCCGGCGGTAGGCCCAGAGCACCGCGGGCAGGGCGAACACGTAGCCCGCCTCGCCGGTGTTGACGGGCGGAAACGCGACGTAGGTCAGCAGCGTCGTGAGGGCGAAGACCGCCAGCGCCCAGCCCAGCCCGGGCCGCTGCTGCCAGAAGGTCGGCTGCGGCTCATAGGGATCGGGTGCGGGGGACACGTCGGCCATGGTCAGAGGGTCGACAGCAACGGCGGAAGCTCGCCGAGGCGTTCGACGCGGCGGAAACGCGGCTGGTCCTGCGGCGTCTCCTCGACGTGCTCGTGCTGCCAGATCAGGTGATAGGGAATGTGCACGCCTGCGCCCCCGAGTGCGAGCACCGGCAGGATGTCGGACTTGAGCGAATTGCCGACCATCGCGAATTCTTCCGGCGCGACCCCGTGGCGGCGCAGGACGCGCTCGTAGGCCGCGCCGTCCTTCTCGCTTAAGATCTCAATCGCCTGAAAATGGGGCGCGAGGCCCGACGCCGCGACCTTGCGTTCCTGGTCCCGGAGGTCGCCCTTGGTGATGAGCAGGAGACGGTGATCACGCGCCAGTGCCGGCACGACCTCGCTTACGCCGGGCAGCAACTCCACGGGGTGCGCGATCATCTCATGACCAAGCGCGAGAATCTCACGGATTTCCTGCGCGCTGATCCCGCCCTCCGTCAGAGAGATGGCGGTTTCAATCGAGCTGAGCATGAAACCCTTCACGCCATAGCCGTAGCGGCCGAGGTTGCGCATCTCGGTGGCGAACAGCGCGCGGTTCACCTCGGCTGCCGGGTGATACTTCGCCAGCAGCCCGCGATAACGCTCCTGCGCCTGGTGAAAGATGTTTTCGTTGTGCCAGAGCGTGTCGTCGGCATCAAAACCGATGATCCGGATCATGGCGGGAAGGCGCGGCGCTCAGGCTGCGCCGTGGCAGTTCTTGTATTTCTTGCCGCTACCGCAAGGACACGGGTCGTTGCGACCGACCTTGGGCGTCTCGCGCCGGATCGTGACCGACGGGAGCCTGATTTCGGGTTCGGCCGCGGCCGCTGCCCCACGGGACGGCGGGGTTCCGCCTCCATCGGGCGCCGCGGCCTGCGTGGCGGCGGCCAGCGCGGTGGGTGCGGCGGCCGGACCCTGCAACCGGGCGGAACGCGAGAGGATGGCAAAGAGGTTTTCGAAGGCGTCGCGGTTGGTCGCCGAGCGGAAAAGGCTCGTGCAGATCTGCAACCGCACATTGTTCATCAGCTCCTCGAAGAAGGTGAAGGCCTCGCCCTTGTACTCGGACAGCGGGTCCTTCTGGCCGTAGCTACGCAGGCCGATGGAGCGGCGGAGCTCCTCCATCTCGGTCAGGTGCTCCTGCCAATGGTGATCGATGGCGTTGATGACGATGTAGCGTTCGAGCCCGCCCAGCGCCGCGGCATCCTCCACGGATTCCTTGAGGGCGTAGGCCTTCTTGATGCGCTCCACGAGATCCTTGAGCAGGGCGTCGAAATCGCGCCGGTCCACGATCTCGTCGACCTTGGCGCTCACCGGGAAATGGGAGTTAAGCCAGCCGACGAAACCCTCGACGCTGTCGCGCGTCGGCCCGCCCTTCTCGTCGAAGCCGGCCTTCTCAAGGCGCGATGCGAGCTCGTCCTCGATCATCTCGAAGATGATGTCCTTCGGCCGCTCGCTGTGCAGGGCGCCGTTGCGGATGCCGTAGATGACCTCGCGCTGCTTGTTGAGCACGTCGTCGTATTGCAGGAGGCGCTTGCGGATGGAGAAATTCTGCTGCTCGACCTTCTTCTGGGCCGACTCGATGGAGTGGTTGAGCCATTTGTGCTCGAGCTCCTCGCCCTCGACCATGGCGCCTTCCATGATGCGGGAGGCCAGATTGCCCTGCAGGAAGAGGCGCATGAGGTCGTCCTCCAGCGAGAGGAAGAACTTGGTCTGGCCCGGGTCGCCCTGGCGCGAGCAACGACCGCGCAACTGGCGGTCGATGCGGCGGGATTCGTGGCGCTCGGTGCCGACGACAAACAGGCCACCGAGCTCGCGGACGCCCTCGCCGAGTTTGATGTCGGTACCGCGGCCCGCCATGTTGGTGGCGATGGTCACGGAGCCGCGCTGACCGGCGCGGGTGACGATCTCGGCTTCCTGCTGGTGAAACTTGGCGTTGAGGACGGTGTGGATGACGCCCGCGCGCTTCAGCATGCGGCTGAGCACCTCGGACTGCTCGACGGTCACGGTGCCGACGAGGACGGGCTGGCCGCGCCCCTGCGCCTCCTGGATCTGCTTCACCACCGCGGCGTATTTGTCGCGGCGGGTCTTGAAGATGGAATCGTTCTTATCGACGCGGATGCAGGGCTGGTTGGTCGGGATCTGCGTGACCGCCAGGCGGTAGATCTCGTTAAACTCCGTGGCCTCGGTCTCGGCGGTGCCGGTCATGCCCGCGAGCTTCTCATACATGCGGAAGTAGTTCTGGATGGTGACCGTGGCGTAGGTGCGCGTCTCGCGCTCGATGGTGACGTTC
>CAZZDB010000100.1:0-14148 GCA_964652485.1 uncultured Oleiharenicola sp.
GCATCTTTCAGCCACTTCGGACACTCTTCGGGCGTGAGAACTTTCATTGCCTAACCATGAATATGCCGACACGTGTCGGCTGAATCAAATTGAGATAGTGTTGCAGGGGAGCGGGATCACGAAATTGACGTCCACCAAATGACCGCCATGGGACGCTTCGTCGCCATTTGATTCAGCCGATAGGTATAATCAAAGTCACCTCTCGTTGCCTTGGACACAGTTGGCGAAAGCCATCCTGGCGATAATCCGGATTTCTCCGCGATCATTGCCATGAACATGGCAAAGCGAGCCAGTGGGTAAGAGTTCATCGAAATTCAGAAGTCTGGTCATCGACCGCTGGCCCGTAACTCGGCCGATGATTCAACCGGCAGAATGATTCTCGGTCGACGGGGGCAACACCATTTCGCCCTGCGACGAAGTCCCGCGCCGGGCCGGCGAAAATGGCACGTTCGGATCCGCGCAAACAGCCACTCATTCAAGGCGATCAATCCCGCGGATGCAGGCGGAATCGCCGAATTGAAGCCAAGGTAGGCTCAATGGGGACAAATCCGTCCGCCTACCAATCCTGTCCCGGGAGGACAGGCGTAAATCCGCGGCCAATTGAGCCGTATACATGGGAAAACCCATGTCTGCCGCCGAATCACTCGCCGCGGAAAGGGCCGACTGCACCTCAGCGCCGGCGGGCGGAGCTCCGGGCTTGGCCGTGGCACCAGAGCGGGTGTCCACCGGTACGATCTGGCGAGGCGCCTACCAAGTCGGGCCATCCTGCGGTGAGCCCCAAGGCCGCTGGTTCACCGCCACCCAAACTGACACGGGCGAGAACGTCTGGCTGCGGGTCGACAGCAACGCCACCGCGGCGGACCGCGAGCAGCTCTGGCCGGTCCTGAGTGCGTTGGATTCGCCGCACCTCCAGCGTGCGCTGGAAGCCCATTCCGGCGTCGAGCGGGTCGAGGTCTGGCGTGCCCCCGGTGCCCCCTCCCTGCGGGAGTGGCGGAAAGAACACGGCGCCCCGGACCGCGAGGACATCAGGCATTTTGTGCGTCAGATGACGGCGGCCCTGGAGTTGCTGCACGCCCAAGGCGTCGGGCACTTCGCGCTTCATCCGGAGAACATCTTTGCGCGCCCCGGTGAAACCAGCCCGCAATTCGGTCTGGGAGGCCTTGCGGCCGTGCAGCGCGTCGCCCAGACCGAACTCATCCCGATCGCCGTCGACCTCCTTTACGCGCCGCCGGAAGCAGCCGGCCTGTTCAAGCACTCGCCCGGTCCCCTCCTGCTCGCCTGGGATTGGTGGGCCCTCGGTCGCGTCCTCCAGGAACTGATCCTCGGCCAGCACGTCCTGCTGCTCGTGCCCGATGAGCTCCACCGCATACCGCCCCGAAGCCGGATGCAGATGGCGGAAGCCTTGTTGTTCGAGCGTGATATCGGATCACTGCGGGCCGGCGCCGTGGAACTGATGCCCCGGCTCGATCCGGACACGACGCGGCTCCTGCATGGCCTGCTGACCGGCGCACCGGAGGGACGCTGGAGCGGTGCCGAGGTCCGCGAATGGCTGGCGGGCGCGCGCCCCAGCGAGCACTACGCGCAGTCCCGCCACCAGCGGTTCTTCCGCCTAGGCGGCCGCGGCTATACCGCACCCGAAGCGGCGCAACTGCTCCGCGGACCGGAGCACTGGCAGGAATCGGCAGCCCACGTCTTTGGCGCCGAGGAACCCGGCCGCCTCGCCCATTTTCTCCGTAACAACCGGTCCCACCAGAAATACCTGGACCAGCTGGAGCAGGCCGCAAAGCTGACCCAGGCCCCCGCCTTGCGCGGCGTCCCGCCGGAAATGATCCGGGAGATCGCGGCGGCCATCGCGCTGGTCTTCATCAGCGGCGGCGAATTCCTCTGGCGCGGGCAGCCCCTGGCCGCCGCCCTCGCCGCCATGCTGGAAAGCAGCCCGGACATCCACCAGACGTGCACCCTGCTGCGGGCCTTCGGGCTTCCCGTCGTCCTGGAACTCCTCAAGCAGCACGATTCGTCGGCCGCCGAGCGGCTGGAAAGCCTGGTCGCAGCGGCGGGCGAGGCCGAGATCCTCATCGCCCGGTGCGGGCTGCCGCGCGGCAACCCCAAGGAGGACTTGCGCGACCTGTGGAAGCTGGCCGCGGAGCCCACGGCAAAACTGGCCGCCAAGGTGGAGGAACTCCGCCAGATCTGCGCCTGCACGACCAACCCGGCGCTGGAGAAGATCTTTTCCACCCCCAACCCCGGCCGCGGCACGCTGGTGCTGCTGGCATGGACCGGCCGCACTCCGCCGCGTTACGGCTTCAAGACCCATCCCGAGATGAAGGCCCGGAAACTCGCCCAACTGTCAGTCGAGGGGCTGGCCTGCGCGAAAATCCTTTTCTGGCTCCGCCTCGAGCGAGCCTTGGCGGCGGGCCCGCTGCTCTTCGGCAGCCGCTGGCCCATCCTCGCGGGCAGCCTGACGGTGGTCCTGCTGCTGGCCGTGCATGTGCCGGGACCAGCCGGACTAGCCCTCGGGCTCGTGCCGTTTGCCGCCCTCGCGGCGCTGCGCTTCGGCCTCCACCGCTGGCAGGCGCACCTGGTGCGCCAGTGGACGAACGCCCGGTCCTGGACGTGGCGTGACCGCATCCCGCGCTGCCGCGCCGAGGTGAACCAGCTGAACGGAGGCAACGCGGGGCCGGCCACGAGCACCGCCATTGCCGCGAAGCTGCGAGATATCAACCGGGAGATCACCCGGCTGGCCCCGCCCGATCCGCATCCCACGGTACCGTGGCCGCCGCGACACTGGGGCGTTTGGCTCGCCGCCATCGCGAGCTGGCTGGCGCTGCTGCTCCTAGGCGCCGGCAGCGTCTGGCGCGGCCTCAAGCATCCGCCGTCCTGGACAGCGCATACGGCCGCCTGGCACAAGGCTTTCCATCCGGAGAAGAACGAAAAGGCCGTGTCCCCCGAGGACCTGAAGCTGGCCTGGCCCTACAAGCTGCAGCGCAATTCCCCGTTCCCGCCGCTCGAGATCCGGGTCGAGGGCGGCTTCGAGCCGACCGCCGAACAGCAGGCAGCCGCCACCATCCGGGCGCACCAGGAGCTCGACCGATACAAAAAGGAGACGATCGACACCCTCGTTGCCATCCACGTCCCGCTCGAGGGCGACGTGGTGGGCCTGCTCCTGTATGACGGGCGAAAAGGCGCCTTCCTCGGTCGCAAGGGGGTTGTGATCAAATTCATCCCCTTCGCGAAGCAGTGGCTCAAGATCGGCGACCAATACGCGATCTTCGTCGAGCCGTGACCGGGCTGCGGCCAGATAGCAGCGCGGCGGCGGGAAGACCGGCCGCCTCGCGGTCGTTTTCGCAGGCGCGGGCCCGGCGGCCTCCGCCGCCGGTAGGCATACAACCCATAGCAACGTAGTTTATTGGCGCAGATAGTTTTTGGGATGACCGCTCTCCTGATTGTCGATGCTCTGCCTCTCCGCGCGGAGCGACAGTCCCGGCGAGGTAAGCGGACAACTCCGTCGCGACCAGTGGGATCAAACCATGACCTGCCCATGGTAAACGGACCGCGGCATCGGCCATCACGATCTCACGGCACGAAGAGCCTGCCCGGCCAAGGGACGCTGCTTTGGGCGACGGACTGATTTTCCATGAAATATACGCACAAGATTGTGCTCTGGTCGGCGGGTTCAATCCTGCTGGTAGGGCTGTGGGTGACGGCATCCTTCCGGGTCTTCCAGCAGACCGAGAGGGCAATTGACGAACACAAACGGACCTTACTGATCCTAGACAAGGCCAATGCGTTGCTGTCCGACCTGAGGGATGCCGAGACGGGTCAGCGCGGCTATCTGCTGACCGGTGACGAGACCTTCCTGGAACCGTATCTGGCGGCAAACAAGAGCATCCCAAGCCACTTGGAAGCACTGCGGCAGTCGGTCATGCCCAGTGACGTCCAGGCATTGGCGGATGCACTGGCGCCTCTGGTCGAGGCCAAGTCGAATGAAATGGCGCAGGTCATCGAGATTCGCCGCAACAAGGGCGCGCCCGCCGCCATCGCAGTGGTGGCCGGCGCCCGGGGCAAACAGCTGATGGACTCGATCCGGGCCGTGATGCATGACTTCACGCAGGTGCAGGAAGATGCCCTCGCCCAGCGTGACGCCAAGCTCCAGTTGGAAATGCGCCGGATGTTCGCCGTCGTGGTCGCCGCCAGCCTGGTGGCCCTCCTGTGCGCCCTGACTTTCCTCTATTCGCTCAAACGCGGAACGGAGCAACACCTCAAGAACATGGTCCATCTGGAAACCGAGCATTTCCTCGGAATCCAACAGGAAGCGAACAAGCAGCTGCAGCAGGCCAACCTCACCCTCGAGACCAGCGAGGAAAAGCTCGCTGTCACGCTCAAGTCCATCGGCGATGGCGTGATCGCCACCGACGCCGAAGGGCGCGTGACGCTCCTGAATCCCCCGGCCGAACAGCTCACCGGCTGGACGCAGGCGGAAGCTGCCGGTCGCCCGATGGCCGAGATCCTGAACATCGTCGACCAGGAAACCCGGCGGCCAGTAACCTTTCCGGCCAAGGCCGGCCCGTCATCGGGGACGGCCCAATGCGCCCGCCTGGTGGCGCGCGACGGGACCGAGCGCGCGATCGACGGCGGTTGCGCACCGATTCGCGACCGCCAGGGGCACGTCGTCGGGAACGTGCAGGTGTTCCGCGACGTCACCGAGCGCCAGCGCGCGGACCACGAGCTGCGCCGGGCGCTGGCCGAACTGAACCAGGCCAACGCCGAGCTGGCCCAGGGCGGCCGGCTCAAGGACGAGTTTCTCGCCAACATGAGCCACGAGCTGCGCACGCCGCTCAACGCCATCCTCGGCCTGAGCGAGGCGCTGCTCGAGCAGACCTCCGGCCCGCTCACCCCGCGCCAGGCCAAGTCGATCACCACCATCTCGACGAGCGGCACCCACCTGCTGACGCTCATCAACGACATCCTCGACCTCTCCAAGGTCGAGGCCGGCAAGCTGGAGCTGAACCCGGAGACGCTGAACATCCAGGATTTCTGCGAGAGCTGCCTGCTGTTCGTGCGGACGCAGGCGATGCAAAAGAACATCGGCGTCGCCTTCGAGCCTGTCGAACGCACCGCAAACTTCTCGGCGGACCCGAAGCGCCTCAAGCAAATCCTCGTCAACCTGCTCACCAACGCCGTGAAGTTCACGCCGGCCGGCGGGCACGTCGGGCTGACAGTGGCCGTGCCCAAGGACGCGGACACGGTGCGGTTCACCGTGTGGGACACAGGCATCGGCATCGCGCCGGAGTATGAGCGAAAGCTGTTCCGCGCGTTCACCCAGATCGACTCGGGCCTCACCCGCGCCCAGGAGGGCACCGGGTTGGGCCTGGCCCTCGTGGCGAAGCTGGTGGAGCTGCACGGCGGGAGCCTGACCCTCGAAAGCCAGCCCGGCAAAGGCAGCCGTTTCATCGTGACGCTGCCGCATGCCGCCGCCGCGGCGCCGCGGGGATCAACCCCGAAGGACGAGTCGGACCGCCGGGGCTACCGCCGCGCGCTGGTCATCGAGGACGACACCACATCGGGCGCGATCCTCATCGACTACCTTACCGAACTGGGCCTCACCAGCGTGCTGCACGCGCGTGGCGAGGAGTCGGTGGAGACGGTGTTGCGCGAGCGACCCGATGTCATCCTGCTGGACGTCCTCCTGCCCGGCGACAGCGGCTGGGTGGTGCTGGTGCGGCTCAAGGAGCATCCAGCCACGCGAGACATTCCCGTGGTGATCATCTCCGTGGTGGACGAGCCCGGCCGATCCCGCGCCCTCGGGGCGGCGGCCCATTTCACCAAGCCGGTTACCCGGGCGCAGCTCGCCGGCTTCCTCCAGCGGGACCCGGTCAAGGCCCAGCCCGGCGTGGTGCGAGGTGCGCTGCCGCCGACGACGGGCCCCGCCATCCTGCTCGCCGAGGACAACGAGGCCAACATCCAGACCATCGGCGGCTACCTTGAGGACAAGGGCTATGGGATGCACTATGCGCGGGACGGGCTCGAGGCCGTCAAGCTCGCGCGCGAACTGCGCCCCGTGCTCGTCCTCATGGACATCCAGATGCCGGTGATGGACGGTTTGGCGGCCATCCGCGAAATCCGCGGGGACGCCGCGCTGCAAGCCATCCCCATTGTGGCGCTCACCGCGCTGGCAATGCCGGGCGACCGCGAGCGTTGCCTGGCCGCGGGGGCCACGGACTACATGAGCAAGCCGGTGAGCCTGAAAGCCCTGGCGGAGCTCGTGAAGCGGCTGGTGCCGCACACGGACCGGGACCTCAAACCGGCGTTGTCCGCATGAGCGAACCCGCCACCATCCTCATCGTCGACGACATCGCGGCCAACCGCGAGATCCTCCGGGAACTGCTCGAAAGGCAGGCCTATCGGCTCGTCGAAGCGGCGGATGGCCCCACGGCGCTGCGGCTGGCAGCGGAGACCCAGCCCGACCTCGTGCTGCTCGATGTGATGATGCCCGGCATGGACGGCTTCGCCGTCTGCCGCCGGCTGCGCGCCGACCCCGGCCTAGCCGAGGTACCGGTGATGATGGTCACCGCGCTCGACGACCAGGCGTCACGGCTCGCCGGCATCGAGGCGGGGGCGGACGACTTCATCACAAAACCTTACAACCTGGCGGAACTGCGCGCCCGCGTGAGCACCACCACGCGCCTGAACCGCTACCGCCGGCTGCACGAGACCCAATCGGCGCTGCTGGCGAGCGAGGCGCGCTTGCTGCAAATGGCCGAGCGCAGCGCCGACGTGTTCTGGTTTGCCTCCCCCCATCCAATGCGCCTCACCTTCGTGAGCCCGGCCGTGGAGAAAATCTGGGGGCGGCCCGCCGCGCAGTTTTACGAGGACGCGCGCCTCTGGGAGAGCGCCATCCATCCGGATGACCAGCCGCGCGTCCATGCCGCCTACGCGGCGTTGCTCGCAGGGCGGACGGCCCCGTTTGCGGAGGAGTTCCGCGTGGTCCGGCCCGACGGCACCGTCCGCTGGGTCATCAATCGCGCCACGCCCGTCCATGATGCCGCCGGTGTGATCGTGAGCCTGGGTGGCGTGGCGTGCGACATCACGGAGCGCAAGGCCGCCGAGCACAAGCTGCGCGAGCAAAATGACATCCTGACCAACTCGCACGAAGGCATGCTGATTGTGAACCTCGCCGACGGAATCTCGCTGTGGAATCACGGGGCGGAGAAGATCCTCGGCTGGACCACGGCCGAGGCGCTCGGCGGCCGGGTAGAACGGCTGCTGGGCCTGGACGATCCCGGCGTCGGACCCGTCCTGCGGGCAGCGATCGAACGCGACGGGTTCTGGGGCGGAGAGTTGCGGTCGCGGACCCGCGACAACCGCAAGATCTTCCTCGATTACCGCACCACGCTGGTCCGCGACGAGACCGGGCAACCCCGCGCGCGACTCAGCTTCTTCTCCGACATCACGGAGAAGAAGCTCCTGCAGGAGCAGTTCCTGCATACCCAGCGGCTCGATTGCATCGGCATGCTGGCCGCGGGCATCGCGCATGACCTCAACAACGTGCTCGCGCCGGTCCTGTTTGCCGCCCAGCTGCTCCGCGGCAACCTGTCCGCTCCCCGCGACCTGCAAATCCTCGACGTGCTGGAGCAGAACGCGCGGCGCGGGACCGCGCTGGTGAAACAGATCCTCGGGTTCGCCCATACCGGCCTCGGCGAGCACCGTCCCACCCAGGTGAAACACCTCCTGCGGGACATCACCGACTTGATCGAGTCAACCTTTCCGAAATCCATCGAGCTCCAACACGAAATCCCGGCCGACCTCTGGCTTGTGCAAGGCAACCCGACGCAGATCCACCAAGTGCTGCTCAACCTGAGCGTGAACGCCCGCGACGCCATGCCGCAGGGAGGCAGGCTGCGCCTCACCGCGGCCAATCGCCGGATCGATGCGGCGGAGGCCGCCACGATTCCCGGCGCCCAGCCGGGTTCCTGGCTCGTGCTGGAGGTGGCCGACACCGGCACGGGCATCGCCCCGGAGGTGGCGAAGCACATCTGGGAGCCGTTCTTTACCACCAAGGACGCCGGCAAGGGCACCGGGTTGGGGCTTTCCACGGTTCGCGGCATCGTGACCAGTCACCACGGTTTCGTCACGGTCGACACGGCAGTGGGCCGCGGCACGTCCTTCCGGGTGTTTCTCCCCGCCACCGAGGGTGCACCGCCCCGGACCGTCACCACCGCGCCCTTCGCCGTCCCTGAGGGCGAGGGTGAACTCGTCCTCTTGGTCGACGATGAAGCTTCGATCAGGGACTTTGCGTCGGCGCTCCTCAGTCAGCATGGCTATCGCGTCCTGAGCTGCCCTGATGGCATGGCGGCGATCAACCTTATCCAAGCCCATGCCGAGGCCATCTCGGTCGTCGTCACTGACGTCGACATGCCTTGCCTCGGAGGAGTGGAACTGGTCCACGCCTTGCTGAAGATCAGGCCCGGCATCCGCCTGATCGCCATGAGCGGATTGGCCAAGGATGAGTCCGGCGGCTCCGTGGTCAGCGAGATCCAGCAGCTGGTGCACGCATTTCTTCCCAAGCCGTTCACCCAGGAAGACCTGCTCACCGCCATGCATCTCGTCCTGCATCCGGCCGGATCATCCACCCCCGCGGTGGTCTGCTCATGACCCGGCCCCCCCTTCTCGACCGCGGCGGCCCGACCCCCACGGCGCGCCGCCTAACCCGCCGAGGATCCGCGCGCCGATGGCTCGGCACGGTCGGCATCGCCGGCGTGCTTGCGGCGGGCCGGTTGGACGCGTTGACGGTGAGCGAACTGCTGGACGACCCCAAAATGACGCCCAAGCGGTTCGCCAATCTCTTCGAAGGTTTCGAATTCGAGCTGCACGTGTTCAACGTGCAGGATCCGGAAGTATTCCTGGCGACACGGTCCGGCAGTTGCATCGACTACGCGGCTCTGGCCGACCTGGTCCTGAAACGGCGGGGCTATGGGACCCGGCTGATCCGCGTTGAAATGGTCGGAAAGAACATGGGACACGCCGTTTGCTACGTTGGCGAGAACCGGGCCTATCTGGACTACAACAACCGGAAATACTTCTTCAACCTGGAGTCGTCCGGTCGGACCATCCGGGAAATCGCGACCAAGGTGGCCGATTCCTTCGAGGCCAACTGGACTTTCGCCCAGGAGTTCACCTTTGACTACAAAACCGGTCTCAAGCGCATGCGCTTTACGGTCGTCAAGACCGATCCTGGTGGGACCGATCCAGACCTGGCAAAAACCCGGTCAGCCACGCCCGACTCGGTTACGAACCCCGCCCGCCCATGAAAGACAAGACGATCGGTCGTGTGCTGCTCTATTTCCTCGTCATTTCGGCCATCCTGATTGCCAGCGCGATCCAGGCGGTGCGAAACATCAACCGGTCGGCTGAGAGCAGTGACTGGGTGAACCACACCCACTCGGTCATCCTGGAGGTCGAGGCGCTGCACGCGGCCCTCTACGTCGGCGATGGCGCCTTGCATACCTATGCGCTCACGGGGGACACCCGTGACCAGGCGGCCTGCAGCGAAGCGTTCTCGGACGCGACGGAGCATCTGGAAATCACGCGGGCGCTGACCCGGAACGAGCCGGCCGAGCACGCGCAAGTCCTCGAGCTGGAGTCGCTCGTGAACCAGCGCACGGCTTTTTATCAGGCAGTCCTGACGGCCCGCCAAGTCGGGGATGCGGAAAAGGTCCGCGCCTTGCTCGCCACGGACGCCGGCCGGGCGGCCCTCCTGGACATACGGCAAAAGATCAATCGGTTGAAAAACGACGAGCTGGCCCTCCTGACGGAACACGATACCGCGTCCTACCTTCAGGCACAGGCGACAAGATGGACGGTGTGGTTAGGCGTGGTGCTGGACGTGCTCCTGCTCGCGGGAGTCGCCTGGCTACTGCGGGATGACCTGGCCGCGCGCCGCCGCGCCGCCGTCGCGATGCAGGTGGACAACCAGCAGCTTGAAATCCGGGTGCGGGAGCGCACCGCCGAACTGGCGGCAGCCAACGCCCGGCTCTCCACCGAGAACCTGGAACGGCAGTGGGCCAACAAGGCGCTGGAGCACCAGCTCCACTACCACCAGCTGATCGTCGACTCAATCGAGGACCTGGTGTTCGTGCTCACCAAGGGCCTGCGCATCTCGCGGGTAAGCCCCGCCGTGGTCCATTTGACCGGACTGGAACCGAAGGCGCTCATCAACCAGCCGTTGTCGCGGGTCGTGCGTCTGCTGGCGGCGCACCCCGCCGCAAACGCCCCGATGATCGATCCCATCGCGCAGGCATTGAAGGACGGGCATGAATTGCGGGACCAAGCGGCCACGGTGGAAGACAAACACGGCCGGAAAACGGCGGTCCGCTTCACCCTCTTTCCCCTGCGCGACGGAGACAAGGTAGTCGGAGGCATCGTGGCCCTCCGGGTCAGCCCGGCCCCGGGAGAAACAACGACATGAAGGCCGCCACCAGTTCAATTTAGCTCCAATAAATCCGCCATGAAGAAACACATCCTAATCGTCGACGATGAAGCCGATATCCGCGATCTGCTGGCGCAGTTCCTCGCCGCCAGCGGCTACCGGGTGACGGCGGTCGCCTCCGCCATGGAGGCCCTCCGGATCGGCAAACAGGAGTCACCGGATCTGGTCATCTCGGATCTGCAACTTGAGGACCGGGACGGTTTGGAAATGATCGCGGAGCTGAAAGAGGCGCATCCCGAGCAACTGGTGATCCTGCTGACGGGGGTGCTGTTTGATCCGGACGTGGTCGACAGCGTTCTCAGTGCCAAGGTCGCCTGTTACCTCGAGAAAACCTCCTCCCTGGCACAGATTCTGGAGGCCGTAAACCACCTGCTCGGACCGCCGGCGGCGAGCTGATCGCGGCGGACAACGACCCGGAGACTACACCACTGCGGACCGGCGCGGTCATTCCAGTCGCTTGAGCGAGAGCTGCGAATACTCGGCGTAGTCGTCGTTGACCTGGTTCAGCACGCGCACGCCGAGGCCGATCTGGCGGGCCGCCTTCGGCGCATGCACCAGCACGGCAAGTTCCACCGGTTCGCGCCAGTCCCCGACCGGCACGCGGTCAATGGAACCGAGGCCGATATACTGCCCCTTTTCATCAAGGAAGGTCATGATGAGGAAGGTCATGTTGCCCGGGCTCACCTTGGCGCGCACCTGCACCGTGCCGATGTAGTCCGCTGCCGGCTCCGCGCTGCGCCATTGGGAAAGCGTTTCCTGCTTGCAGCCCTCGAAGCGGATCGCTTTGCCCGTGAATCCGCCGGGGGACGGAGTTCCCGGGACAAACCCCGGGTTGTCAGCGGACAACAACGGGGCTGGTCCGGGCCCGAGCGTGATCCGGCGCGTCTCATACGGCTCGCCGTGGCCGCTCCAGTAGCCTGATTTCACCCAGTCGAGGGCGGTGAAATCGCGGACATCGCGCAGCTCAAGACGGCCGAGTCCGCCATCCACAACCTGCTCCCGGCCCGCGGTGCTCCGAGCCGTGAGTTCCGACAGCAGGTCATCGAACGCCGCCGCAAATCCCGGCAGGGCACCGACCCGGGCCAGGTCCGGCAGCAGCCGCCACAGAGCCCGCCGCCGTGGGTCGTTGCGGGTGTATTCGTCCAGCAGCCGGGCGCGGACCGCCAGCGGCTGTTTCTCCCGCAGGTAATTCACGCTGCTTTCCAGAAGCCGGCGGTTCCGGCCGACGAGTTGCGCGGCGGCGATCACCGCCGCGGGGTCCGGATGGGCCGGGAGCGTGAGCCGGCTCAGCACCGAGCGCGACTCGCTGAACTCGCCGAACGCCTCGGTGACGGCAAAGGCTCCGCTGACCAGCATCACACGCTGTCGGACCGTTTCCGAGTGCGTCAGGCGCTCCGCGTCGTTAAGCAACTGCCGCAGCCGGACCCGGACCTCCTTCGGAAAGAGCGAGGCCTGATGCCCGTCCTTGAAATACTTCAGCCAGTAGGACGGCAGCGGCTGTTCCAGCCACTGCCGGTCGCACCGGTCGAAGAACTCGCGCATCGGCCCGGCGGCTTCCTCCCAGAATTCGCGATAATAGGTCTCGAGCAGCGCGGCGGGATCCTGCCTCGCGTCCCAGAGGAGCTGCGCCGCCAGCCAGCCCTTGGGTCCGTCCAATCCCCAATTGGTGAAGGCCTCGGCATAGAACGCCTTCACTCCCGCCGCGTGGGCAAACGGGATGGATTGCGCCACGGCGTAGAGCGTCGGCCGCGGCACGAGGAAGGGCGCCCCCTCGTAATAATCATAGATGCCGACCACCCTGGGCCCAGCCGCCACCCAACGTCGGATCAGATCCTTGTCCTCCGCCGCGAACGCCGGGTCGAACCACTGGCTGCGGTCCGCGGTCAGGAACGGCACGAGATTGGGTTCCACGGGGAAGCGTGGCACATTTTCCGTCCAGTCATAGGCGTAGGTGGTGATGAAGCGGTCGGGAAACCCCGGGGCCAGTTCCCGCGCCACCTTGTTGGCGAAACCGAACACCAGGTTCGAATAATCCGGCTTGTGGCGGAAATACCGCGGCGGCCCGACCTGCGCCTGCGTTGCCTGTGACTGGTCGTAACGGATGCTGTCGTTCATCGCGATGGACGCCGAGAGCAGGCTGGGATCCTCGTCGAAACGACGGCGCAAGACCCCGGCGGCATGCGGCGCGGCCGAATCCGCGGCGATGTTGGGCTGCCACTCCTGCAGGTTCGGCTTGGTCGGGGTGAACTTCTGCCAGTTGATCAGTGGGGCCAGCTCCGGCTCGCGGGCCAGATCTGCCGGCTGGAACAGGTCGCTCATGCTGTGCCCATGCCGGAAAATCGCCTGCAACCGGTTGGCCGCCGACCAGCGTTCCTCCCCGTCGGACCCGCCGAGACCGAGGCTGCGGGACACGAACGACGGGGTGAATGTCTCGGTCCCGCGGTCCAGGCGCAGGGACTCCCGGTGCGGCACCGACTCCCCGAGCGGACCGGGCAGGAACCAGCGGGCGGCGAGGTGTCTTTCCAGAAACCAGCTCGCCGCGCTGACAATATCTTCCCGCCAGCCGCTGCGGAGCACGACCCCGAACGAAAAAACACCCGCGCCCACCGGCCGTTCCAGCCGGCTCGCACCGACCAGGGGCAGTTCCGCCGCGTGCCGCGTCTCGCCCACGAAGATGCCGTGCTGCCAAAAGCGCCAGAAATGATCCCGGCGCACCGGAAAACGCGCCGCGGCCTGGCCCGAAGCGGCGGCGAGCGTGTCGCCGAGCAGTTGCGCCGCGGCCAGCTCCTCCTTGGTTGCCTCGCCGGGCACGATGATGACACAACTCGTGCCGGATTGATCGAACACCTGAAAGCTCCGCGGCCGATACAGGCTCCAGACCAGACCCACCACGAGCACCACGACCACCAGGGCCAGTCCGGTGCGATTGAAGCGGGTGTTGAGCACAGGGATGCGGTGTCAGGTCCCGGCGCGGGTGCGGGCATCGGCTTCGATGAGCACCTTCAGGCTGTCCAGGGTCGATTTCGCCCGGGCCTTGGCTGCGGGCAGGTCGGCCGGGGACTTGGCCGGCTCCTGCGCGAAGAGATAGAATTTCATCTTGGGCTCCGTGCCGCTGCCCCGGGCCGCGAAGGAATAGCCATTCGCGAGCGTCACGAGGTAGAGGTCCTGCGCGGGGATCAGCTCGCCGTCGGCGTCATGGAATTTCTCGCGGCCGAAATCCTGGAACTTCGTCACCTTGGTCCCGCCAAAGGCCGTGGGCGGAGCCGAGCGGTAGGTGTCGAGGATGCGCTTGATCTTCGCCGCCCCGCTCGCGCCCTCGTAGTAGATGTTGATCACACCCTCGAGGAAGAAGCCGTATTTGAGGTAAATCTCATCGAGATATTCCGGCACGGTCAGGCCGCGGGACTTCACCCACGCGCATAGTTCGGCGAACATGAGGCAGGCCGCGTTGCCATCCTTGTCGCGTAACAGGTCGTTGGGCAGGTAGCCGTAGCTCTCCTCGGTGCCAAAAAGATAGAACGTGCTGTGCTGCTGGAGCAGGGCGGCCCGCTGGCGGAACGCTGTGCCGTCATAATCGAAGCCTGCGCCCATGGCCGCGACGAGCTGCTCCTCGTAGCCGCGCATCTTGCCGGCGATCCACTTGAAGCCGGTGAGGGTGTTGA
>CAZZDB010000101.1:0-8264 GCA_964652485.1 uncultured Oleiharenicola sp.
TCGTCGATGTAGATGATGCCGCACTCGGCCTTCTTCACGTCGTAGTTGGCGGCCTGCAGGAGGCGGAGGACGACGTTCTCGACGTCCTCGCCGACGTAGCCGGCCTCGGTGAGCGTGGTGGCATCGGAGATGGCAAACGGCACATCAAGGATACGGGCGAGCGAGCGGGCGAGCAACGTCTTGCCCGAGCCGGTGGGGCCGACGAGCAGAATGTTGCTCTTCTCGACCTCAACATCGGAAAACTCGGCGGGCATCGTCACATTCTCGCGCGGCTGGCCGGCGGAGTCGTAGTTGAGACGCTTGTAATGATTGTAGACTGCGACCGAGAGAACCTTCTTAGCGTGGTCCTGACCGATCACATGGTCGTCGAGCACCTTCTTGATGTCGCCCGGCTTGATAAGACGGAAGGCCGGCTTCGCGCCCTCCGGCGCCGGCGTCTTCACCTCGCGATCGATGATCGTCTTGCAGACATTGACGCACGAGTCGCAGATATAAACACCCGGCCCCGCAATGATCTTGCGCACCTCCGCCTGCGATTTGCCGCAGAAGGAGCATAGGGTCATGCGGGAGGATTTGGCCATGTAAGTATATACGGCTGGTGCCGCGCTTTAGTCGAGGGATTTTCCCGTCCTAAGACACCGGGCAGAGGCTCAAGCGGCACTCTGCGCGATCTTCTGGGCGTCGCGGATCGAGGCTACGACGTGGTCAACAATACCGTAGGTCTTGGCCTCGTCGGCACTCATGTAGTAGTCGCGGTCGGAATCCTTTTCGACCTGCTCGGCGGTCTTGCCCGTGTGCTTGGCGATGGTCTCGTTGAGGGTCTTGCGCCAGCGGAGGATCTCCTTTGCCTGGATGGCAATGTCGGCCGCCTGCCCGCCCGCGCCGCCCGAGGGCTGGTGGATCATCACGCGGCTGTTGGGCAGCGCATGGCGCTTGCCCTTGGTACCGGCCGCGAGGAGCACAGTGCTCATGCTGGCCGCCATGCCGATGCAGTAAGTAACTACGTCGCACTGCAGGAAATTCATGGTGTCGTAGATCGCCATGCCACCGGTCACGACGCCACCGGGCGAATTGATGTAGAGATGGATGTCCTTCTTGGGATCCTCCATCTGCAGGAACAGCATCTGGGCGATCACCACGTTGGCCACGTTGTCGTCGATC
Organism: uncultured Oleiharenicola sp.; assembly: GCA_964652485.1. Lineage (GTDB taxonomy): Bacteria > Verrucomicrobiota > Verrucomicrobiia > Opitutales > Opitutaceae > Lacunisphaera. Next base: position 1,162 of record CAZZDB010000101.1, read on the forward strand.
GGAGTACCGATGAAGATGATGCGATCCTTCAAGAGGCGGCTGTAAATATCCATCGACCGTTCGCCGCGGCCGGTGTTTTCGAGGACAATGGGGACGTAATAGCTCATGCTTTGGCTGTTGCCGTCTTGACGGTAGCCTTCGTGACCAGAAAATCAAGGGTCTTGTCGAAAAGGAGCTGCTGCTGCACCGCCCGAACCTGGTCCCGATCCTTGCCGAGGTCCTTCGCCACCTTGTCAGGCTTTTGTCCGCTCCGCATGGCCTCGCGCATGAGCCAGCTGTTGAAATCCTTTTCGTCAATCTTGAGCTTCTCGGCTTCGGCGATCTTGGCAAGAATGAGCTGGACCTTAACGCGCGACACGGCGGCCTTGGTTGCGCTCTCATAAAGCTCCTTCTTGTTCTGTTCAAACTGCTCCTGCGGGATGCCGCGGCGCATGTTCTCCTCAATGAACTGGCGGAGCACGCCGTCGCGCTCCGAGGCAATGAGGCTGTCGGGCACGGGGAAGTTCGCTTGCGCAATCAGCGCATCAGTGACTTGGCGGCGCTGGGCGGCGCGATTCTCGTAATCCTTGCGCATGGCCAGATTCGCCCGGACCTGGGTTTTGAGACCATCGAGGTCCTCGACCTGATTCTGCTTGAAGAAGGCCTCGTCCATCGGCGGCAGGACGCGCTCACGGACCTCCTGTACCTCGATGTCGTAGACGGCCTGCTTGCCGGCCAGGGCGGGCACGGCGGCGAACCCCGCCGGAAAAGTGATGTGGACGCCCTTCTTGTCACCCGCCTTCAAGCCGGCGATCTGCTGCGACATCCCCGGCAGCAAGCCTTCGTTCGCGCCCTCGACTTCCTCCCAAGTCTGCGGAGCGCTCGCATAGATGGCTTTGTCGCCGACGGTCTCGGTCAACGACTTGCCGTCCAAAGTGCCGGTGTAGCCAAAACGCACGTAGTCGCCTTTGGCGGCGGCACGATCAGCCACCTTGAAATCGGCGCGTTCGGACCGGAGACCTTCGATGACTTTGTCGATCTCCTCCGCGCTGGGTTCGGTCGGCAGAACCTCAGTGGCCAGACCAGTGTAGTCCGGCAGCTTGAACTCGGGGCGGACGTCGACCGTAAGCTTGATCGCAGCGGAAAGCCCGGGCTCGATCGCACCCTCCTCGACGTCGACCAGGGTGAGCACCTCGAGTTTCGACTGATCGAGACCGTCGCGGTAAGCCTTACCGATCACCTTGTTCTTGAACTCGTCCTTCAATTCCTTGCCAAAGCGCTTTGCGACCATCGCTGCGGGCGCCTTGCCGGGACGAAATCCTGGCAGACTAACCTGCTTCGTGAAGTCGACCAGGATGGCGTTGTATTCACCGTCGACCTCGCTCTTGTCGAGGGTGACGGTCAGCGTTTTGCGGGTCTCGTTGATGTCGGTGATTTGAACGTTCACAGGTTTTAAATTGGGAGGATTCGAGTCGGTAAACCGGTCAAAGTAGGTCACCGCCAAGCGGACGGTCAATGCCAGATTCCGGCCGCCCGAAGCCGTGAAACCAACGTGGACATTTGGGCGCGCCGGCCCAAGCTCCCTCTCACGTAATGCCTTCGCTTACACAGCTTTTGACCAGCCACGACCGACTCCTTGTCCTCGATGCCGCTTCGCAGGACGTGCAAGTGGGGTTGCTGCGTGCCGGCTTTCGGGATGTTTGGCGCCACAGCCCGGAGGAAGCCGGGGCGTCAATTTTCACCAGCACCGAATCCCTGCTCGATGAAACCGGGTTGCAGGTTGGTGACATCGGCGCGTTCGTATTTTGCGAAGGACCTGGTTCGACGCTCGGCACCCGGACGATCGCCATGGCGCTTCGCACGTGGCAGGTGCTCGCACCCCGCCCGGCCTACTCCTACCAGAGCCTAGCGGTCGCCGCGCGCCACGCTTGGGCGAAATCGAGGCCACGCGCATTCGCCGTCATCGCGGATGCGCGTCGGGATACCTGGCATTGCCAGCCGGTTGCCGCCGATGGCCGGCTGGCCGCGCTGCAACGCGCGCCCGTCACCGCCCTGCCCGCGGGCGAACTGGCCACACCCGAGCATTTCCGGTCCTGGGCATCTCCTGAGCGCCCGCTTGGAACCTGTAGCTATGATCTCTCACAGATCTTTCCGGTCGTGGCCGACGATGACCATTTCCAGCGGATTGAATCCGCCGATGCTTTTCAACACGACGCGCCCGAATACAAAAAATGGTCGGCCCGGGTCCACAGCACACTGACCGCGGACAAGAAATGATTCGGCGAATTGCATCGCTGTTGCTACCTGCCATGAAGTCCGCCTCCCCGATCCCGGATTGATTGCATGACTGCCTCCGGCCAACATCCTCTCCGCTGCTGGGTCGAAATCGACCTGGCCGCGCTGGAGCGCAACCTGAAACTCATCCGTGCGTCGCTGCCCCCGCACATCAAGTTTGTCGCCGTCGTAAAGGCCGACGCCTACGGCCACGGTCTGCATCAGGTCGCAGCCCGCCTGATGCACGCGGGGGCGGATCTGTTCGCCGTGGCCAATGTGGCCGAGGCGATGGCTCTGCGCGAACTCAGCAACGACTGGCCCATTCTCCTGTTGAGCCCGGTGCTTCCAGACGAGGACGGTTACCTCGCTGACTACGACCTCGCCGCCACTGTGTCCTCAGCCGCAGAGGTCGCGCGGTTCGATGCCCGCGGACAAGCCGCCGGCAAACCTATAGCCGTGCACCTGAAGATCGACACGGGCATGGGGCGGCTTGGGGTGTGGCACGCCGAGGCCGCGGCCCTCTACACCGCGATCAAGGCTGCCCCGGGCGTGCGTCTTGCCGGGGTGTTCACCCACTTCGCGAGTGCGGACGAAGACCCGCAATTTACGGAGGAGCAGCGGCACACCTTCGTGGAGGCGCTCAAGCGATTCCCTCGCTTCGATCCGACCGGCCTCTTCGTCCATGCCGACAACAGTGCCGGCCTGGAGACGACCCCGGGCAGCAGCGTGTTCAACGCCGTGCGGGTCGGTCTGCTGCAATTCGGCATCCTCCCCCACCCGCACTCGATGCTGGCACGGGTGCACACCGAGCCGGTGCTCAGTTTTCACACCCGCATCGGCTTGGTGAAGAACCTGCCGGCGGGCACCGGCATCAGCTATGGCCGGACCCACCTGCTGAAACGTGATTCGACCCTGGCCATCTTGACCGCCGGCTACGGGGATGGGATCGCGCGGGCCTGCAGTAACCGGGCCCAAGTGCTGGTTCATGGCCAACGCTGCCCCGTGCTGGGTCGGGTCACGATGGACCAGACGATGGTGGATATCACCGATGTGCGCGAGCCGGTGAACTGTGGCGAAGCCGTGGTGCTGGTCGGACAGCAGGGCGACGGCGAAATCAGCATCCAGGAATTCAGCGCTTGGTCGGACACGATCCCGTGGGAGATGCTTTGCTCCGTCACCAAACGCGTCCCGAGAATATACCGGACTCCATTGGGATTATAGGCGACGGGCGCGGCCGGATGCGCCTGGCGTTTTCGGAGAGCGGAAAGTCGGCCGGTTACTCGCGGAGCAAACGTGCCCAGCTGATTTGTCTGGGCACCTGCAACGATTTCGCCGACGGGTAAACGGTGGCGTGTGATCAAGGGTGCGGAACAACGTCCGGCCCGCTGCGATCACTCCATCGCCTTCACCCATTCGGCGTCACTGGCAGCCGTTCCCCTGCTGTCCATTCGTGTAGATGTCCTTTGAACCAAGCAACTGCATGACACCGGAGGCAGGTGTGTATACTTCGACCCGGTAATCGTGTACCCCTCTGGCTGTCGTAAAGTTCAATTGATAATTGTTGCAGGTGATTGCGTAGTCAGGCGGGTTCGGGTTTCCACCGGGGCCATAGGGATAGATCACCGGGTTCGAAGTCGTGTGATTAGCATAGATCTCGTAGATGGCGATCAGCACCGACGTGTCGCAGACTGACCGGTTGTGGCACGAAAGCTCGAACTTGATGGGCACGGTGGAGCCGCCTTGGACCGTCTTGTTCAGCGAGATGGGCGGCAACCAGGTAAGGTTCTCGCAGACAGGGGGCGTGGTTTGTTTGATGGTGAAGGTGGTCGAGGCGGACGCCGTCATGCCGCCGTTGGAGACCGTCACATTAAGGGTGTGGGATCCGCCTGCACTGAAACTCGCACTGCCGCTTCCGGACACGCTCGGGCTGTTCAGACCAACGACCGCAGCCGTCACGGGCGCGCCATCAAGCTTCACCGTCACGGTGGTGATCTTGCCATACGCAGTGCCGCCCTGGAAGGTGTAATTGACGATGGTCGCCGGGTCACCTGCCACCCGGTTGAAAGTAGTGCCATTGACCGGCGTCAGGATTGAGACAGTCGGCGCAGGCGCCGTGCTGGCGACGTTAAATGGGATGGTCACGGGCGTGGCGGAACCATAATTGTTCGCGGCTGACAGCACCAGCGAGTGAGCGCCCGTTGTTGCCACCGTCAACGACGCGCTGGCAGAGGCGGTAAGCGCAGATCCGACTCCGCTCAGACTCAAGGCGATAGGCGATCCGTCAAGCGTAGCACTGAGCGAGGTGATATTGCCGTAAATACTGGTGGCGTTGAAGCTCACTGGCACGGAAGCCCCGGCCGTCCCAAGTGTATAGGTGAAGGTTGAACTGCTGGCGGGCGAAGAAGCGGTGATCGTCGGCGGCGGCGCATTGACCACCACGCTGAAGCCCGCACTGGCGGAGCTGGTGCCATTCCGGTTGGTGGCAACCACACTGATCGTGTAGCTACCGGGCGTAGTCAGCTGCACGGAGCCGGTGGCGGAGGCCGACACCGTGAGCAACCCAGCTGCCGTGAGGCTAACGGGGATCGTAAGGCTCACGGGAACGGTATCAAGCGAAGCCACCATGGCGTTGATCGGATCACCCGTTGCACCAACCACCGCGGAGAAATTGACCGGCACCGTGACTGGCAACCCGGATGCAGGGGTGTAGGTATATACCATTCCGTCGGTCGGGGACAGCAAAGCGATCGCCGGCGCTGACGTGTCGGTAGAATTGGGCGGGCTGATGGTGGCGTTGACCGTAGCGCCCGTGTCAGTGATACCATTGGTCGTAACTGGCCAACCGGAGGGTAGAATCCGATAGGCATAGTCTCCCGCAAAATTCCCTAGCGGCACGGCCACCGTGACTATCGTAGTCAATACCTGGTTCGGTCCGGTGAAAGAGAGGCTCGCCGGATTCAACGAAATGAAGCTGAGTGCGTCTGCCTCCGCCACTCCGCTGGGGGCGGAGAGAACAGTCAGCCCCAACGCGACTGTGACCGGAGTGTTCGCCGCCAAGTTTGAGGGCGACGTAATGGAGAGGGCATAACTTTGGCTGAGAGGTTGGTTGCCTTCAACAATTTTGACCTGCGGAGTGTAGGTTACCGCCGAAGGGTACCCATTCGGATCCGGCTGTGCCTGCAAAAGCGCCGCACAAAAAAAACTCAGACTGACCATCAACAACGAGCGAGGGGGAAGTAGTTTCATGGATCTGGGAGAACTCCGGCGGATTTTTTGCGGGCTAGCCGTTTGCAATAGATACATTGGGCTTCCATACGTCAATCAGATATTAGGTATATATACCTACTCAGCAGAGGTTACTACCCAGTTCAAATGGTGTTGGCTCACGACGGGGTCGAGCTCCAGCGACTTCACGCGATCTGGCGATCTATCCATCAGCATTTCAATATATTGAGTCGATCTATCCATCAGGAAACCCGATCCAACCGTAGGCCACGCCGTCCCATGGCATCGCACACCGCGGTCACTTCATTACATTTTTTTGAGTATCAGCAGGACACATCTATATTGACTCTAGGTGTTTATCCCTATCATATGCTTCAATTTAGGCAAACCGCTCATTCCGCCAATTCACTTTAATATCGCGGCCATTTTACCACAGGCACTCTCATTTCTTACCGCCAACTCGATTCCACGTAGTCGTTGATTTTCGTCATTTAGAAAAGTGCCCACAGACGTCAACGTCATGTTCCCCACCCGCTGTCGCAGGAATACTCTGCTAGGGCTGGCATGCCTTGCCGTTGGTTTCCAGTTTGGCGGCAATAGCCTGCTTGCGGCGACAATCGACTGGGATGGGAGCAATAGTGCCACATTCAGCACCAATGCGAACTGGACGCCGGCAACTGCGCCGACGAACAATCTCACCACCGACATCGCGCGTTTCGGCAACATCGCTCACACAAATGCGCCCAATGTCACCGCTACGCGGAGCATCAATGGGCTGATCTTTACCGGCACTTCCTCCTTCACGTTGTCTGGAACCTCGACCCTGACGATCGGTGGCTCCGGCATCAATAATCAGAGCACGACCGGGACAGCCGTCATGACCGCCAGCGGACCGCTCGCCTTGGGAGCCGCGCAATCCTTTACCAACTCCGGTACTCTCACCATTTCGGGCAACATCACGAATGGCACCAATCTGCTGACGCTCACTGGCACGGGCACGGGCGGCACAATCTCCGGCAATATTATCGGTTCCACGAGTGGAGGCATCACCAAGTCCGGCACTGGCACGTGGGTACTCTCCGGAGCCAATACCTACACTGGGGCCACGACCATTACCGCCGGCGTCCTTAACATCCGGAACGCCACGGCCACCGGCACGACCGCCGGCGGCATCTCCGTGACCAGCGGCGCCGCGCTCGAACTCCAAGGCGGCATCGCCGTCGGTGCCGAGGCGCTCACCCTCAACGGCACCGGTGTCTCCTCCGGCGGCGCACTCCGCAGTGTCAGCGGGGCGAACAGCTACGCCGGCGCCATCACCCTCGGCTCCTCCGGCGTGCGCATCAATTCCGACACCGCCGCCACAGCCCTCACCCTCACCGGCGGCATCACCGGCACTGGCAACGCCCTCACCATCGGCGGCACCGGCGACACCGTCATCAGCACCACCGGCATCAACACCAGCACCGGCGGCACCCTTACCAAGGACGGCTCAGGAAAACTCACCATCACGGCTGCCGGCAACTACACCGGCCTGACGACCGTCAGCCAGGGCGTCCTCAACATCCAGAATGCCACGGCCACCGGCACGACCGCCGGCGGCATCTCCGTGACCAGCGGCGCCGCGC
>CAZZDB010000101.1:8364-14109 GCA_964652485.1 uncultured Oleiharenicola sp.
GCACCACCGGCATCAACACCAGCACCGGCGGCACCCTTACCAAGGACGGCTCAGGCACGCTCACCCTCAACGCCACCAGCAACTACACCGGCGCTACGACCATCAATGCCGGCACGGTAAGTGTAGGGACCATCGGCAACGGCGGCGTCGCCGGCAATCTCGGCCAGGCTTCCAACGCGGCAGCCAATCTGGTGCTCGGCGGTGGCACGCTCCAGTATACCGGCAGCACCGCCAGCACGGATCGCAACTTCACCCTGACCACCGGTACGACCAGCACCATCAATGTCTCCTCCGCGGCGACCAACCTGACCATGTCCGGTTCAAGCACAGCGACCAGCGGCGCCCTGACCAAGTCCGGCACGGGCACAATCACCCTCACTGGCACCAGTCTTTACACGGGGGCCACCACCGTCAGCGCCGGCACCCTCGTCGCCAACGGCTCCTCCTCCTTGGGCGACACAACCGGCAATGTGACGGTGTCGAATGGCGGCACCCTCGCTTTGGCTGGCGGAGCGGCGATCACTTCTGGCAGTCCGACGAATGCGGTTACGATCACCAAGTCGGGCACGCTCGATCTCAACGGCTCCGGCGCCTCGGGCTCGACCGGCGCGTTGCAGGCGGTGGGTTCCACGGGCCAGACCAGTCAGTGGATTGGCAATATCACCCTCTCCGGCAGTGCCACCGTCAGTGCCGCTGACAACCTCCTGATCCTCGGTAACGGCAGCTACACCAATACCCTCAACCTCAACGCCAACACCCTCACGTTCAACACCACCTCGGCGAGTGGCGTCACCCCCATCTACCAGCCTTTTCCGAGTTTTATTCTGGATCCCACCAACGTCCTGCTCAATTCCGCGATCAGCGGCAGCGGCGGCATAGTCAAGAATGGCTCGGGCACGGTGACGATAATCTCCTACCCCTCCAATTCCTATACCGGCTCCACCGTCATCAACGACGGTAAGTTGATCATCGGCGGGCCCAACAACCTGCCGGTCATTTCCAGCACCAGTGTCACCGTGGGCGACGATACGGGTAGCGCCGGCTCTGCCGTGCTGCAAATGGGTTTCCTCGCCAGCGGCAGTGCGGCCAAGAATTACGAAATCGGCGGTACCGCAGGCACACCTGCTTCCGCTTCCAATGCGACCACCAGCATGACCGTCAACTCCGACGGCCTCTTTAGCATGAACGGTGGCAGCAACGCGCTGGTCAATCTCACGCTCCACGGAGGCGAGGTGGATATGGGGGCGAATCCCACCTACAACGCGTTGCTGACCATCACGGGTGGCATCGTCACCACCGCGTCCTCCCAGACCGCTTTGATCACCAACGGCAATCTGGGTATGTCCTCCAATTCCTTTGCCATCAATGTGGCCTCGGGCACCACAACTTCCGGCGTCGATCTGCAGATCGATTCCATTCTGCAAAACGGCGTCGGATTCACCGGCGGCAACTCGGCCACCAGCCTGGCCAAGACCGGTGCCGGCACCTTGGTTCTCACCGGGACCAACACCTATTCCGGCGTGACCGACATCCAGGCCGGCGTCCTGAACATCCAGAACAGCTCCGCCTTGGGCCAGAACGGCAACACGGCCGCCAATGGCACTGTCGTCGAAGCGGGGGCACAGCTTCAGCTCGATGGGGGCAGCGGCGGTGGCAGTCTCACCATCGCCAACGAGTCGCTGACCCTCAATGGCAATGGATCCTCGGCTACCGGCGAGCTTCTCAATGCCCGGGGCAACAATACCTACAACGGTTTCATCACGCTGGGCGGTGACAGCCGCATCAACGCCAATACCGGCACCACCCTCACCATCGCCAACACCGTGGGCACTGGCGCCAGCATCATAGATGGTAACGCTGCCGGCCGGACCCTCACCGTCGGTGGCGCCGGCAACATTGCGATCAACAGTGTCGTCGGTTCGAGCATCGGCACTTTAGTCAAGGATGGCACCGGCACCGTTACCCTCGGTGGCGACTATTCCGGCAACACCGTCACCACGGTCAAGGACGGAACGCTGGCGCTAAACATGGGCGGCAGCGTCACCCGCGGGTTGAGTTCGGCCACGACCGTCACGATCGGTGACGGCGTCGGCGTGGCCAACTCCGCCACCCTGCTCCTTCAGCAGAGCAATCAGATTGCCGACGCCGCCGCTGTGACCCTGAACACCGACGGCCAGCTCAACGTCAACAACAACACCGAGACTGTCGGCTCAATAGCGGGCTCTGGCAACATTCTCCTCGGCACTGGCCAGCTCATCGCTGGCGGGACCAACGCAAGTACCACTTTCTCCGGTACCCTGTCCGGCGCGTCCGGCAGCATTTTCACCAAAACGGGCACCGGCACTCTTACCATCAGCAGCAACCTGGCCGCGGGCTCCGGCGGCAGTTTCCTTGGCACGCTCAATCTAAACGCCGGCACGATCCTGCTGAGCGCGAGCAACACCTTCAACACCGTCAACGTGGCGGCCGGCACCACCCTCAAGCTCAGCGGCTCCACGATCAACGTCGCCTACCTCAACTTCACCGGCACGGGCACCGTTACCCTCGATTTCGGCGGCCTTGGCTCCATTCTCAACGTCACCAACACCCTCGACGTCGGCGCTAATATCACGCTCAACATCATCAACTGGACCAACGCTTCAGACTACTTCTTCGCTACCAACTGGACCGGTGCCGTCCTGGGCACCACCGGCACGGGCATCGAGACGAACGTGGTCTTCGACTCCCCCACCTGGACCGGCGCCAACACCAAGTGGCAGAGTTACGACAACCAGATCACACCCGTGCCCGAGCCCTCGACCTGCGGTGCCCTGCTGCTCGCCTTCATGAGCACCCTGCTCGGCTACCGGCGTCACCGCCAAACGAGGACAGCTGCCCCGACGACCACCTGAGTCAGGCGGCCACCTTTACACCGCGTCTTCCGCGCGCCGGCCACCGGGCGGCTTGCCTATACCGGAGGCCCGGAACCCAATCTTCCGCAACGCCACCAGATCAAGGATGTTCCGGCCGTCGAAAATGAACGCCGGCCTCGGCATCCCCGCGAAAATCCGGGCGAAATCCAGCTGCTTGAACTCATCCCACTCCGTCAATACCGCGACGGCGTGAGCCCCAGCGCAGGCCTCATAGGCGTCCTTCGCCACGGTCAGCCGTGGATTGTCGGTGCCGCCGTTTAACACGTCCTTCCGGATCTCATCCGCCGGCACCTTCGGGTCGTAAACGCACACCTTCGCGTGCTCGGACAGAAGATCGCGCGCGACATTGATGGCGGCCGACTCCCGCGTATCGTTCGTATCCTTCTTAAAGGCAAAACCGAGCATGGCGATTTTCTTGTCCGCGACCGTATTGAACAGCTCTTTCACAATGCGTCCGGAGAATCGCCTCTTCTGCGAGTCGTTCATCGCGACCACGCTGTTCCAATAGGATGCCACGTCCTGCAACCCGAAGCTCTCGCACAGGTAGGTCAGGTTGAGAATGTCCTTCTGGAAGCACGAGCCGCCAAACCCGACCGACGCCTTAAGGAAATTCGGGCCGATGCGACTGTCCCGACCGATGGCGTTGGCCACCTCGTCCACGTCCGCACCAGTGGCCTCGCATAGGGCCGAGATCGCGTTGATCGACGAAATACGTTGGGCCAGAAAGGCGTTGGCCACGAGCTTGGAGAGCTCTGACGACCACAGGTTCGTCGTGATGATGCGCTCGCGCGGCACCCAATGAGCGTAGACATTGACCAGGGTCTCGACCGCCTTGTCGCCCTCCGGAGTGCGTTCCCCTCCGATCAGCACCCGGTCGGGATTCGTCAGGTCCTTGACCGCCGTGCCCTCCGCCAGGAATTCCGGATTGGACAGCACCTGGAACTTCAACCCCTTCGTGTTCGATGAGACGATTGCCTGGATGGCATCGGCGGTCTTCACCGGGATGGTGGACTTCTCCACGATGATCTTACCGTTCTCCGCATGCTCGGCGATGGTGCGAGCGACCGACTCGATGTAGCGTAGATCGGCCGCCCGGCCGGCGCCGACACCGTAGGTTTTCGTCGGGGTATTGACCGCCACAAAGATGATATCCGCCTTCTTGATCTGCCCCGCCACATCGGTGGAGAAGAACAAATTCCGGCCGCGAGCCTGGTCCACGACCTCGTCGAGGCCCGGTTCGAAGATGGGCAGGTTGCCGGTGTTCCACGCCGCGATGCGGGCGGCGTTCATATCCACCACCGTCACGGTGATGCCGGGGCATTTCAGCGCAATCATGGCCATCGTCGGGCCACCAACGTAACCGGCACCGATGCAACATATGTTCATAAGGAAAGAGGCCGGCAGATTGCCGGCCTCCGGGGATAAATCCAAGGACGATTTTGCGCTCAGGCCGGGCTCGGCGCCGGCGTTCCCGCCGTGCCGCTTGACTCCTGGGCGACCGGCTTGTCGACGGGCTTGGGCGGCTCGCCCGCCAGCTTGGGCGGCTTGGCGCTGACGATCGGCGTGCGGATTTCACCGTGCTGGATGATTTCCAACACATGCTTGCCCTCGATCGTCTCGTGCTCGAGCAAGGCCGCGCCAATCTTGTCCAACGCCGCCCGGTTGTCGGTGATGATCTGCTGCGCCCGCTTGTACTGGGCATGCAGAATGTCGGAAATCGCGATATCAATCTTTCGCGCCGTGTCTTCGCTCACGTGCTGCGAACGGGTGATGTCGCGACCGAGGAACACCGTGTCCTGGTTGTCACCCATGGCAACCGGGCCGAGTTCGCTCATACCGTAATCGCAAACCATGGCGCGCGCGATCCGGGTCGCCTGTTTGAGATCGCCATAGACGCCGTTGCTGAAATCGCCGGTCACGAGTTCCTCCGCGATGCGCCCACCCATCGCCATCGCGATCTGGTTGAGCAGTTTTTTCTTCGGCTGGGTCAGGATATCCTTGGTCGGAAGATAGGTGGTGCTGCCGAGGCTTTGGCCGCGGGGAATGATCGTGACCTTATGTACAGGCATCGTGCCGTCATCGAGCACCGCTTGCACGATGGCATGGCCGGCCTCGTGCCAGGCGACGAGCCGCTTTTCGGCGTCGTCCATCACCCGGCGGCGCTCGCGGCCCCACAAGACCTTGTCGCGCGCCTCGTCGATATCGGTCATCTCGACCTTCTTCTTGCCCCGGCGGGCCGCCAACAAGGCCGATTCATTCAGGAGGTTGGCCAGCTCCGCACCGGAAAGGCCGGGCGTGCCGCGGGCGATGATCGCGAGATCCACATTTTCGGAGAGGGAAATCTTCCGCGCATGGACCCGCAGGATCTGCTCGCGACCGATGATGTCGGGCAGGTCGATATAGACCTGACGGTCGAAGCGGCCGGGGCGCAGCAGCGCGCTGTCGAGCACGTCGGGCCGGTTGGTCGCGGCGATGATGATGACGCCCTCCTGCGTGTCGAAGCCGTCCATCTCAACCAGCAACGAATTGAGCGTCTGTTCCCGCTCGTCATTGCCGCCGCCGAGACCCGCACCACGCTGGCGGCCCACCGCGTCGATCTCGTCGATGAAAATCAGGCAGGGCGCGTTCTTGCGGCCTTGTTCAAACATGTCGCGCACCCGGCTCGCACCGACGCCCACAAACATCTCCACAAAATCGGAGCCGCTGATGGAAAAGAACGGCACGTCGGCCTCACCGGCAATGGCCTTGGCGAGGAGCGTCTTGCCCGTGCCCGGGGGACCGACCATCAGGATGCCCTTGGGAATGCGGCCGCCGATCTTCTGGAATTTCTTCG
>CAZZDB010000102.1:0-13985 GCA_964652485.1 uncultured Oleiharenicola sp.
CTGGTCAGAAGTTTGCGTAACTGGGGCAGATTTCTGGCGGGGGCATCCAGCCGCTTGGCGAATTCCGCCCACGGGCCTTTTCTCAGCGCAAAGGTCTGCTGGTTGCTCAGGTCAGCCTGGGCCCGCTCGATGGCGGCACGCAGAATGTAGTCAGTGAGGTTGGCCGCCCCCGACAAATCCGCGGCTAGGTTGAGCAGCGACTTGGTCTTGGGTGGAGTGCGGAGGTGGATTTGGGCGGTAGCGGTGGCCATTTGGGTAATAGATTTTGTCAACACAAGAGATACACAGAAGGGCGCGAGTCAAATCAATCTTGCGACAGGGTAACCAAGGCCCCAGTCCACCTGCCTCTGGCTTTGTATCCGGACGGGGAGCCCAGACGGCTGATCCGTTAGCGATTCACCCGATGACTTTGGACAAACCACCGCACAGTACGAAAAATACTATAATCTACTCCATACGAATTCATGGTATGTAAATCTGGCATTCGTTGATTTTTTTGGGGATGTTATTGCACCGAGTTTGTGCTCCATCACATTGGCCGTGCATTGGTCGTGGCCGGATTTTCGGGTTCCCGCACATAAAGCCCCCTTCCCAGTCAGTTATCCTCTGACCGGCTTCAGAACTTGTATAAGTGACTTACTTCTGGACTGATATTCAGGCCTCAATGACGTCCTCGCGATAGCCGAAGATCCACTCAAATGTCTTGATCTCGGGAGCTTTTAGTTGCTCAAACTATTATCAGGTATATCTATATCGAACCGGATGATCGAATCATTCAGGAGGTCGGCGATCGGGTCGTTGCAGAGTGGATCGGCCCTGATTGCACCCGACCTTCCAAACGACCATGGTCAGCACAATCATATCAGGGCTAGGATAAAACACTGTTGCTATATAGGCAAAACTACCTAGTTTCTAATTATGAAATTCCGGCGCGCCATTGCATTATCAGGTGTTCTCGCACTTGGGCTATGGCATTTCGCGACCGTGGCGTACGGGCAGGCGACCGCGACAAACATCACCGGGCTCTATTATACGGGTGTTGATGCGAACAACAACCTGGTGGCACAAGGAACCCAGAGCCCCAGCAGCGCGTGGAAGGTCACCTCCGCCTATGTGAACGGCACAGCCTACAACGGCAGCAGCACCACGTACACCGGCAAATCCTACGTGATATCCTCTTCGTTGATCAATCCCGGCGACACCCAGAACACCGGTTCGGCCCAATGGGTCGTTGCCCCGGGTGCCTCCACGGCGCAGACCGGGGGCACCGTCAATGCCGGCGGCGATTTCCTCCCGGGCGACGTGAAGACCGGCAGCGGGGCGTATAACAACAGCGCCTATTTCGTCTACCAGCTCGCTTTCACGATCACCGGCACGGGGTCGGGCACGATCTCGGGCAACACGAGCAACATCCAGATCAGCATGACGCTCGCGGCGGACGACACCTATTCGGTTTACGTGAATCCGGCCGGGGCGATGACCTTCAACGGCAGCGGCACGCTGGCGACCGGGGGAACCACCGCCGCGGCCACCTTGTCCGCCAACGCGTGGCAGAACACCACGGCCATCAACCTGGGCAACAGCACGAACAATGGCGGCGTCAACAACGCCAGCTTCGTCATCGGGACCAATTACATCGACGTAGTGGTGGCGAACACGAACAGCGGCGTTTCCGGCAGCAACACGAACTCCCTGTTGCTGAATCCGAGCGGACTGCTGGTCTACCAGACGAGCGCCGCGACCATCAACGGTCACCCGGTGCCAGAGGTGACGGCCTGGCTTCCGGTGGCGGTCGCCATTGGTTTGTTTGGATTGAGGAGATTCCGGCGGGACTCCCCGCTGCCGGCCTGATCGGGCCGGAGCACGGACCGCCGGATCAATCGGCCAGGTATTGCCCGATCAGGGCCTCTTCCTGTCGCGTGAGCGTTCCGCTTGGGAATCTGCGCAACAAGGCGCGGGCCTCTTCCCGGTGGCCGGTGCGGGCGAGGATCAACCCCTGCACAAAGGCCAGCGCCGGGGATTGCGCGACGCGGGCCGCGGCGGGCTTGAGCAACGTTTCCGCTTCCGCAACCCGGTTTTGCTGCAGGATTACGAAGGCGAGGGTGGCTTGGTACGTGGCATTGAGGGGTTCCGCGTTCAAATCGGCCCGCGCCACGTCCTCCGACACCCGTTGCTCCCGGCCGGTGACCGCGGCGAAGAAAGCGAAATTGTTGCCGACGGCGGGATCCTGCGGATGCAGCCCGTGCAGCTGACGGAAAACCCGGTACTGGCCCTCGGCGTCGCGCTGGGTCTGGTAATAGCGCGCAAGGGAACCGAGGGCATCGATGGCCACCTGGCCCTCCTCGTTCGCGGCCCGCCACCACAGGGCTTCCGCGTCGGTGGCGCGCCCCCAGCTGTAAAGCAACGACGCGGCAAAGAGCGCATGCCCGTTGTTGAGTTGCGCGTGACTGTAGAGCGTCCGCCAGAGCTCGCCGGCCAGGGTCTCATCGTGCAACATGCGTGCGGCGTGCAGGCCGTAGGTCCAGCGGAGGAAATCGGCGTCGGGCCCCCAGTCCTTGGCGGTGGTCCAGGCCTGCAGGGCGGACCAGTCGCAGGCCTGGCGCAGGGCCTCGGCGCCGACCACGGCGAGCGGCGGCCGCTGCATCGCGGCAGTGGGCAGCGTCTGCATCCAGCCGACGGCATCGGCGCCGCGTCCGATCTCGTTCAGCCAGCTGAGCAACTGGGCGGCGGCCCGCGGGCTGACGGCATGGTTCTGCTCCAGGGTAGCGAGCACCTCCCGGTAGTGCGGTTCGTCGGACTTGGCCAGCGCCAGCAGGCAGCGGGGCATGTCCCCGACGGTGCAGCCGGGATGAATGCGCAGGGCCTCGCCCCATTTGCGCAGCGCGATCAGGTCGTTCCGGAGCAAGGCGTCCTCAAGGAGGTTGCGCAGAGCGTTCGCACCCCACTCGCGGTCGGTCGTCCATTTTTCCAAGAGGGCCAGGCCTTCCTTCCGCACGGCCGGGTCGGTGGCGTTGAGGAGGACCAGCCCGAGCGGCACCTCGTTGACCGCCACGGGTCCCTCCAGTCGCCGGGCGGACTCAAAATAGCCGCGGGCCGCGGTGAACTGCGACTTGCGGCGGGCGATTTCGCCCCGAATGCGGTGCACATACGGCGACCCGGCTCCGTACGCGGCCGGCAGGTGGGCGAAGACGCGCTCCGCCTCGTCCAGCTTTTCGGCGCGGAGGGCCGCCGCCGCCCAGTCGACCTTGATGTCTTGGTTGCCCGGGGCCAGCTCGGCGGCGCGCCGGGCATAGGCCAGAGCCATGGCGTTCTGTCCTCCCCGCCGGGCCAGCTCGGCGGCGATGCGCCAGGGTTCGGGGTTTTCGGGATCGACCATGGTCGCCTCCTGGGCGGCTTCCGCGGCATAGCGCAGTTGTCCGGCCGCCAGCCACTGCTGGGCGATGCGGATCGAATTGCGTTTCACCCACCAAGGATAGGCCCAGTAGCCGAGCGCGCCCGCGATCACCAGGCCGGTCACCACCAGATAAAGCGTGATCCTCGCCCGGTGGCTGGCCTCGAAGAAGTCCAGCAAACGCCACCACTGCTCGCGCAGGTGGAATCGCTCCCGCCACGCGTTAAGGCGCCGCCACCGGCCCGGGAACGGGGACACGGTTCTTTCGTCAGGATTGGCGGGACGGCGGCTCGGTTTCATGACCGCAGGCATGGTGAATGATTCCGGCGTGGTTAAACAAGCCTCGAGGCCGGCCGGAAGGACCAGTCAAACCCGCTCCGGGCCCTGCTCCGGGCGCGAGGGTCACGGTCGCAGGCTGCGGCTAGCCAGGGCCATCCGGCCTCTTGCCGGCTAGTTCGGTTTTCCAAAGTCGAGGCGTTGTTGCGGGGCCGTGCTCTCCGCGATCAATCCGTCCCCGGGGCCGGGAATCATTGCGGCACCGGGGGAGTGGCCGGGCGGCTGCTCACGGTGATCGTGCCGTTGTTTTCCAGGACGGCGAAATGCACCTCCGCCACGCACGTGCAGCCGGCCTGGCGCAGCGCGGCGTTCAGCTCGTGGTGCGTGAGCTGCGCCCGGGCCATGGCCTTTTCAAACAGCCGGCCGTTATGGATGAGCACCTCCGGCTGGCCCTCGAGCAGTCCCTCCAGCTTCTTGCTGCGATAGGTCAGGTAGCCGAAGCCGAAGTTGACGACGACCAGCGTGGTGGCCGAGATGATGCCGCCGATGACGGAATTGTCGCCGCCATTCATCGAGTTTTGCACGGCGTTGGACAACACCAGGAGCAGCACGAGGTCGAACGGTGCGAGCTGGCCGATCTGCCGCTTGCCGGTGATGCGGAGCAGCACGACGAGGAAAACGTATACGATGACGGAGCGGATGATGAGCTCCCACCAGGCCACGGACAGGTTCCACATGAGGAGAGGCTGTGGGTTCGGGCCGGAAAAGTCGATACCGGCCGGGGGCTTTGCCGCCGCGGACCGCAGTCCGGCATCCGGAGGGCGCGTCGGGCCGGCCTTGAAATCCAGACCGGACTGCCCTACGACTGGTGGGCAAGCCGGTCCCACCACGCCTCATGACTGCCACGTTGCTCTATCGCCTCGCCTCGGTGCTTTTCGTGATTTTCGCCGCCGGGCACACGGTCGGCTTCCTCAAGTTCAAGCCGCCGACGCCGGAGGGTATCGCCGTCCGCGAATCGATGATCAAGGTCGTCTTCCCCTTCCGGGGGAAAAATTACAGCTACCACGGGTTCTACACGGGCTTCGGGTTGTTCATCACCGTCGAGCTGATCTTCTCCGCCTACCTGGCATGGCATCTCGGGACCGTGGCCAGGGCAAATCCCGGTGCGATCGGCGGGCTGGGCTGGATCTTCTGCGCGTCGCAGGTGGCCAGCCTCGTCCTGAGCTGGATGTTCTTCTTTCCCGTCACGGCCGTACTGTCGGGCATCCTGGCCGTGTGCCTCGGCTGGGCGGCGTGGGTTGCCGGCTGACGGCCCCTCCGCGAGGCGGGGAGAAATTTGATCTTGGTGCTTGACGCCGGCCTTTTCTTCCAACACTACCTTGTCGTACAAAGGTAGCTTGAAACGATAACCAACAATGGATTTCAACGAAAAGTTCGCGCCGATCACGAAGGGACTCCTCGAGTTCCTGGTGCTCAAGATCATCGCGGCCGACAAGGTCTACGTGCCCGACATCCTGCAGCAGCTTAGCGTGACGGAGTTCGCCACGCAGGAGGGGACGCTCTATCCGCTGCTCAGCAAGATGCGCCGCGAGGAGCTCGTGGACTATGAGTGGAAGGAATCGGAGTCCGGCCCACCGCGGAAGTACTACGAGCTGACCGCGAAGGGTCGCACGCAGCTCCGCGAGACGATGGAATTCTGGCAGCAGATCAATGAAACCGTGAAGAACCTCGGCAAGAAGTAGGACCGCACCCACCGCCGATCATCATCCCATGAACAAAGTAATCACCATCAACCTAAACGGCGTCGCCTACCAGCTGGAGGAAGGTGGCTATGAGGCCTTGCGCGCCTACCTCGACAACGCCGCGCACCGCCTCGAGGGCAATCCCGACAAGGACGAGATAATCACCGACATCGAGCAGGCCATCGCGGACAAGTTCCGGGCCGTCCTCGGCGCCCACAAGACCGTGGTCATCACCAAGGATGTCACGGCCGTCATCGCGGAGATGGGGCCGGTGGAGGATGCGACGAAGGGCGAACCGGCGACCGGCTCGCAGGCCCGGTCTGGGACGGAAGGTGCGACCGGCGCCGCGGCGAGCGAGCCGGGCGCCGCGCGCCGGCTCTATCGGATTCATGACGGCGCCATGCTGGCGGGCGTATGCAACGGCCTCGCCGCCTATTTCAACCTCGATCCCACGATCGTCCGCATCGGCTTCGTTGTCCTCACCATTGCCTGGGGCGCCGGGGTGCTCCTGTACGTCCTGATGGCGCTGATCGTTCCAGTGGCTCGGACACCGGCGGAGAAATCGGCGGCGACCGGGGCCGCCGCCACGGCGCAGGAATTCATCCGTCGCGCCAAGGAGGGGTACTACGAGGGCTTCAAGTCGTGGAACGACAAGCAGGCGCGCCGCGCATGGAAACGGAAGTTCAAGCAGGACATGCGCGGCTGGAGCCGGGACCTTGAGCGGGAAGTGCGGGAGCATGCGCATCATTGGACGCCGCCATGGACGCAGCACTGGCCGCCGCATTCGCCGTCCATCTTCGGGGCGGTGTTCATCGCGCCCCTGCTGTCGCTCCTGCTTTTCGCCCTGCTGCTCGCGCTGATCTATTCGCTCTATTCGCTCGTGACGGTGCATGCGGTGCTCGGCGTGGCCCTGCCGCCGGGGATACCGCTGTGGGGGGGAATCCTGCTCACGCTCATCCTGTTTCACCTGGTCGCCTGGCCGATCAAGGCGGCCCGTTACGCGTGCTACTATCCCGCCTATCATTGCGGGCACGGCGGGCCGCTGGGCGGATTTTTCGGCGGCCTGATCGGGTTGTTCTGCTTTGGGTTCGTCGTCTGGATGCTGAACCGGCATGTGCCGGAATTTCACGAGTGGCTGGTGCAGCTGCCGGGCCTGCTGCAGCATCTCGGGGATTCCCTGCACGACTGGTGGGTGAAACGCTAACAGCCCAGCTCGCGCCGATCCCGGCCGGCCGGTTCAATGCCGGCCGCCGGTGGCCACCGACAGGAAGGCGGCCAGGGCCGGTGTGATCGTGGCGCCGGGGCGCCACCCGACGACGAGGCGGCTTTCGGGAGCGGAACCTGTAAGGGGAAGGAACGCGACCTCGGGCGGCAGCTGGCGCGCCTCGGACGGACACATGAAAGTGGCGCCGAGGCCCGCGCGCACCAGGCCGATGGCATTGGCTCGGGGCCAAACCTCCTCGGCGATTCGCGGCGTCACGCGGACCCGGGCGAAGGCCGCCAGGATGCGGTCATAGAACCCCGGGTTGTGGGCGCGCGGAAAGAGCACGAACGGCGTGTCGACCAGTTCCCGCAGCCGCAGGGCGGGCCGGCGGGCGAGGGGGTGGTCGGCCGGGAGGAGGACGCCGTTCTTCTCCCGGAGCAGCTGCCGGGTGGTCAGGCCGGGTGTCGCAGCGTCGGGATGGAAGAACCCGCAGCCGAGCTCATCGTTCTCCAGCGCCTTGAGCTGCACCGCGGTCGGGGACTCGTTTAGCTCCAGCCGGATTCCCGGGAAGCGCCGGTGGAACTCGCGCAGGATGCCCGGCAGGACGGTCGCCATCGCGAGGCCGGAGAAACTCACCCGCACGTGGCCGGTCTGGCCCTCGGCCAGGGCGTGCAGCTCGGCCGGGATCTTCGCCACCGCGCGCAGGACCGGCTCGATCCGCTCCAGCAGGACGCGGCCGGCGGCGGTCAGCTCGACCCGGCGCTGCGAACGGGTGAACAGGGGCGTGCCGAGCGCGGCCTCCAGCTGCGCAATCTGGCGGCTCAGCGCGGGTTGGGCGACGGACAGGCCCTCGGCGGCGCGGCGGAAATGCAGGTGGCGGGCGACTTCCCGGAAGTAGACCAGGTGGCGCAGGTCGAAATTGAATTGATACTCGCGCGGCATCACTGGCGACTAAAGAAGTATTTCCCGGCATGGCAAGATTCTGGTAGGCTCCCCGTCCATCTGGTCCTTCCCGCCCGCAACGCCCAACCCTTTCCCTCCCCATGCCCAAATCTCTGTTCGAGAAAGTCTGGGACGCCCACACCGTCCGCACCCTGGCCAACGGCCAGACGCAGCTCCTCATCGGCACCCACCTCATTCATGAGGTGACCAGCCCGCAAGCCTTCGGCATGCTGCGCGACCTCGGCCTGCAGGTGTCGATGCCGCACCGCACTTTCGCGACGGTCGACCACATCGTGCCCACGGACCAGCTCGTCGAGCCCTATGCCGACCCGCTCGCCCAGGCCATGATGGACGAGCTGCGCAAGAACTGCGCGCAGTTCGGCATCACCTTCTTTGACCGCGCCTCGGGCAAGCAGGGTATCGTCCACATTGTCGGGCCCGAGCAGGGCATCACGCAGCCCGGCACCACGATCGCCTGCGGCGACTCGCACACCTCGACGCACGGCGCGTTCGGCGCGATCGCCTTCGGCATCGGCACCAGCCAGGTGCGCGATGTCCTCGCCACGCAGACGATGGCCCTGGGCGCCCTCAAGGTGCGTCGCATCGAGGTCAATGGCGCGCTCCGGCCGGGCGTTTACGCCAAGGACGTCATTCTCCACATCATCCGCACGCTCGGGGTCAACGGCGGCACGGGTTACGCGTACGAGTATGCCGGCAGCGTGTTCGACGGCTTCACCATGGAGCAGCGCATGACCGTCTGCAACATGTCCATCGAAGGCGGCGCGCGCGCCGGCTACGTGAACCCCGACGAGACGACCTTCGCCTATCTGAAGGGCCGGCCGTATTCGCCGCAGGGAGCGGCGTGGGATGCCGCGGTCGCCCGTTGGAAGTCCTTCGCGTCGGACGCGGACGCCAGGTACGATCACGTCGTGAAGATCAACGCGGCCGACATCGCGCCGACCGTCACCTGGGGCATCAATCCCGGCCAGGCCATCACCATTAACGAGAATGTGCCGAGCCCGGAAACGGCAACGTCGGCGGACGACAAGGCCGGCATCATCGAGGCGCTCGCCTACATGAAGCTGCCCGCCGGCCGGCCGATCAAGGGCACGAGGATCAACGTCGCCTTCCTCGGCTCCTGCACGAACGGCCGTCTCTCGGACTTCCAGGAGGTCGCCAAATATGTCAGGGGCCGCAAGGTGGCCCCGGGGGTCAAGGCCATCGCGGTGCCCGGCTCGCAGATCGTAGCGCTGCAGTGCGAGAAGCTCGGGCTCGATCGGATCCTCGCCGAGGCGGGCTTCGAGTGGCGAGCTGCCGGCTGCTCGATGTGCCTCGCGATGAATCCCGACAAGCTCGTCGGCGACCAGCTCTGCGCTTCGTCCTCCAACCGCAATTTCAAGGGCCGCCAGGGCTCGACCACCGGCCGCACGATCCTCATGAGCCCGCTCATGGTCGCCGCCGCTGCCGTCACCGGGGCCGTGTCCGACGCCCGCGAAGTCTTCGCAGTCAACTGATCACGCCCCAAAACCCAGCTCTTAACCTTACCGCCCATGGCCCTCGCCAAAATCACCTCCGTCTCCGGCCGCGCCGTCTGCGTCCCGGGCAACGACATCGACACCGACCGGATCATCCCGGCGCGCTTCATGAAGTGCGTCACCTTCGACGGGCTCGGCGAATACCTCTTCAACGACGTCCGCCGCCAGCTCGACGGCACCGAGAAGCCGCATCCGCTGAATGAGGCGCGCTTCAAGGGCGCGACGATCCTCCTCTCCGGCGCCAACTTCGGCTGCGGTTCCTCCCGCGAGCATGCGCCGCAGGCCATCGCCAAATACGGGTTCAAGGCGATTGTTGCCGAGAGCTACGCCGAGATCTTTTTCGGCAACAGCACGACGCTCGGCCTGCCTTGCGCCACCGCAGCTCGCGAGGACATTGCGAAGATCGCCGCCGCGGTCGAGGCGAATCCCAATCTCGAAGTCACGATCGACGTGACAAACCAGGAGATCCGCTTCGGTGGCCAGAAGGTGAAGGCTTCGTTTCGCGAGAGCGCGCGCGACGCCCTGATCAACGGCCGCTGGGACGCCATCGGCGAGCTTCTCGACGGCCGGGAGGCGGTGAAGGTCACCGCCGCCAGCCTGCCGTATCTCGTGGCCTGAGCGCGCGGCCCTATCCGCGCACCTGGCCCGAGCCGCGGACGATATACTTGTAGGACGTCAGCTCCTCGAGCCCCATCGGGCCGCGGGCGTGGATCTTGTCGGTGCTGATGCCGATCTCCGCGCCAAAGCCGAACTCGTGGCCGTCGTTGAAGCGCGTTGATGCGTTCCAGAGCACGACCGCACTGTCCACTCCGGCGAGGAACTGCTCCGCCGTGGCGGCGTTCCCGGTCACGATGGTGTCGGTGTGATGCGAGCCGTGCGTCTCGATGTGGGTGATGGCCTCGGCGACATCGTCCACGACCTTCACCGCGAGGATGAGATCGAGGAACTCTGTGAGGAAATCGTCGTTCGTGGCGGGGCCGGCGGGCACGCCCGCCGCCTGCAGTAGGCGCAGGGCGCGCGGTTCGGCGCGGAGCTGCACGCCCTTCTCCTGGAGTTGCCGGCCCGCGTCGGCCAGGAACCGGGGCGCGACCGCCTGGTGGACGAGGAGGGTTTCGATGGCGTTGCACACGCCGGGGCGGGAGCACTTGGCATTCACGGCGATCCCGGCGGCCATGGCGAGGTCGGCGGCCTGGTCCACGTAGAGCGCGCAGATCCCGTCGTAATGCTTGATGACCGGCACGCGGGCGGACTTCACGACCGCCTCAATCAGGCCCCGGCCGCCGCGCGGGATGAGCAAGTCGATGACCCCGATGCTCTCGCCCAGCAGTCGCACGGTGTCGCGGTCGGTCACCGGTACCAGTTGCACGGCGGCGGCCGGCAGACCTGATGCCTGGAGCCCGCGGCGCAGAGCCTTCTCGATGGCGACGTTCGAGCGCAGGGCCTCGGAGCCGCCTCGGAGGATGACGGCGTTGCCGCTCTTGAGGCAGAGTCCGGCGGCATCGACGGTGACGTTGGGGCGGGACTCGTAGATGAAGCCGATGACTCCGAGCGGCACGCGAACCTTGGCAAATTGCAGGCCGTTCGGTTGCGTCCATTCGCGCAGCACCTGGCCGACCGGGTGGGGGAGGGTTGCGACCTTGCGCAGGCCCCCGGCGCAGGCGGCGACGCGCTCCGGCGTGAGCGTGAGCCGGTCGATGAGCGCGGCGGTCTGGCCCGCGGCTCGGGCGGCGGCGACATCGGCGGCGTTGGCGTTGAGGATGTCCGTCTGCGCAGCGGCGAGCTCAGCCGCCATGGCGTTGAGCGTGGCGTCGATGCGATCCGGCGGGGTGTTCGCCAGCGTCCGGGCCGCGACCCGGGCCTGTTGCCCGAGGTGGGCAATGATGTGGGCCAGGTCTTCCATGGCGCTCAGCGGGCGGGGAAGAAGGTGCCGACGCGCTTGCCGGCCACGATCTGGTAGACGAGCCCGGCCTTGCGGCCGCTGGCGATGTGGACCGGAATGCCGGCCTTCACCGCGAGCTGCGCGGCTTGGAGCTTGGTGACCATGCCGCCGGTGGAGACACGGCCCTTATCGCTGCGCACGAGCGAAGCGATCGCGCTGAAATCACGCACGAGCGGCACGGTCCGGCCGGCGGCGTCCTGAAGGCCGTCCACGCTGGTGAGGATGATGAGCCGGTCCGCATCTACGAGGATCGAGACCTCGGCGGAGAGCCGGTCGTTGTCACCGAAGTTCAGTTCCTCGACCGCGACCGAGTCGTTCTCGTTGATGATCGGGACGACATTCCCGCGCGAGAGCAGGTGGAGGAGGGTGTTCCGGGCGTTGTCGTGACGCGTGCGGCTGTCGAGGTCGTTGTGGGTAAGCAGCAACTGCGCGACGGCGGCGCCCTGCCGCGCGAAGGCGCTGGCGTAGGCGTGCATGAGCTCGGACTGGCCGACGGCGGCGCAGGCCTGCCGGGCGGCGAGCTGCTTGGGCCGGGCGTCGAGGCCGAGCGTGGCCAGGCCGGCCGCCACGGCGCCACTGGAGACAATGACGCACTCGTGGCCGGCGCGGACCAGGGCACCGACCTCGCGGGCCAGGCGCGCGATCTGCGGCCGGCTGAGGCCGATGCCCCGTTTGGTCGACAGGATCCCGGAGCCGAACTTGAGTACGATGCGTTGTGAACGTTCGCCCATGAAATTCGCAGCGTAGCCAGGGAAGCGGGTCCAACAAGCCGGAATCACGGACCGGCGCAAGATTTGCGCAGCGCACGAAAACTATGACACGTTTTCGCGGACGGTCGGAAAGCTATGACACGTCCCCCCCTTGTCTCGACTTCGCCGCCGGCCGTCTTATGAATCCAACAAAAAATCAAAGGATCCCGTCCATGAACACTTATTCCGCCCTCCGCCCGTCAATTCCCAATCATTTTTCCAATGGTGGTGAATACGTGACGGAAGCCACGGCGGTCCTGTCGCAATCATATTCCGGTGCGTTGACGCCGGCCGCCTGAGATGGAAGCATCATGTCCGCCATTCTCATGTCGCCCGTTGCCGCTTTGCCGCGCAGTTTCGATCTGGCTTTGCCCGACCTTGCGCTGGCGCATGGGGGCGTAGTCCGGTCCCACCGCGCCCGCGCGTGGTGGTGGAGTCGCGAAGGCGACACCCCTGAAGCGCTCCAGAAGAACGTTCCGACCGTTCTGCTCGTGCATGCCCTGACGGGCAGCGCGCAGGCGGGCGGCCCCGACGGCTGGTGGGAGCCGTTGATCGGACCGGGCCGGGCGCTGGACCCGGCGCACCACCGCATCCTTTGTTTCAACAACCTCGGCTCCTGCTACGGCAGCAGCGGACCCGGCGTGGAGGGGTTTCCCAAGGACAAGAATCTCGAGCTGACCAGCCTGGACATTGCGCGCGCCCTCCTGCTCGGCCTTGACCAGCTCGGCATCGAACGCGTGCACCTGACCACCGGCGGCTCGCTCGGTGGCATGGTGACCCTCGCGCTCGCCGCGCTCGATCCGGCGCGTTTCGAGCGCGTGCTGCCGCTGGCCACCAGTGTCACCGCCAGCGCGTGGGTCGTCGGCTGGAACCACGTTGCGCGGCAGATCCTGCGGCTCGATCCCGGTTACCCGAAGAACGTCGGCCGCGGGCTCGAGATCGCCCGGCAGCTCGCCATGCTGACTTACCGCGCCGAGGCCGGGCTCGAGGCGCGCCAGCCGCGCCCGGCCCAGCTGGCCAAATCAGCCGCCGCGGGCTATCCCGTGCAGAGCTACCTTGAGCACCAGGGCGCCAAGCTGCGCCACCGGTTCGATGCGCAGGCCTATGAGCTCCAGCTCACGGCCATGGACCACCACGACCTGCTGCAGCCCCTGCCGGGCGAAACGCAGCCCGCCATTGGCCGCGTGCGGGCGTCGGCCCTCGTGGTCGACGTGGACAGCGACCAGCTTTTCACCCCAATGCAGGCGGAAACCCTGGCGCGGCATCTGCGCGCGGCCGGCGCCAAGGTCGAGCGGACCACGGTGCGCAGCATCCACGGACACGACGCGTTTTTGATGGAATGGGAGACCCTCGGGCCTATCCTGACCCGGGCCTTGGAACTCAAGGCGCCCCCTAAATGAGCGAACGCTGGCAGGTCTATAAATTCGGCGGCTCCTCCCTCGGCACCTCCGGGAGGCTGCCCAAGGTGCTCGAACTCGTGGCGGCTGCGCCGCGACCGCTGGCGTTGGTCGTGTCCGCGCTCGGCGACAGCACCGACTGGCTCATCCTCGCCGCCCGCTCGGCCGAGGTGGGCAACATCAGCCAGGCCCGCCGCGAGCTGGCGCAGGTACGCGAACTCGCCACCGCCACGGCCCGCTCGGTCCTCAACAGCCAGGGGCAGAAGGGCGTGAAGCATGACCTCGACGAGATCCTTACGCCGGTCGAACGGTTGCTTTCCGGCATCGAGCTGACCCGTGAGTGCTCGCCGCGCACCCTCGACTCGATCATCAGCGTCGGCGAACGCATCTCAGTGGCCCTGCTGGCCCGCGCCCTGACGGAGCGAAACGTGCCGGCGATCCCGGTGGACGCGCGGGACTTTGTCGTCACCGACAACGCTTTTGGCTCCGCCACGGTCGACAAGGCGGAAACGGCGAAGAAATTCGCCGAGATCCCGGGCCGGTGGGCCGGCCATGTGCCGATCGTGACCGGCTTCATCGGCCGCACCAAGGACGGTACCACCACCACGCTCGGCCGCAACGGTTCCGACTACACCGCCACGCTCGTCGCGGGCCTGCTCAAGGCCAGCGCCGTGACCGTGTGGACCGACGTCCTCGGCGTGATGACAGCCGACCCGGCCCTGGTGCGCGAGGCGTCGCCGGTGGACCGGCTCTCCTACGACGAGGCGCTCGAGCTGGCCTATTTCGGCACGCGGATGTTCCACCCGCGCA
>CAZZDB010000103.1:0-13870 GCA_964652485.1 uncultured Oleiharenicola sp.
CATGGACTGGTGCCCGCGCCGCGCCCGCGCCCGCGCCCGCAAGATGAAGGAGGCCATCAACAACCTTGAACAGCGCCTCGGCCGCGTCGCCAAGGAGGACGAGATCCGGCAGGACCTTGGCCTGAGCGAGAAGGAGTTCGCCAAGTGGCTGGAGGACTCCAAGCCGGTGACCTTCATCGCCATCGACCAGCGCTCCGAGATGGAGGATTCGGAGGGGGCTTCCCTGCACGAACTCCTGGCCGATGAGACCGACGTCACCGGGCGCGACCGGATGGAGAAGGAGGAGATGCTCCAACTTGTCGCTCAACGGATCAAGGAACTGCCCGATATACCTAGGAAGATCCTTGCGATGTACTATTTCGAAAACATGCGGCTTGCCGAGATTGCCGAGGTCTTCGGCCTGACGGAGTCGCGCATCTGCCAGATTCATTCCCAGACCATCCTCGGCCTGCGGGCATTTCTCGGGCGGGCACAGAACAAGTAACCGTCCGACATGCTGATCATCGTCGGAGCCGTCATCGTGTTGGTGGCCATGCTCGGCGGCTTCATGCTCGCCGGGGGTCACCCGGGCGTGCTGCTGCATCCCTCCGAATTCGTGGTGATCCTCGGCATTGCCATGGGCGTGCTCGTGCTCGCGACGCCGATCCACGTGCTCAAGGAGATCATCCACAAGACCAAGGCGGCGCTGCTGGGCAGGACGGCCGGCCGGAAGGACTACTTCGAGCTGCTCAAGCTGCTCTACGAGATCTTCATGATCGGCCGCCGCAACGGCCTGATCGCGCTGGAAGAGCACGTGATGAATCCGAAGGGGAGCGCGGTCTTCCAGAAATACCCGTCCCTGCTGGGCCATCACGAACGGTTGGAGTTCTTGTGCAACGGCCTGAAGCCGGTCATCGACGGCAAGATCAAGCCGGACCAGTTGGAGAGCCTCATGGGGGCGGAGTTGGAGGCCAAGGAGACCGAGGAGGACCACCCCGTGCATACGCTGCAGATGATCGGCGACTCCCTGCCCGGTATCGGCATCGTCGCGGCGGTGCTGGGCATCATCAATACGATGAGTTCCATCGCGGACGGGCCCGAGGCCGTGGGGGAAAAGGTGGCCGCCGCCCTGACCGGCACGTTGCTCGGCATCTTCTTCGCCTATGGGTTCGTGAATCCCCTCGCGGCGCGCTTCAAGTTCAACAATGCCACCGAACAGCAGTATCTGCGGTGCATCTTGCAGGCAGTCGCCGGCTTTGCCAAGGGCCTCGCCCCGCTGACCGCGGTCGAAATCGCCCGCCGTTCACTCGACAGTTCGGTCCAGCCCAACGGCGACGAACTCGAGGCGGCCCTGAAGGGCCTCGGCGCCAAGTAACGGAGTTCCCCCGATGGCCAAGAAAAAAGAGGCGCATCACGGCGGGGCCTGGAAGGTCGCGTTCGCCGACTTCATGACGGCGATGATGGCGCTTTTCCTCGTGCTGTGGATCTCCGCGCAGGACGAGAAGATCCTCATCGCCACCTCGCAGTATTTCCAGAACCCCTTCAACTCCCCGATGGACAACACGTCGGGGGTGATGCCGTTCAACAGCAACAAGAACAACACCTCCGCCGGCAAGGACACCGGCACCGAGAAGGAAATCGACCGGAACAAGCAGATCGAGATGACCTTCCTCAATTCCGTCGCGGCGGACTTCTACCGGCTCCTCCACCTCGACCAAAACCTGGATGAGAAGCCGATCGATATCCAGGTGACTTCCGACGGCCTGCGCGTGACGCTCTTCGACCGCGCCAAGCGCCCGCTGTTCGTGAAGGACACCACCGAGTTCACGGAGTGGGGCCGCTATGTGATGCAAAGCCTCGCCTGGACCATCGAACGGCACAAATTCCGCGTGAGCATCGACGGCCATACCAGCCAGCGGGCCGCGGGCAAGTCGCCGGACTACTCCGCCTGGGAACTCTCCGCCGACCGGGCCAACGCCGCGCGTCGCAGCCTCGTGCACTACGCCATCGATGACAATACGATCGAGCGGGTCACGGGCTATGCCGGTACCCGGCCCCTGCCGGGCGAGAAGCCCGACGCCGAGGCCAACGAGCGCGTGACACTCAGCCTTACCCTCACTTCCAAGGTGCCCAAGGAACCCCCGGCGGGGCTTTCCTCCGCTTCCAGCAAGGCTCCGGCGGCCAGCACGCACGATATCCTTTCCCGGATGGCTCTCAAGAAACCCTCGCCATGAAATCATTTCTCCAAGGTAAACGTACTCTAGACATCGCCGCCCTGCGCTCGCCGCAAGCCTCGGCCTCGTTGCTGGCCGAGGCGGCGCGTTGTGCCGCCGGTCCGGTCGTCCCATCCGGGGCCTCTCCCCACGTCGACATCGTCAAGCAGGGGGACAAGATCATGCGCATTGTCGTCACCTGCACGTGTGGTGAGCGCACGGAGATCGAATGCCTCTATCCACCGGGTCAGTGACCGGTGTCGACCGCACCGGCAATTACTG
This sequence comes from uncultured Oleiharenicola sp., assembly GCA_964652485.1. Taxonomy (GTDB): domain Bacteria; phylum Verrucomicrobiota; class Verrucomicrobiia; order Opitutales; family Opitutaceae; genus Lacunisphaera. Next base: position 2,475 of record CAZZDB010000103.1, read on the forward strand.
CTGCGGGATCGCTGGGCAATTATTGCCAATGGAAATGCCTAATTTCCTAAGTACTTAGCCAGTGGCTAGTAGCAAATCTGGCACAGGCCTTGCATAGAGGACGTCGGATGAACATCGGTCTCTATCAAAGTGCCTCAGCGCTCTCTGCCCTTGAGCGCTGGCAGGATGTCGTTTCGCAGAACATCACCTCCAGCCAGTCGACCGGTTACCGCAAGCGCACCGTGAATTTCAGCACGCAGCTGAGCGGCGAGCTGCAGACCGATCCACACGGCCGCCTTGGCAGCGATGGCAATGGCGTGGCCGCCGTCTTTCCCCGCATCAACACGGGCATCAATTTTGACACCGGTGAAACGCAGCCCACCCGCCGCGATCTCGACGTGGCCATCCAGGGCGACGGTTTCTTCGAGGTGCAGATGCAGGACGGCAGCAAGGCTTACACCCGCAGTGGCGAGTTCCGCATGCGCTCCGACCGGGTTCTGGTCTCGACCGGCGGCCAGGAGGTCATGAGCGCCTCCGGCAACCCCATCACGATGCTCCCCAACGGCGGGCAGGTAGTCATCAACCAGGATGGCACGATTTTCCAGGGAGAGACCTCGCTTGGCAAGATTTCCATCCAGAAATTCAGCGACAACGCGAAGCTGAAGCCGCTCGCCGGCGGCTACTTTGTACCCGCGGACGGGATGGCGCCCGAGGCGGTGGAGAAGCCGGAACTGCTCCAAGGCTACCTCGAGGGCAGCAACACCTCCTCCCTGCGCGAAATGGTGGACATGGTCCTCATCTCCCGCGCCTACGAGGCGAACCAGAAGATAATCAGCACCGTCGACCAGACGATGCAGAAAACCCTCGATGCCCTCGGTTGAGACCCCGCCCATGAAATTTGCAGCCGCTAGACAGACCAAATCACGACTGCATGGCCGTGCACGCTTTGGAGGCGTGCCGGCCCTCTTTTTCCCTGCATCCCACCGCCCATGAACCTCTCGCTCTATTCCGCCGCCACAGGCATGGAGGCCCAGCAGCTCAACCTCAACACGATCGCCAACAACCTGGCGAATGTGAACACTCCCGGCTTCAAGCGAAGCAAGATCGAGTTCCAGGACCTGCTGTATCAGAAGCCCCGCTCCTCGGGCACGGATTCCGGCGGCGGCAACATCGTGCCCACCGGCCTCGAGGTGGGTAACGGTTCGCGGGTCGCGGCCACTTCGAAGGTCTTCACCCAGGGCCAGCTGACCCAAACGGGATCGAACCTCGACCTGGCCATCCAGGGGGACGGTTTCTTCGACGTGCAAAAGCCCGACGGCACGATCGGCTACACCCGCGACGGTTCCTTCAAGCTCAATGCCCAGGGTCAGGTGGTCACCGTCGACGGGTTGCCGGTGCTGAGTGGCTTTCAGCCCATTCCCCCCGGCGCCACGGCGGTGAACATAGCCCAGAACGGTCAGGTTACCGTGCAGTCCGCCAGCGGCACCCAGACCTTCCGGCTGACGATGACGCGTTTTGCGAATCCGGCGGGCCTGCAAAGCCTCGGCGGGAACCTCTATGCGGAGACCGCGGCCAGCGGTGCGCCGGAGAACGGATCCCCGGCGGAGGCCGGTTACGGCAGCATCATGCAGGGCTACAGCGAGGCCTCGAACGTCAACATCGTCGAGGAAATGGTGAACCTGATCACCGCCCAGCGCGCCTACGAGATCAATTCCAAGTCCATCCAGACCTCGGACGAGATGCTGCAGAACGTGGCCCAGATGAAACGCTGATCCACATGCCCCGCCGTATTATCCTCCTCGTCCTTTTCGCCCTCGCCGGTCCGATTGCGGCCCGCGCCGCCGGTCCCGCTGCGTTCACCCGGGAGGAATTCGTCGCCGCCCTGGCGGGGGATCTCACGGCCCACTTCAAGCTCGAGGGCGAGCTGCAACTCGAGCTCCAGCGCGCCTGGTCAGCGCCCGCCGCCCTGGCTCATGTCTGGACGGTTGAGGTGATCGAGTATCCCAACGTCATGGCTTCTTCCTTGCTTGCCCGTTGCCGGATCCTCGCCGACGGCCAGCCCGCCGGCGACTACACCGTCACGCTCCGCGCCGCGCTCTGGCGCGAGGCATGGTCCGCCCGCCAACCCGTGCCGGCCAATGCCACTTTTGACCCGGCGCTCCTCGAGGTCCGCCGTGTGGACTTCCTCCGCGAGCGCGACGCGCTGCCGGCCCAGATCGGCGATCACGACTTCATGTTCGCCTGCGCGGTCCAGCCGAACCGGCTGCTCACCTGGCGGGATGTCGCCCGCCGGCCGCTCGTGCGCAAGGGCGATTACGTGGAGGTCGCCGCGATCGACGGCCTGCTGCAGATCACCATGCGCGGCCTCGCCCTCCAAAACGGCGCCCAGGGTGACACGGTCACCATCCGCAATCCCGATTCCAAAAAGGATTTCACCGCGCAGGTTGTCGCCGAGAACCGCGTGCAAATCCGGTTCTGAATCCCGCCATGCACCTTGCCCGCCATCTCCTTTTCGCCACCGGTCTCGTGCTGGGGCTCTCCGCCCGGGCCGACTCGCTGTGGAACGCCGCCGGCAGCGACCGCAGCATGTTCGCCGACCGCAAGGCCGGTCACTCGGGCGACATCCTGACGATCGTTGTGAGCGAGTCGGTGGCCGCCCAGAGCAGCCAGAGCACCAAGTCCACGCGCGATTCCTCCATCTCGGATGCGCTGCAGACCTTCCTCTATCCGTCGGTCGGCCTGCACAAGGGTGCGATGCCCAGCCTGTCGCTCAGCGGCAAGGCCGCCTATGACGGTGGCGGCGATGTGAGCAACAACCAGAGCCTCACGAGCCGGGCGGCGGTGTTGATCACGGATGTGCTGCCCAACGGAAACTTTGTGATCGAGGGCGCCCGGATGGTCACCTTCTCCGGCGAGACCCAATACGTGGTGCTCCACGGCCTCGTGCGGGCCGACGACGTGGCCAGCGACAACACGGTCCAGTCCAGCAACATTGCCGACGCCCGCGTCGAGTTCATCAGCGAGGGCTCGCTCACCGACGCGCAGAAGCGCGGCTGGCTGGCGAAGCTCTACGAGAAACTGCGCCCCTTCTGATCCCTGGCCCGCCATGATCCGTAAGCTTTTCATTCTCATCCTCAGCCTCGGCCTCGCTGCCGGCGCCCAGGCCAGCCGCATCAAGGATCTCACCCTCGTCGAGGGCGGGCGCGACAACCAGCTGGTCGGCTACGGCCTCGTCGTGGGCCTCGCGGGCGATGGCGACAGCAATGCCGCCACGACGCTCCGCAGCGTGGCCAATGTGCTCCAGCGCTACGGCATCACGATCAATCCCACCGACATCAAGGCCAAGAATGTGGCCGCGGTCATGCTCACGGCCGACATCGGCGCCTTCCTCAAGCCCGGCGCGCGTATCGACGTCACGGTCGCCGCCATGGGTGACGCCAAGAGCCTTCAGGGCGGCGTGCTGCTCCAGACCCCGCTGTTGGGCGCCGACGGCCGGGCCTACGCGGTCGCGCAAGGCCCGATCGCCATCGGTGGTTTTCTCGGCGGAGCCGGCGGAGCGGGCGGCGCCACTGTCCAGAAAAACCACCCGACGGTCGGTTCGATCAGCAACGGCGCCATCGTGGAGCGCGAGATTTCCGCCCGGTTTGTTCACGACAACATCCTGCGCCTGCTGCTGCAGACCCCCGATTTCACCTCGGCCGCCCGCATGGTCACAGCTATCAACGCGGTCTACCCGGCGGCTGCGTCGGCGGCCGATTCCGCCACCGTCACCGTGAAGCTGCCGCCGGAGTTCGCAGGCCGCGAGGTGCCGTTTGTCGCCGAGCTCGGGGGCATCGATGTCACGCCCGACACGCTCGCGCGCATCGTGATCAACGAGCGCACCGGGACGATCGTCGCCACGTCGACCGTGCATATCTCGCACGTCGCCATCGCGCACGGGTCGCTCACGATCACTGTCACCTCCAACCTCGGCGTGTCCCAGCCCACGGCCTTCAGCAACGGCGGCCAGACCACAACCGTGCCCAGCACGCAGACCACCGTCAACGAGCAGAAGGGCGGCTTCACGATCATCAACGACCCACCCACCATCGAGCGGCTCGCCGCGGCGCTCAACGCCCTCGGAGTTTCGACCCGCGAGATGATGGCGATCTTCCAGTCCCTCAAGCGTTCCGGCGCCCTCCAGGCCGAGCTGGTGATCAACTGACATGCAAGTCGATCCGGTCAATTCCACCCCGCATCCGGCCCGCTCCGCCGCCTCTGACCTGGCGGCGCTCAAGCGCGGCACGCTCAACCCCACCGAGCAGAGGGATGCCGTCTCCCGCCAGTTCGAGGCCATCCTGCTCCGCCAATTCCTGCAGGACAGCATCGGGTCCATGATGGGCGGCGACAAGAGCGCGGGCGGCAGTGTCTACGGCTACATGCTGACCGACTCGCTGGCGTCGAAACTCTCCGAAGGCCAGGGCATGGGGCTCGCCCCCATGATCGCCCGGCAGCTCACCCCGCATGGCCGGCCGGTCGCCAACCCGACCGCGGCCCCCTCCTCATGACCACGATCAACTCCACTCCCGTCACCTGGCAGCACATTGCCGAGTGCCTGCGCGCCGAGCTCGCCGAATACGGTGGCCTGCTCGCGCTGTTCGAGAACCAGCAGACGTCACTCTTTCGCCGCGACGCCAACGAAGTCCTGCGCCTGTCCGCGGAAATCGAGCAGCAGGCCCGCACGCTGCAATATAGCCGCAGACAGCGCGAGGACACGGTCGCGGGCTTTGCGATCCTCCACGGTCAGTCCGCCGGCTCCACCCTGCGGTCCCTGCTGCCATTCGTAGCGCTGGAAGCGCGGCCGCTGCTCGAGGCCCTGATCGACGAGGTCAACCGGTTGATCCACCGTGTCCGCCGCGTCAGCCGCCACAACCACACCTTGCTCACCCGCACGGTCGATCTCCACCAGGAGATACTGCGTTCGATCCGCCCCGACACCTTCACCCAGACCTACACGCCGAAAGGCCGCTTGGCACTTGGCAACGTTCCCGTCGCCCCCGCTTGGCAGGCCGCCGGCTGACCCGCTCTCCCTTCATGTCCGGCCTCTTCTCCAGCCTCACCGATTCGGTCAGCGCCCTCACCGCGCAGAGCCGCGCCTTGGAAATCGCCGGGAAGAACCTGGCGAATGTCAACAACCCCAATTACGCCCGCGAGCGCGTCCAGCTCGGCTCCCGCGGGACGATCATGACTCCGCAGGGGCCGGAGAGTATGGGCGTGACGGCACTCAACGTCCAGCAGCTGCGCGACGCGCTGCTCGACCAGCAGGTCACCTACGAGACCTCGATCACCGCCGGCTACACCGCCCAGCAGGCGGCCTACCAGCGGGCCGAGGCGGGCCTCGGCGAGAGTGTCGACGGCACCCAGAACTCCAGCGGGACGAGCAGCACGAGCGACAACGGGGTCGGCGCGGCCGTCGACGATTTCTTCAACGCGTTCCAGAGCCTCGCCTCCAACCCCACCGACTCCGGGCAGCGCCAGACCCTCCTGCAGAACGCGAGCATTCTCACCGACCGGCTGCAGCAAGCCGACCAGCGCCTCTCCCAGGTGACGAGTGACCTCAACACGCAGATCGGCACCAATGTCGCGAGCAGCAACAGCCTCATCGCCAACATCGCGAACCTCAACGACCAGATCTTTCGCCTCGAGATCAACAATCCCGGCTCCGCTGTCGACCTCCGCGACCAGCGCCAGGCCGACCTCGAGCAACTGGCCGCCAACCTTCCGGTCACCACCCAGAACAGCGCCTCCGGCCAGCTGCAACTTGTGGCCAAGGACGGTAGCGGCAACAGCGTCATCCTCGTCAATGGCGCCACGGTCAACGGCACCCTGGCCTTCGACGGCACCCAGATCACCGGTGGTTCGCCCGCCACCCCGCTGGCCCTTTCTTCCGGCGCCATCCAAGGCTCGCTCACGGCCCGCGACGGAGGTGTCCAGACTCTGCGCAACAACCTCGACCAGCTCGCCGCCCAGTTGGTCACCTCCGTCAACGCCGCCTACAACCCCACCGGCGCCACGGGGAATTTTTTCGATCCCGCCGGCACGACGGCCGGCACCATCACGCTCGCCGGCGGCGTGACGGCTGCCTCGCTCAAGACCAGCGACGGGGGCGCGGCGGGCGACAACAGCATCGCGCTGGCCATCTCGCAGCTCGCGGGAAAGAAATTTTCCACCGCCGGCGGCGACAGTATCGACGGCACCTTCAGTGGGTTCTTCGCCAGCACGGTCAGCAACCTTGGGCAGGCCGTGGCCGCCGCCAACGCCCAGGTCACCGATCAGTCCAACATCGAGCAGCTGGTCCGCACCCAGCGCGACGGCGTCAGCGGGGTCTCGCTCGACGAGGAGACCGCTGACCTGCTCAAATACCAGCGTGCCTTTCAGGCCTCCTCACGGGTTTTCAACACCATCGACTCCCTGCTCGACACCGTCGTCAACCACCTCGGAGCCGGACTCTAACCTCGCCTTCCCATGCGCGTCTCCACCAGCACCGTCTCAGACAACATTGTCCGCCAGATCCAGCAGCTCGGCACCCAGCAGGCCAAGCTGCAGGCCCAGGTTGCTTCCGGCCAGCGGATCAGCCAGCCCGAGGACGATCCCGCCGCCGTGGGCCGCGTCCTCAACCTCGAAAGCGAGCTCCGCCAGGCCGTGCAATACGGCAGCAACGCCACCAACGCACTCAACATCTCCCAAGCGTCCGCCTCCGGCCTGCAGGCCGTCAAGAAGATCTCCGACCGCGCCGGCGAACTGGTCACCCTCGGCACCGGTGTGCTCGGTTCCGATGCCATGAACGCCTATGCGACCGAGACCAACCAGCTGATCGAGCAGGCGGTGCAGGCAGCCAACACGAGTTTCAACGGCAACTACATCTACGGCGGCACCGCCGTGGACACGCCCCCGATCGCCATCCAGCGCGACGCCAGCGGGCAGATCACCGCCGTCACCTACACCGGCAACTCCGCCCAGGCGGCGATCCCTTTGTCCGAGGCGACCAGCGTCACGCCCGCTACTGACGGCACGACCAACTCCGGCCTGGCGGATTTCATCAACAACCTCATCAGCCTCCGCAACGGGCTTGCCAGTGGCGACACCGCCAACGTGTCCGCCGCGCAGCCGGGCCTGACGGCGAGCGAGAACCTCCTGGTCTCCGCCATCTCCGACAACGGCGGGGTGCAGACGCGCATCGAGGCCAGCCAGTCGCAGCAGTCCGATCGCACGACCGGCATCAACCAGCTGATCTCCGGCGAGACCAGCGCCGACCTGCCCTCCACCGTCGTCAAGCTCAACCAGGCTCAGACGGCCTACCAGGCGGCGCTGCAGTCGGCCGCCATGATCATGAAGATGTCCCTCCTCGACTACATCCCCGCCGCCTGAGCCCGCGCGGCCCGACCCCTCAACCCTTCGCTCCACCCACATGAAAGTCCTGCCCGAACTCTATCCCACGGATCTGGAGGCCCCGCCTGCCAATTCCTTCACCCTGCCCAACGGCCTGATCGGCTTCGAGAGCTACCGGCGAGCGGAACTGCTCTACCAGCCCGACCATCTGCCCTTCCTCTGGCTCAAGCTCACCGGTCCGCGCGATTCGGTCCACTTCATCGTGATCGAGCCGGGCGGCATCGTGCCGGACTACGAGCTCGAACTCTTCGACGAACACGCGATGTCGCTGGACCTGAACGGCGCGGCCGAAGCCATGGTCCTCAATATCGTGACCCTCCAGCGCCAGAACCCGGTGGAGGCGACGGTGAACCTGATCGGGCCCGTCGTCATCAATCGCCGCACCCGCATCGGCCGCCAGCTCGTCATCTCCAATTATTCCCGCTACAGCGCCCACTACTCCCTGGTTGAGAAGAACCAGGGGGCGGGGCGGGTGGCCACCACCTAAACATCCAGACAAGGAGGTCGTATGCTAGTCCTTTCCCGCAGAGTAAATGAGTCCATCGTCATCGGTGGCAACATCGAGATCCGGATCACCCGCATCGAGGGCGACGTCGTCAAGATCGGCATCGAGGCCCCCCGCGAGATTCCCATCTTCCGCAAGGAGGTGCTGGCCGACATCGTGGCTTCCAACCAGGCCGCCGCGATGAAGCCCGCCACCTTGCCCGGGGTCCGGCTGCCCCGTCTCGCCCGCGCCAAGGATGCCGGTCCGTCCGCGCCTCCCCCCGTCGACGGGATTCAACCCACTTCCCGGACCTGACGTCCGTTCCACCGTCCCGCCTTACCGCCTCCTCCCATGAGTGTCATCAACACCAACCTCCAGGCCATCAACGCCGCCCACAACCTCGACCAGACCCAGGACCTGCTGGCGCGCTCGCTCAACCGCCTGTCCTCCGGTTCCAAGATCGTCGATCCCGCGGCCGATCCCGCCGGCCTGGGCGTCTCCGAGAAACTGACGGCGCAGAACCTCCGCGTGCAGGCGGCCTCGACCAACGTCCAGAACGCCGTCTCCTACGTCCAGACGGCCGACAGTTACATGGGTAACGTCACGAACATCCTTTCCCGCCTGAGCGAGCTCAGCGTGCTCTCGTCCGACGTGACCAAGAGCTCGTCCGACATCTCCCTTTACCAGCAGGAATTCACCGCGCTGCAGGACCAGCTCCGGGCCACCATCGGGGGCTCCACCGCTGAGATTGGCGGAACGGCCGGGGTCAGTTCCCCGCTGGGCACGTTCAACGGTACCACCCTCTTCGGTTCGGCTGCCGGACCGACCGTCAGCGTCGGTCCCTCGGTCGGCCAGGACCTGACCATTCCCACTTTGAATCTCCGCACCGGCCCCATGCTCAGCCTCATCCAGCAGGACGCCTCAGGCAACTACCTGCTGCAGGCGAAGGATCCTGGGGCCGTCAGTGCCATCAAGGACACCACGCAGCAGGTGGCCACCCAGCGCGCCTCGCTCGGCGCCACCGAGTCGCGCCTCGGGCTCGCCGCCGGCACCCTGCAGGTGGAATCGCAGAATCTGTCCGCCACGGTTTCCCAGATCAGCGACGTCGACGTCGCCCAGGAGTCGACCAACCTGGCGAAATACAACATCCTCGTCCAGGCCGGCACCGCCATGCTGGCCCAAGCAAACCAGACGCCCCAGACCGTACTCAAGCTGCTGCAATAATATTCCCGCTTGGTCCATCCCCGAAGCCGGCGCCACCACGCAGCGCCGGCTTCTTGTTGCCTGGATGCAGCCGGGAAGCGCCGGTTCCGACCTCGCTCGTGGCTCCTTATTGCACCGTGACATAGGCACTGACGACGACATCGTGGCCGGATTTCTCCCGGCCGAAGATGCGGATGGCGGCGCTGGCCGGCCGCGTGGGGTCGCGGGGCTTGAGATGCAGCCGGTAGTGCCGGCCCGCCTCAACCGTCTCCAGGCGGGCGGTGAAGTCCTGGTTGGTCGGCTGGGCCTCGGCGAAGGCGATCTCCAGTCCGTCCGCCGTCGTGAGTTCGATGGTTTTCTCCCCGGCGGGATCGCCCGGCCGCCACTCCACGCTGCGGGGGGAGAGCGTGGCGAGGTCCGGCACCTCGAAGCGCGTGAGGAGGTGGATGGGCTCGGGCGATTCATCCGTCACCACGGTGACGGTCCGTTCATAGAGCCCGAGGCGGTCGCCGATGGTGAAGCGGGCGCTGATCTTGCCGCTGGCGCCGGGTGCATAGGTCCTTTGATCGGCGCTGGCCGTGAGGCAGTCGCAGTTGGTGTCGAGGCGGAGCAGCGCGACCGGCTTGTTCCCGGCGTTCCGGAATTCGAAGACGACGTCCTGGGTCGTCTGAAACGGCGCCGTGGTGAAGGACAACGTAGTGGCCTTCCATTCCAAGGCGGCGCAGGGCAGGGCGAGGAGCAAGAAGAACGAACGGCGGAGAAGGTTCATGGGCGATGGGGCGACTGTGAAAGCCAGCGCCACGGATTACAAACCTCGGTTTGTGCTCGCAGTTCCGCCGCCAGAAGATCGCCGCCCGGCCGGGCTCCGAGCAACGATCAGGACACGGGTTCAGGCCCCGGCGACCTTCCCCAAAGCCTGGGCGACAGCTGCGAACTCGGCCTTGAGGCCTGGGACGAGGGGCGGGACCGGACCGCAGGTGCCGGCTTTCCCGTGCAATTCGATCTCCTGGGCGAGGTGGGCCAGCCGGGTCGCGCCGAAGTTGCTCGAGCTGCCCTTGATGGTGTGGGCGGCGCGCATCAGGGCCTTGGCGTCGTTCTGGGCCAGGGCGGCATCGAGATCGGCCAGGCGCTCGGGCGTATCCTGCAGGTAAATCTCGATCAACTCGCGCAGGAACGTGCCGTCCGTGTCCGGGCTGAGCGCGCGCAAGGCTTCGATCGCGGCTGGGTCTAGGGTTGGCTGGTCGGGCATGATGAAGGGGTCAGGTGGCCCACTCGAACGAGGTATTTTGTTCGATTTCCTCGATGGTGGTAAGACCGAGCAGAACCTTGCGCAAGCCATCATAGCGGAGCGGCTTGAAGCCCACGCGGCCGGCGGCCTTGGTGATCTCCTGCGCGCTTCTCCGTTCGTTGATGAGCTGGCGGATCTCCTCGGTGATGAGGACGAGTTCGTGGAAGGCGACCCGGCCGCGGTAACCGGTGCCGCGGCAGTGCGGGCAGCCCCGTCCGCGGTAGAACGGCACGTCGGTCAGGCCCTCCGCCTGGAAATACCGCAGCAGCGTCTCGCGTGGTGGATAATAGGCTTCCTTGCATTTCTCGCAGATGCGCGCAGCCAGGCGCTGGGCGAGCACGCCGATGACGGACGGGGCGACCATGTAGGACTCGACCCCGATTTCCATCAGGCGGACGATGGCCTGCGCCGCGGTGTTGGTGTGAAGAGTGGCGAGGACCAGATGGCCGGTGAGGGCGGCCTCGGTGGCGATCTTGGCGGTCTCCAGGTCGCGGATTTCGCCGATGAGGATGACGTCCGGGTCCTGGCGGAGAAACGAGCGGAGCAGCGTAGAAAACTTCAGGTCGATGTGCGCGTTGACCTGGCTCTGGCTCAAGCCGGCGAGCTGGATCTCCACCGGGTCCTCGATCGTGGAGATGTTGATGCCGGGGTGGTTGATCTCGCCGAGGGCGGAATAGAGCGTGGTGGTCTTGCCCGAGCCGGTCGGGCCGGTCACGAAGATGATGCCGTTGGGGCTCTGCATCAGCCGTTTCAAGGGCAGCAGGATCGGCTGCGAGATGAGCATCTTGTCGAGGGTCATCAGCGATTTCCGGCCGGTGGAGGCGAGGATACGGATGACCGCCTTCTCGCCGTGGACCGTGGGGATGCAGGAGAAACGGAAGTCGGCCTTGTTGGTGCCGATCGAGACGGAGAAGCGGCCGTCCTGCGGGAAGCGGGATTCGGCGATGTTGACGCTGCAGAGGATCTTCAGGCGGGTGATGACCGGGCGGTGCAGCTTGCGGGAAAAGGTGATGA
>CAZZDB010000104.1:0-13740 GCA_964652485.1 uncultured Oleiharenicola sp.
TGCGCGACAAAGGCAACACGGTCCTCGTCGTCGAGCACGACGATGTCGTGATGGAACGGGCCGACCGGATCATCGACCTCGGCCCCGGCGCCGGCATCAACGGCGGAACCATCCTGGCCAACGACACTCCCACTGCGTTGAAGGCAAACGCGGCCTCGCTGACCGGTCTGTTCCTCGCCAACGGCATTTCGCATCCGCTGCGCGGCTCCTACCGCGAGCCGGCTAAGGATTGGCTGGAACTGCGCGGCATCAATTACCGAAATCTCAAACAGCAGACGGTCCGGCTGCCGCTCGGCCGGTTGATCATGGCCTGCGGCCCCAGTGGCGCGGGCAAATCCACCCTCTTCCGGGATCTCCTGCACCCGGCCGTCACCTGTGCCATCAGGCAAAAGAAGGCCAGGCTCACGGGTCGGGAATTTGTTCGGAACAAGGACAGCGGTTGGGAGGCACTCGACGGCCGGCCATTTGCCGAACTCCGCGGCGCCGCCGCCTTCAAATCGGTCGTCGAGGTCGACCAGGCTCCGATCGGCAAGACCCCGCGCTCCACGCCGGCGACTTACCTCGGCATCTTCGATCTCATCCGCCAGTTCTTCGCCTCCCTCCCCGAGGCGAAGATGCGCGGCTACACCGCCAGTCGTTTCTCCTTCAACACCCCCGGCGGCCGCTGCGAGGCCTGCTCCGGCGCGGGCCGCATCAAGCTGGAGATGGCATTCATGCCCGACTCCTACCTGCCCTGCGACAACTGCGGGGGCTCACGCTACGGACCGGAGCTGTCCGACATCACCTGGAAAGGCAAAACCATCGGGCAGGTGCTGCGACTGTCGTTCGATGAAGCGGCCGTGTTCTTCGATTTTCATTCCCAGCTTTCGCAGGTGTGCCAGCTGATGGTCGATTGCGGCCTTGGCTACCTGACCCTCGGGCAGAGTTCGCCAACCCTGTCCGGCGGCGAAGCCCAGCGCCTGAAACTCGTGACCGAACTGGCGACCGGCCTCCGGACCTACAAGGAACGGTCGCACAATATTGCCGTGCGCAACCTCTATCTGCTGGAGGAACCGACGATCGGCCTCCACCTCAGCGACTGCGAGAAACTCATCAAGGTCTTGCACAACCTCGTCGAGCAGGGTCACACCGTCCTCGTGATCGAACATCACCTCGACCTGCTGGCCGAGGCGGACCACATCATCGAACTCGGACCCGGCGGTGGCCCGCACGGCGGGGAGATACTCTATCAAGGCCCTCTCGCCGGCCTGCTGAAAGTAAAGCGCAGCCCCACGGCCCCGTATCTGCGCGAGAAACTCAAAAGGTAGGGCGAATCCTCCCGACAACGAGCGGCGAGCACCGGCGTCCCTTCGATCGTCAGCCGCCGGGGTGAAGCCAAAAGACGCGCTCCCGCATCAGAAGTTACATGCGGGCCACGATAAATCCGCCGCGCGTACGTGGCCGGAACCGGCCGGCCGCGCTTCTGTCGCATTTCTCCCATGATCGCTGTCTTGCTCAGGGTTCACGACCGCATGGCGGATCTGGCCGTCTGCGTTGATCTGATCCGGAAGTACTGGAACCGGGACAGCTACTATCTGGTAGTGGTCTCGAATGGCCGGTCCGCCGGGCATTCGCTGCCGGAATCAGTGTGGGCGGCCGCCGACCGCTGCGTGGAACTGGTCCACAACGCCGGGCATCTCAAGGGCAACGCGCAATTGGTTCTCGCCGGGCTGGGGCTTATCCCCGACGAATGCCGCTACACCGTACTGCTCGAGGCCGATACCTGGGTTTTTTCCGACACGCTGGTGCAAGAATATGTCCGTCGACTGGCGGCCGAGCACGCCGTCTGGGCCAGCGCTGAGTGGATCGAGAAGCGCTGGTCGCTGGGCCTGGACTTCGCCATCGCCGAGACCGCCTACTTGCAGAGGCACACCGAGACTTTCAACTACGCCACCGACGCCGAGTCATGGGTCTGCAACCGGCTGCGGGCTGCGGGACACCGGTTCCTCTACATCACCGAGAACATGCCCGTGCACCAGCCGCGTTGCCTGAAGAGCTTGTTCGGGCGGTATGGCGGCCGGTTCCGCAGCTTTCCCCGTGCGGGCATGGTCACGCACCACCTCGAGGACCTCCCGCACGGCCTCGAGTCCAAGAAATTCCTCGCGAATGTCTGCCTCGGGCGCAGGGAATTTCCAGTCGGCAGCGAGGATGCCATCCACCGCGAACATCGGTGGCTCCGGGCTTTGATGGCCCTCGCTCCCTATGTCCCGCGCTCCCGATGGTTTCGTCCCAAACGGGAGAAGGTCTTCCCGGCCAAGAAGCAGACCCTGCAGGCCGTCGTCCAATAGAAGCGCAACCTTCGTGGGGCTCTCCCCCGCCATCTGGTCAGTTCCCCTCAGCTAACCCACCGCCAAGGTCCGGCTAGGGGCGATCTTGAGAGCGTAGCCGGCGTCGTCGACGCCGCCAGGCTCGCGCTCGGACCACGCCGCAAAGGCGATCATACCGGCGTTGTCCCCGGTGTGCTGCGGCTGCGCGCGCAGGAAAGACACACCCTGTTGTTTCGTCAGCTTCTCCAGTTCCGCCTGCAATGTCTGGTTGTTCGCCACTCCGCCGGAGACCCCAAAACTGCGGTAAGCCCCGCGCTCCAACGCGAGCTTCGACTTGCGCACGAGCGACTCAAACACCGCACCCTGGTAGCTGGCGCACAGGTCGGCCCGCCGCCGCTCAATCTCGTCGGGCGCCATTTTCTCCAACTGGTAACGCAGGCTCGTCTTCAGACCGGAGAAACTGAACTCCAGCGAGGCCCGCCGGGCGATGGCCTTGGGAAACTCAAAGGCATCGGCGCGACCGGTTGCCGCCAGCTTTTCGACCTGCGGCCCGCCTGGATAGGAGAGGCCAAGCAGTTTGGCGCCCTTGTCGAGCGCCTCACCGGCGGCATCGTCCATCGTTGAGGCCAGCAGCCGGATTCCGCGCGACTCGTCGAGGGTGAACAGCGCCGTGTTTCCCCCTGAGACCAGCAGGCCGAGGTGTGGCAGGAGTTGCGCAAACTCCGCAGCAAAGGCCCCCGGATTCGCCGCGTGCAGGCCAATGAAAGGTGAGAACGCATGGGCCCGCAGGTGGTTGACGCCGACCACCGGCACCTTCCACGCCAGAGCCAGGCTCTTCGCCGCGGATAGACCCATCGCCAGACACGCCGCCAAACCGGGGCCCGCCGTCACCGCGATCTTGGTGACACTCGCCGGCGGCACCATCTCCAGTGCGCGTCGCAGCAGCGGGGAAAAATTCGTCAGGTGCTCGCGGCTGGCGAGGTCCGGCACGACGCCACCGTAGCTCTCGTGCAGCGCGATCTGGCTGTGGATCCACTCGCCCGTCAGGCCCAGCGCCGGGTCGAACACGGCCACGGCAGTCTCGTCGCACGAACTCTCCAGGGCGAGAATCATGGCGGGGTCACTGCTCGCGGCGCTCCGGGAGCGTCGGGCGGCGGTTGCAGGCCGCCGCCACCGAAGAGGATCGTTTTCATCTGGCTTCCCTCGCCGCCAGCAGCCCGCGCAGGACCTCCTCGGCCGCGTCAAGCTGCAGGTCGTCGATGCGGTCGAAGCCGAAGTGTCCGACGAACTCGGCGGGCGCCGTGAGGTCCGGGCGCGACTGCTGCAGCCTCAACTTGGCCTCGTCGTCGGTGGAGACCTCGATTTCGACCTGCGGCTGGATGCCCTTCTGATGAATGGTTATGCCGCTGGGGGTGTAGTAACGCGCCGTGGTCAGGCGCAGGCCTTCGCCATTCTGGAGTTCAAGCACGCTTTGTACGGAGCCCTTGCCGAAGGTCTTTTCGCCGACGATGACCGCGCGCCTGGTGTCCTTCATCGCCCCGGAGACAATCTCCGCCGCGCTGGCCGTGCCGCCGTTGACGAGGACCGCCACGGGATAAGCGCGGCGGGCGTGCTTGCCGTCGGCGTTGAAATTTTCCCGCGACTCGGGCGCGCGACCCTGAGTGTAAGCGATGAGTTCGCCCTTGTCGAAAAACTGGTTGCACACGTCGATGGCCGCGTCGAGCAGGCCGCCGGGGTTGTTGCGCAAATCAATCACCAGGGCGCGCAGGCCCTGTCTCTCCAGACCGGTGAGCGCCGCGATGAATTCCGCACCGGTGCGCTCGCTGAACTGCGTGATCTGCAGGTAGCCGATGCCGTCTGGCCCGATGGTGGCGTTGCGCACGCTATCGAGGCGGATGCGCTCGCGCTTCAGCGTGAAATCGATGGTGCGGTTCTGGCTCGGGCGGAAGACGGTCAGTGTGACCTCGGTGTCGGGTTCGCCCCGGACCAGCTTCACGGTTTTGTCGATCGTCGGGGCTACGAGGGTCTTGCCGTCGATCTTCACCAACCGGTCGCCCGGTCGCAGGCCCGCACGCTCGGCCGGGCTGCCGGCGATCGGCGTTATCACGATGATCTGGCCGTCGCGCTGCTCGACCTGGATGCCAACCCCGCCGAATGCGTTGGTCAGCTCTTCCTCCGTGGCCTGATAGTCGTCCGCTCGTAGGAATTGGGAATGCGGATCGAGGGTCCCCACCATGCCGTCGAGCGCGGAGCGGGTCAGATCGTCGTAGCCGCTCGGGGCGTCGCCCACGTAGTTTTCCTTCACCAACTGCATCACCTCGCGGAAATACCGGACATTCCGGTCGCGCTCGCGGTCGGGCCACCAGCTGGGCGCGCCGGGGTGGCTGGCCGCAAACTGTGCCAGCCCGTAACCGGCGAGAATCGCCACGCCGATGAGGAAAAAGCGTTTGAGCATGGCTTTCACTGTAAGCATTTGCTTGGCTTGGCAAATGGGTTCCTCGTCCGACTTTTTTGAAACCTTCGCCGCCGAACCGCAGGCGGTCGCAGGCGTGTCCTTTGCCCGCTTCATGGAGCTGGCGATGTATCACCCCACGGCGGGGTATTACACCCGCGACTTCAGGCGCGTGGGGCGGGACGAAAGGGCGGATTTCTTCACCTCCACGACCTTCAGCCCCGTCTTTGGCGAACTCGTGATCGCCGCCTCCGTCAAGCTGCTGGCGCCGGCCAGTCCGGCCGAATTCAACTTCGTCGAGGTTGGCGCCGAGCCCGGCGGCGGCATCCTGCGCGACCTGCCTCATCCTTTCGCCAGCTACCGGACCATCTCGCTGGGCCAGCCGTTTGCGCTGCCCGACCGCGTCGTCGTGTTTTCCAACGAACTGTTCGATGCCCAGCCATTCCACCGGGTGGTCTGGAGGAACGGGGCGTGGCGTGAACTCGGCGTCGCCCTGCACGGCCGGCATTTGCGCGAGGTGGAACTGCCGGACCTGTCCGTCGAGATCGCGGCCCACTCCGACCGGCTGCCAAAGACCGCCGAGGAGAACTATCACATCGATCTGCCTTTGCGCACAGAACAGATGCTGAGCCGGCTCGTCGGCCCGAAATGGTCTGGGCTGTTCCTGGCCTTCGACTATGGCAAATACTGGCGGGAGCTGGCGGAAAACCTTCCGGCCGGCACAGGTCGCACCTATCACCGCCAGAAGATGGGCAATGACCTGCTGGCCCGCCCTGGCAAGCAGGACCTGACTTGCCACATCTGCTGGGACTGGCTGGAGGACGGGCTGGTCCGCGCCGGGTTTGGCGAACCCCGGGTCGATTCCCAGGAGAGTTTCTTCATGAACTATGCGGCGGAAACCCTCGCTGCCATCACTGCCGCCGAAGCTGGCAGTTTCAGCCCGCGCAAACGCATGGTCATGCAACTTCTCCACCCCGCCAACATGGGGCAGAAGTTTCAGGCCCTGCATGCTTTACGCAAATAGACCATGCGACGGCACAAATTCCAAAATTCCCTTGCTAAGCCTTCCCGCCGTCCTTTACTCACGACCCTTTAACTCAAGAAACACCATGGCACGAATCTGCGCAATCACCGGTAAACGCCCCGTCAAGGGCAAGATCATCAACCGCAAGGGACAGTCCAAGAAGAGCGGTGGCATCGGCACGCACGTCACGAGCCTGACCACCCGTCTTTTTCGTCCGAACCTGCAGTGGATTAAGGTCAAGCTGCCCAACGGCGGTTCGAAGCGCATGTGGGTCTCGGTCAAGGCCATCAAGGCCGGCCTCGTCCAGAAGGCCTGAACCGGTCTGGCCCAGTGGCAAACCCGCAGCCTAAGCTGTGGGTTTTTTTACGCCAGGAGGTCGCGATATTCGGGATTCCGTTCGATGAATCTCGCCACGTAGGAGCAGGCCGGCGTGACCTTGCGGCCCAGCTCGCGCGCCTCAGCCAACGCGGTACGCACGAGTTTCTCCGCGATGCCGCGCCCCCGCAATTCGGGCGGCACGACCGTGTGGGTGAATATCATTCGGTTGCCGGCCAGCTCGTATTCACAGACGGACAGATGGCCGGCGACCGTCAGCTCGTAGCGGCGCTCGGTCGCACTGTGCAACACCTCGGGTGTATCCGGCATGACGGCAGCCAACAGCCCGTGCAACCTGCTGGCAATCCCTGGCTGAAACCGGGTCCACCCGCGCGCATCCACTATGGTTCAAGGGCAAGATATGCGTAGCAATTCCGTTGGCGTAGCCGCGGTCTCGCTGGTATCCTTCCCAGTGAGGGAACCTGATTATCCCCGGGCGCTCTTGCGACCGGTCTTCCTGCCCGCCGGTCGGAAATAGTTACTCCAAACCAAGGTACCCATGGCTCCGCATACTTACCTCGAACACGGTCTCGCGATTTTCAAGACCCGGCTCAAGGTCCCGGAAGGCGAGTCCCGCGCCCCATTCAGCGCCCCCAGCCGGCCGTTCCTCACCATCTCGCGCGAAGCCTGCGCGGGTGCCACCACGCTGGGCCAGCACCTTCTGCCGTTGCTCGATCGGCAGCTGGGCGAGGAGGGCCGCAGCTGGATGTTTCTCGACAAGGACCTGCTCACCCGCGCCCTGACTACCCACCACCTGCCGGAGCACCTCGCCAACTACCTCCCGGAGGACCGGTGCTCCGAGATCAAGGGCATGATCGGTGAAATCGTCGGCCTGCACCCGCCGCTCTGGGAACTGGAGCATCGCGTGTCCGAGGCGATTCTCCAAATCGCCCAGCTCGGCCGCGTGATCTTCGCCGGCCGGGCCTCCCACCTCGTCACCCGCAACCTGCCCGGCGGCTTCCACCTCCGCTTGGTGGCCTCGCTCGAGCTACGCATCAAACGCCTGCAGGAGCTGCAGAAGTGCGATCGCGCCAAGGCAAAGCAAGTCCTGGAGAAAACCGACAACGCCCGCCGCCGTTACGTGTACGCCAACTTTGAACAGGACATCAACGATCCGCACGCCTACGATATGGTGCTCAACACCGGGTACATCCGGCCCGGTACCGCTGCACAACTCGTGCTCCGGGCCATGCTGGAAGTGGTCGGGGCTCCTGCCGCCACGCCCCACACCGGCTGATCTCACCGTGCAGCCCGATCCCGGCTTTCGGTTCAGTTGCGGCGCCGCTGCGCCGCGGGCTTCCGCCGTTTGTCGAAATGCGCCGCCGCCAGGTCAATACGGCGCCGGCGGGTTGACGCGTTCGCGTTCGCAAGGATCCAGCGGATGATTTCCTTCCGACGCGAGGGTGTCCCGGCCAGGAACTGTGTCATCCGGCCCGCGGCGTGCAACGCCGTCGCCAAGTCGGCAGGTATCGGTAGGACGCGGGAAGCGGCATCCCGCGTCAAGATCACCCTGACCATGTCCCCAATCTCCCGGCCGGCCGGCCGCCGCATGAGTCCGTTCAGATAGAGCCGGTGCCGACCGCCACCAACCGGCACCAGCGTGGCCCGAAAGACCGTCGGGCCCAGCTTGGTCAGCACAGGCACGTAGCCGCGTCGCCTGAGGTCACCCGAGATCGCCGCCGGGATCTACACACGGGGATTGGTGCCGACCCTCGTGATCATGACCGTGCACTGCGTCATGCTCCTAATCCCCCGGTTGCACGGAACCAAGTTTCCCTCGGAATCTGGCGAACAGCGCCGCAAAGTCCTCGCGACCCTCGATCTGCATTAGCCAGAGCAACGCCCCGTAGACCGCGCAGGCCGTGGGAATGAGACCGGCGACGACCACGAGATCTCGCGCCTTGGCGCCCAGCGGCAGTTGGGCCGCAAAATGCGCACCGGCCCAGACCATCGCCCCCATGATGGCCGTGGCGGCAACGATTTTCCCGACGCTGGACGCCAGCGGCGCCAGACTCAGGCCCGGCAGCACCGGTCCGAGCTGACGGTGCAACAGCCACGTCTGGACGACGATCGCCGCGGTGCTCGCCACGACCAGGCCGGCCGCCCCAAGCCAGCGCATCAACATCAGGCTGAGCCCGAGGTTGACCAGGAAATCCACCGTCGCCACCCGCACGGGCGCCTTGGTGTTCTTGACCGCGTAAAACGCCCGCACCGTCAGGTTGACCACCGAGAAGAACGGCAACCCCAGGGCATAAATCGCCAGCAACGGCGCGGTCGCGTGGGTGTCTGCCGCGGTGAAGTTATGTCGCTCGAAGAGCAGCCGCACGATCGGTTCGCTCAGCAGGGCCAGCCCGGCCGCCGCCGGCACGTTGATGATCAAGATCAGGCGCACGCCCTTGCGAAAATCCTCCGCGAGGCCGGTGAAATTCTTCTCCACCGCGTGGCGGGAAAGCAGCGGATAGATCACGGTAGAAACCGCGATCGCGAAGACACCGATGGGCAGCTCCATCAGGCGGTTCGCATAGAACATCCAGGTGCCCGCCGAATCATTGATGGAGAAGGCCAGCATGCTCGAGACGTAGGAATTCACCTGGTAGATCGCCGTGCCCCACAGCCCCGGCGTCATCAGCAGGGCGATCTCGCGCACTCGCGGCGACAATCCCAGGTCGAACCGCGGCCGCCAGCCCTCGCCCCAAATCAGGGTTGCCGCCGGCACCGCCATCTGCAGGAAACCGCCCAGAAGGACCCCCGCGCATAACCAGTGGATTTCGCCCAGCGGCGTGGAGGCGAAATGCAGGCCGGCGCCACCGAGTGTCGCGATCATCGACAGGTTCAGCCAGATCGGGGAGAGCGCCGGTTCCAGAAAACGCTGGAACACCTGCAGCGTGGCACTGAACGCCGCCGCCAGACAGACAAAGACCAGGTAAGGCACCAGGATAACCGTCAGATCAGCGAGGAGATACCACTTGGCCTCGTGCCCCGGGACGAGTCGCGAATGGCTGAAAACCAGCATCATCCCCGCAGCCAGCGCACCGGTGACAACGAGCAGCCAGCTCGCCACCTTGTTCAGCAGGTCGAACGCCCCTGTCCGGCCGTGCTCGTGCAATTCATGCTGCAGGTTGGGCAGAAAGGCCGCCGTCAACGCCCCTTCACCCAGGAGGCGGCGGAAAAGGTTGGGCAGGCGGAAGGCCGAGAGAAACGCCGTGTTCAACACGCTCGCGCCGAAGATGGCCGCGCTCAATGTGTCGCGCACCAACCCTAGGATGCGCGACACCACCGTAAGCAGCGAGACCACGCCGATATTTTTCAGGTGCTTCGACACAAGGGGAAGTGGTCGGCGGCGAGTGCCGCGGCAGGCGGCCGCGCCGGCCGGCCGCAGCCTGGGCGAGGGCCAACGTTATTGCACCGCCAGCTTCAAGGTGCCGCCTTCGATGGTGATCGAGGTGACCTTGGTCAGGGCAATGCGGAGCTCGTCCGAAAGTTTTTGCTTGGAGGCGACCGTCGAAACCAGCAGGCCCGACACCGCCGGGATCAAGTGCAGCGGGCAGGAGCCGAGGTAGACCTTGTCAGCGGAGAATTCAAAGACGTCGCCGGAGCGCTTGAAGCCGCCGGTCGCCACCACCGTGGTGTCATAGGTCAGGCCATACCAGTTCAGCGTGCATTTCATGCCCACCTGCAGCTTGTCGCCGATGATCTTGAAGTTGGGCGTGCCGGGAATGAAGTAACCTTCCGGCGGAGGCGGCTTTCCCTCCTCCTTGGCTTCCTCGGCCTTGGGCTTCTCGGCGGGCTTCGGTTTTTCGCCCGGTTTGGGCTTGGTGCCGGGCTTGCCGGGAGCCGGGGCGGGCTTGGCCGGGGCCGCCACGGAAGCGGCCCAAGCGTTCAGATCATCCTCGATGAGCGCGACGCTCGTGCCATCGATCAACTGCTTCTGTTTCGCCTGCCAGCCCTTGCTCTTGGTGCTGCTCTCCGAGCCCGGGATGTAATAGACGACGCTTCGGGAGGGCTCCTTCGGCAGCTCCTTGAGCTGCACCACCGGCTTGAACACGAGGTAAAGGCACGCGACCAGGACGCCGCAGATCAAGCCGAGCACCGCCCCAAGGGCGACTTCGGTGACGCTGGGACCATAGAGCGCTTTTGCGATTTTTTTGTCAGCCATGGCGGGGGAGGTTATTTGGCCGCAGTCGCGGCGGGCTTGCTTTCGGCGGGTTTCGGGGCAGCGGGGGCAGCCTTGTCGGCGGATTTGTCCACCGGCTTCTTCTTGTAGTCGGTGATGTAGAAGCCACTGCCCTTGAAGATCAGGCCGGCGCCGCCACCAACCTTGCGCCTGAGCGTGCGGCGTGAGCAGGCCGGGCAAACCTTGAGTGGCGCGTCCTTCATCGATTGGAACGCTTCCAGTTCATGGCCGCATTTGGTGCAGACGTATTCGTAGGTGGGCATCCGAAAAGTGACCCTTGATATGATTTGCCGTCCGCAGCTTGGCGAGTCTGTTCTTGGCCCGCCGGCGTGCGATTTCGGGTGCAACGGCTTGACCTTGGCCCGCTAAGCGCGTTGTGGTCAACAGGCTCCCCCCATGAATCATGCCGACCAGTTCGACACCTACCGCAAGCGCGTGGAGCAGGGCCTGGATGCCCTTACGCCACTGGCTGGCGCCCGCCCCGCCCGGCTGCATGCGGCCATGCGCTACAGCCTCGAGGCCGGTGGCAAGCGCCTCCGGCCCGTGCTCGTGCTCGCCACGGCGGATCTTATCGGCGCCGGAGCGGATGCACTTCCGGTTGACAAGGCTGACCCGCTCGCCGCCGCGGTCGCCCTCGAATGCATCCACACCTACTCGCTCATCCACGACGACCTGCCGTGCATGGACAACGACGACCTCCGCCGTGGCCGGCCCACCGCCCACCGGCAGTTCGACGAAGCCACTGCCCTGCTCGCCGGCGACGCCCTGCTCACGCTCGCCTTCCAGATCATTGGCCGCAATTATGCCACTTTCCCGGCCCTGTGCACCACCCTGACGCGGGAAATCGCCGACGCCGCCGGCAGCGAGCGGCTCATCGGCGGGCAGATGGAAGATCTCCTCGCGGAAAAGAAGGCCAACGCCACCGCCGCGGAACTGGAATACATCCACCTCAACAAGACCGCCGCTATGATCGAAGCCGCGCTCGTCGCCGGCGGCCTCTGCGGCGGGGCGGACCGAACCCAACTCGCCACGCTGCGCGAGGCCGGCCGGAGTCTCGGCCTCGCGTTCCAGATCACCGATGACATCCTCGACGCGACCGCGGATACCGCCACGCTCGGCAAGACCGCCGGCAAGGACGCCAAGGCCGGCAAGACCACCTACGTGAAGTTACACGGCCTGGAAGCCTCGCGGCGCATCGCCCGCCAGCATACCGACGACGCCCTTATCGCGTTCCGGTCCCTGGCCGGCGACAGTTCCTTTCTCCGCTCCCTGACCGAAACGATGGCTGGACGAAACAGCTGATCCCTGACCGCCCGCACCGCGGCACGAGCATTGGGCCCTATTTCGCCCCGACGGTCAGGCCATCGAGCAGCTCGCTCATGTCCGCCGAAACATTGCGGTAGTCCGCATCCTTGGCCCAGGAGCGCAGCTGTACCGCACCCTGCGGCCCCGTGTAGAAATAGCCGTGGTTCACGTAGGTCACACTGTCAACCCGCGCCTCAAACTCCAACTCGACCACCTGCACCGCTCCACGCAGCTTCTGGCCCCGTTTCTTGACGGTCACCGACTCGGCGGCTTCGCGCGCGGTGTTCAGGACGGCCTTTTCGATGTCCCCACCCTCGATCGGACTCTCCTCCGCGATGAACTGGGCCTCGGCCTTCTGGTCAACGCGCAGGAAGTTGAATATGCCCGGCTCCTGGTCGGCCGGATCACGATACCAGCGCGAGCCATCGATGCGCAGCTTGAAGTGGCCGAAACCGAACTCGCGCCAGCGTTCCCGGTCCTCGACCACGCGCTGATCCGTGCTGTCCGCGCGGAGCCGCACACTGCTGAAGAACTTCTCCGCGCGCTCAGCGCCCGTCCCCGCCGCCGGCCATTCCGCGCTCATCACGTAAAGCGATGACCCGATGACAACCAGCCGGATCTCGCGCAGGGTCTTCTCCCGGGGCTGGATGACGACGATTCTGGCGCCCTCGAACGGGCCGAGCTGGTATTTCTCCTCCGTGCGCAACTGGCCGGGCCGCGATTTCATCATCTCCCCGATTGATTTTTCGTAGATCCCCGTCTCTGCCCCGGGCAGAAACGCCATGGGGTAGGCGAAACGGATGAGCATGCTGCGCTCGCCCGCCTGTTCCAAGAAATACCTGCTGGCCTTCACGTCACCCTGCGGCGAAGGAGAGAGGATGATGTCCGTCTTCGGCTCCGCGGCAAATTGCGCCTCGATGGTCCAGTCGGGTGCCTTGAACTGGTAGTCCGCGCGCAGAGTCGCGACAACGCCAGCCACGATAAGATAGGTGATACCGAAAAGGCGGCGCATCAACCGACATCTAATTCGAGGTCTTTCCCTGTCGGCAAGCCCGCAAAACGAGGAGAACTCCCCAGTGCCGCCTCACGTTGGGACTGCGCCCGGCGCGGGCTTGTCGTTGACTGCCGGGGCGCAGTCTGGCCGTACTCCGGTTGATGCGCTCCGTCAGCCCGCCTTGACCGCGGCCTTGACGAGGTCGATGAACGACCGGGCTTCGAGCGCGGCTCCACCGATCAGCCCGCCGTCGATGTCCTTTTCGGCGAGCAATTCGGCGGCGTTGGAGGGTTTCATCGAACCGCCGTAGAGGATGCGCACCTTCTGCGCGAGCGGGGCGCCGTGGAGCTTGGTCAACAGGTCACGGATGAAGGCGTGCACTTCCTGCGCCTGCGCGGTGGTCGCCACCTTGCCGGTGCCGATGGCCCACACGGGCTCGTAGGCGATGATCGCCGTCGTGATCTGCTCGTTGGTCACGCCCTTCAGGCCGCCTTCGAGCTGCCGTTGCACGACCGCGAGGGTGGAGCCGCCTTCGCGCTCGGCCAGGGTCTCGCCCACGCACAGGATGGGCTTGAGCTGGTTGGCCAGCGCCGCGAGCACCTTCTTGTTGATGAAGCCGTCGGTCTCGCCAAAATAGGCCCGGCGCTCGCTGTGGCCGAGGATGACATGCGTGGCGAAGAGCCCGCGGAGCATCTCCGCGGAGACCTCGCCGGTGTAGGCGCCGTTTTTCTCCGGGTGCATGTTCTGCGCGCCGAGCTTGACGGCCTGGCCCTCAAGGGCGCGGCCGACGCTTTCCAGCGCGGTGTAGGGCGGGCAGAGGACGAGGTCCACGGCCGTCTCCCGGCCGACCTCAGCCAGGATATCCTTGGTGAGGGCCACGCCGTCAGCGGCGGTCTTGTTCATCTTCCAATTACCAGCGATGAGTTTCTTGCGGATCATAAATAGTGCGGGTTGAGGGATCAGTTTTCGAGGAACGCCACGCCGGGCAGCACCTTGCCCTCGAGGAACTCGAGGCTGGCCCCGCCGCCGGTGGAGCAATGCGTGACCTTGTCGGCTACCTTGAATTTCTTGGCGGCCGTGGCGGTGTCGCCGCCGCCGACCACGGTGATG